>CAVDLN010000097.1:0-6795 GCA_963609805.1 Erysipelotrichaceae bacterium | reverse complement strand
GGTATATACTGGTTCCCCTGCTCGCCGGCGCGTTTTCCTTCCTGCTCTGCTGGGTGCAGAACCGCATCAACATCCTGCAGGTGGATCAGAGCCGTCTGAACCGCTACGGGATGACCGTGCTGTCGGTCGGCATATCGCTGGTGCTGGGATTTTTCGTCGCGGCGGGCGTCGCGCTGTACTGGATTGCCAGCAATGTGTTCGCCATCCTGCAGCAGTACCTGCTGAACGCCGTCATAAATCCGAAAAAGTATGTGGATATGGCGGAGCTGGAGGCAAGCCGGCAGGCACTCAACGATATCGAGAAGCTGGACGGCCGGGGCGGTGCGCGTGATCCCGCGGCGCGGGCACTGGCCAAGCGCGAGCGGGCGGATTACAAGAGGTTTTTCGGCATTGTCAACAAGCATCTGGTTATCTACTCCGAGCGCAGCGGCTTTTACAAGTACTATGAGGCACTGATTGACGGTCTGCTGAAATCCTCCAACATCACCATCCATTACATCACGTCCGACCCGAACGATGCCGTATTCGAGCTGGCAAAGACGCAGCCCCGCATCCGTCCCTACTACATCGGGCTGAAAAAACTGATTCCCCTGATGATGCGCATGGATGCCGATATGGTCGCCATGACCACGCCCGACCTTGACACCTTCTATATCAAGCGTTCCCTCGTGCGGAAGGATGCCGAGTACATCTATGTTCCGCATGACATGATGAGCGTGCACATGGGCTTTCACAAGGGCGCGCTGGATCATTTCGACACGATTTTCGCGACAGGCCCGCATGTGGAGCGGGAGGTACGCTCCACCGAGCGGGTGTACGGCCTTCCCGCCAAGACGGTTGTTCCCTTCGGATATCCGCTGGCGGAGAAGCTGGAGGCGGCGTATGAGCATATGGACAAGACGCCGCACGAGAAAAAGGAAATACTCATTGCGCCCTCGTGGCAGGAGGACAACCTGCTGGACAGCGTGATTGACACGCTGATCGAAAAGCTGCGCGCGCCGGACGTGCACCTGACCGTCCGTCCGCACCCGGAGTATGTCAAGCGGTACGGCGAGCGGATGCGCGCACTGACCGAAAAATATGCCGGCGTGCCCGATGCCGAGCTGACCTTCGAGCTGGATTTCTCGTCCAACAAATCCATCTATTCGTCCGATCTGCTGATTACCGACTGGTCTGCGATTGCCTATGAGTTCTGTTTTTCCACCAAGCGTCCCGTCCTGTTCGTCAATACGAAAATCAAGATGGAGAACCCGGACTGGAAGGATATCCCGGACATTCCCGTGGAGATTTCCCTGCGGGACGAGGTGGGAAAATCGCTGGAGAAGCAGGAGCTGGCGGACAGCGTGAACAGTACGGCGCGGGCACTGATGGCCGACAGCGCCGCGTGGGAGAAGCAGATTACCGATCTGCTGCACCGGCATCTGTACAGCTACGGGCAGAACGGCATGCCCGGCGTGACCTACATTCTGACCCGTCTGCGCGACAGGCAGACCGCCCGCAGACAGGCGGAGGCGGACGCGCGCGGAAAAAAGAAATAAGAGTCAAGAGTCAAGAGTCAAGAGTCAAGAGTCAAGAGTCAAGAGTCAAGAGTTAAAAGTTAAAAGTTAAGAAAGAACCGAAAGGGGAGAAAACATACCATGAAAAAGTTTTTGTCAAACGCCCTCTGGGGGCTGTATATCGGCGCGGCGCTGATCGTCGCGGGCATCTGCGGCGCGGCCGCCTATATCGACCCGTCCGTCGTTTCCTTTGCCGCGTCCGCCATCGGCGGTATCCTGATTGCCGCGGGCGCCGTGCTGTTTGTCTGGTGGCGCAAGGTGAAGAAGAAGGTATCCGACAAGCTCGGCATCGACGAGGATGCCAACAAGGAAAAGGAAGAGGATATCGTCATCAATGCCGACGGTGACAGTGCCGTCATCGGCGGGGAGACCGCCGCGGACGGTGCGGAGCAGACCGCTCCCACGGACGAAAACAAGTAACGGACGCCGCACGCGGGGGGATACGCATATGACAGTCACAGCTGCGGAGCAGCGGGAGAGCCGGGAGGAGTATATCCGCGCCGAGCAAACGGTCCTGCGGATAGCGGGGCTGACGAGGTCATACACCCTTCTGCACATCACGGACGTGCACGCCTGCGCCTGCGGCGGGGTGAGACCCGACCGCCTGCAGTACTGCCGGTCGCGTGAGAAGGCTTTTTCCTTCGACGGCATGACAAGCGCGGAGCGGATGCCGTACCTGTTTGCGTACGGGGCGGACATCCGCGCGGATCTTTTGCTGCTGGGCGGGGATATCGTCGATTTCCCGTCCGAAGAGAATCTGTCCCTCCTGCATGCCTGCATACGGAACAGTCCGGTCCCGTCCCTGTATACCGTCGGAAACCACGACTGGAATTTCCTTGACAACTACAACTCGGAGGACGCGCGGCGAGGCGGACTTCCGCGGTTTGCGGACATATCCGGCGGCGATACGGCGTTCCACTGCATCGAATACCCGGACATGATCGCGGCGGCGGTCGACAACGCCATGGACGACGTGCCGGAGACGGCACTGAACCGTCTGCGCGCGCTGTGCCGGGGGACAAAGCCCGTGATCCTGCTGCTGCACGTCCCGCTGACGGCGGATACGCTGGCAGGGCCTACCGCCGACGTATGGAGGCGGAATATCTGCATGGGCCCCGGCGGGGTCGGGAGCGGAAGCGGCACGGCAGACGGGCTGTACCGGCTGGCGGCACTGGAGCGGACATCCGTCGCGGCGGTGGTCGCGGGACATATTCACTTCAGCCATGAGGATATCCTGCCGAACGGCGTACCGCAGATCGTGACGGGGACTGCCACGCAGGGCGGGCTGTGCCGGGTTATCCGCGTTGAGCCGAAAAACAGTCAGCAGTCAGCAGTCAGCAGTCAGCAGTCAGCAGTCAGCAGTCAGCAGTCAGCAGTCAGCAGTCAGCAGTCAGCAGTCAGCAATTAGCGATCGGCGATCGGCTGCGGAAACGGATAAAAACCAAACGAAAAAGGGAATGGAATAGGGGAAAAAAGAGTATGGCGTTCACACTGAAATGCATGAGCTTCAACCTGCGGGTTGCCGCAGGATGCGACGGAATCAATATGTTTTTTAACCGCGCGCCGCGTGTTCTGGAGGTTCTGGAGCACGAGCAGCCTGACCTTGTGGGGTTCCAGGAGGTCACGGACGACATGCGCACATGGATGCGGGAGCATCTGAGCGGGTACACGCTGCAGGGCTGCGGACGGGAGGCGAACTGCCACGGGGAGTCCATGCTGCTGGGCTACCGTACGGGTGCCTGTGAGCTGCTGGCGCTGGAGAACAGGTGGCTGTCCCCGACGCCCGACATCCCCGGCTCCACCTTCGGCGGAGACCAGAGCAAATGCCCGCGCATGGTCACGTCGGTGCTGCTGCGGCACAACGGATCGGCGCAGCCGTTCCGGTTCTACAATACGCACCTGGATCACGTGGGGGCGCAGGCACGCTATCTCGGCGCGATGGAGCTTGTGCAGCTGATTTCGGGTCGGCGGGAGCCGTTCGTGCTGACGGGGGATTTCAACGCGCTGCCCGATTCGCCGGAAATCCGGCTGATCCCCGAGGCGCTGGCGGCCCGCGGCGTCGTGGACTGCACGGCGGGACTGCCCGGCACCTTCCACGGGTTCGGCAGGCTCACGGCCGGGAAGCGTGAGAAAATAGACTATATTTTCACAGACGGAAAGTGCCTGTCCGCCTATGCCGTGGAGGATCGGCCGGTAGAGGGACAGTACTATTCCGATCACAATGCCGTGGTGGCTCAAATCGAGCTGCCCTGAGGGGGATACATATATGGCGGAAAGCAAAAAGGACGGGAAAAGCAAGCAGGAATCCGCGTCGTCGCAGGTACTGCGGAACATTCGGGACAACGTGAAGGCGGAGATAAAGGACGCCGCCGAGACGGCATCCCTGAAGATGAAGCTGGCGCGGGCGGAAAAGGAAAAGCGGGAGCTGCTGCGTCGGCTGGGCGAGGTGAGCTACGAGCGGCTGCGCCCGAAGCACGGGAGCGTGCAGTCCGAGCTGGAGGAGCGCGCCGAGGCGCTGGCGGTCAGCATCGGGAAAAAGTCGCAGGAGATTACGGGTCTGAAGCTGCGAATCAAGCTCCGCAAAGCGGGCGGGGATTATACCCATATCACGGACAAAAAGAACAGCGGGAAATGAGAAGACGGGGGTGTAACAAAACGCAGGCGAGGTTTTTACACCCTCTTTTTTTCGGAATATGCGGAAATCCGTCTTTCCCTTGACAAAAGGCGGGCGGATGTGTATAATGTAGCCGTTGGGGATGCCGCCGGGACAGTCGGCGCATTCCGGAAAACGGATTACGGAAAGCCGCCCGGCGGGCGGCACGGAAGGGGTAACAATCTGTATGGAAGCATCAAAACAGCGGGAACTGGCACTGCAGGCAGACAGGATACGGCTCGGCGTTCTGGAGGGGACGCACGCCGCCTCCTCCGGGCATCCTGGAGGATCCCTGTCCATTGCCGACATTCTTTCCTACCTGTATTTTTACGAAATGCGCATCGATCCGGAGAATCCCGCGTGGGAGGACCGCGACCGTCTTGTCCTGTCCAAGGGACATGCCGCGCCCGCGCTGTATGCCGCACTGGCTCTGCGCGGTTATTTCCCGGTATCGGAGCTTAAGAATCTGCGCAAAATCGACTCGATTCTGCAGGGGCATCCGGACATGAAGCACATTCCCGGCGTGGATATGTCCTCCGGCTCGCTGGGGCAGGGAATTTCCGCCGCCTGCGGCATGGCGCTTGCCGGACAGCTGAACGGAAAGACGTACCGGGTCTACACGATCATCGGGGACGGAGAGAGCGAGGAGGGCGAGGTCTGGGAGGCATTGATGTTCGCCGCCCGCTACAATCTCGACAACCTGTGCGTGGTCATTGATTATAACGGCCTGCAGATTGACGGCCCCATAGACCGCATTCTGGCGCCTGCTCCCTACGAGAAGAAGCTGGAGGGCTTCGGCGCGCATGTAATTTCCATGGACGCGCACGATTTCGGTTCCATCCGGCGCGCGTTTGACGAGGCAAAGACCGTCAGCGGGAAGCCGTCCGTCATCATCGCACATTCGGTCAAGGGTAAGGGCGTGTCCTTCATGGAGAATCAGGTCAAGTGGCACGGTTCCGCCCCGAATGACGAGCAGTACGCGCAGGCTGTCGCGGAAATAAACGCGCATATGGAGCAGCTGTAAGGGGGGAGCAGACATGGAGTATATCAACGGATTGAAAATCGGCGACAAGGTCGCCACACGAGAGGCATACGGACGCGGACTGTGCGAGCTGGGCGCCTCCCATGATTTCGTGGTTCTGGACGCCGACCTTGCGGAGGCAACCAAAACCTGCTACTTTGCCAAGGCTTACCCGAACCGCTTTTTCGATTGCGGCATTGCCGAGGGAAACATGATCGGCGTGGCGGCCGGACTGGCTGCCGCCGGGAAGGCAGTGTTCGCCTCCTCCTTTGCCATGTTTGCCGCCGGACGCGCCTTTGAGCAGATCCGCAACAGCGTGGCGTACCCGCATCTGAATGTCAAGATAGCCGCAACGCACGCCGGCATCACGGTCGGCGAGGACGGAGCGACACACCAGTGCCTGGAGGATTTCGCGCTGATGCGTGTCCTGCCCGGCATGACCGTCATCAGTCCTGCCGACGCGGTGGAGGCTGCCGCCGCCCTGGAGGCGGTTTTGGCAGCGCCCGGCCCCTGCTACCTGCGCTTCGGGCGGTACGCCGTGCCGGTTATTCATGATCCTGCCTCCTACCGTTTCGAGATCGGGAAGGGCGAGGTTCTGCGCGACGGCGGGGATGTTGCCATTGTCGCAAACGGCATCATGGTGTCCATGGCGCTGACGGCTGCCGGGACGCTGGCTGCGGAGGGCATATCCGCCCGCGTGATCAATATCCACACCCTGAAGCCGCTGGATACGGAGCTTGTATGCGCCGCGGCCGCCGAGACCGGCGCGATTGTGACCGCGGAGGAGCACAACATCATCGGCGGACTCGGCTCCGCCGTTGCCGAGACGGTGGCGGAGAACTGCCCCGTTCCGGTGGTGCGTGTCGGCGTCCGCGACAGCTTTGGCCGTTCCGGCAAGGTGCCGGCGCTGCTGTCGATGTACGGACTGACGCCGGAGGCCCTGTGCGACGCCGCACGCCGCGCGGTGTCCATGAAAAAGTAAGCAGCGATAAGCAATAAGATAAAAGGCATCCCCGCGTAATTCCGACGGTACGATTGTATCTGCGGATTGCGCGGGGATGCTTTAATGCCGGGGACTGATTTCCGGAGACTCTCTGATCAGAAATAAATTGTGTAATTCAATTGACATTTTGTTGTGAATGCGTTATAGTAAAAGTACCGTAAATTACGCATATTCGGAGGTGAGAATAATGATGTCCCCTAAAGCCGGGAAATTAATACCGTGGTGTATGGGAATATCGGTTGCATTAATTTGCCTTGCAATTGTTTTTCCGGTACTGTTGTTTAAATTTTACCCGTACGGAATTATCTGTACTGTCCTGTACGCGGCGGTTACGGCTTTGTGTACGCTGCTGCACTTCAAATCACGGACTAAAATAACCAAACTGATATCGTTTGTACTTTATTCAATTCCGGTATTTACATTGATTGCCGTTTTGATTTCAATACAGATCGGATGGATCCCGTATCCGTGAATCCGCGGCACTGCCGGATCGACTGTTCCGAGATCCACGGTATAAGATGCCCGTTTATTGCATAACAGTTATTGCATAACAGTTATTGCA
>CAVDLN010000096.1:0-6828 GCA_963609805.1 Erysipelotrichaceae bacterium | reverse complement strand
CTATTATACCGTTGTTTGAAGGAAATATCAAGGGTTGATTTGTAAATAATTCCGCATAGGCGGGAGATTCTGTTTTTCGCCGGTGATTGGGGGATCGATGTGACCCGCCGCATTTTGATTTGCGGGCCGCAACATGTTGACAAAAACTTTTTTTTGGGATATAATTGTATACGAAGTTGTAAGAAAAGGACGCCCCTGCGTGTGCCGGGGCAGCGGGATCTGTATGTATATACTCGGAATGGAGAGCTCGTGTGACGAGACATCGGCGGCAGTGGCGGAAATGGGCGACGGTGTGCGCCGTATTTGTTCAAATATCGTGGCGTCCCAGGTGGACGTGCATCGTCTGTACGGCGGAGTTGTGCCGGAAATTGCCAGCCGTGCGCATATAGAGGCGGTCAGCCGCATCACCGATGAGGCACTGCGTACGGCGGGAATCAGACTCTCCGACGTCGGAGCCGTTGCGGTGACGACGCATCCGGGACTGATCGGGGCACTGCTGGTCGGAGTCAACTTTGCCAAGTCGCTGGCGTTTGCCAACGGCATACCGTTGATTTCCGTCAATCATGTTCACGGGCATGTGGCGGCGGCATACCTTGCGGAGCCGACGCTGAAGCCGCCGTTTCTGGCACTTGTTGTATCCGGCGGACACACATCGCTGTTCCATGTGCGGGATTATACCGATTTCCGGGAGATCGGCGCTACGCGCGATGATGCCGCCGGCGAGGCCTTTGACAAAATCGGACGTGTCATCGGAATGCCGTATCCCAGCGGTGCCGCCCTGGACGCGCTCGCCTGTGAGGGAAATCCCAAGGCCTACGATCTCCCGTCGCCTGCCATAGCGGGAGACACATTGGATTTTTCCTTTTCCGGTCTGAAGACGGCAGCCCTCAATATCATCAATTCCGCCTCCCAGAAGGGAGAGGAACTGAACCGGGCGGATCTTGCGGCTTCCTATACGGAGGCGGTGGTTCACGGTATCGTAAAGAAAACGGGAATGGCGCTTTCCGGCCTCTCCGGTCAGGTCGATACATTGGTTATGGCGGGCGGTGTCGCGGCAAATTCCCATCTGCGTGCGGCGCTGGGGGAACTGTGCCGCCGCCGCGGCGTGCGTTTTGTCGTCCCGGAGCGGAATCTGTGCGGGGACAACGGTGCCATGATTGCAGCGGCAGGGTATTTCCGCTACGAAAAGGGATGGTTCTCCGGTACCGATCTCAACGCTTCCGCCTGTGACAGCGATGAATGAAATTTGCACCGAAATCTATACAGGAAGAGGATTCTGAAAGGAGCCGTGAGATGGAGCACAACGAGGATCAGACCGGCCGTCCCGTGACGGTGCCGTCTGCCGTAGTGCGGCGTCTGCCGCGCTATTACCGCTATCTGAGAGAACTGATTGCGCAGGGACGCACGCGCATTTCTTCCGGTGAGCTGTCTGCGCTGATGAATGTGACGGCCTCCCAGATACGGCAGGACCTGAATTGCTTCGGCGGCTTCGGCCAGCAGGGATACGGGTACAATGTCAGCTACCTGTTCGCCAAGATCAGCGAGATTTTGGCGGTCGGGGAAGGCTTCAACGCGGTCATTATCGGTGCGGGGGATCTGGGACGAGCGCTGGTTCACCTGTCCATGTTTGAAAAACGCGGTGTGGATATTATTGCCATGTTCGACACCGGGGAAGGGCAGGAGGGAAATGTGTTCGCGGGTGTCCGGGTTCTGCCGCTTTCCGAACTGGAGAGCTTCTGCGCCGCACATCAGGTGGATATTGCGGTGATTACCTGTCCGAAGGAACAGGTGCGGCCGATTGCGGACAGGCTGGCGGACTGCCGTGTCCGTGGGCTGTGGAACTACATGGGTGTGGAGCTGGGCTATGATCCGGGCGGTATGGTTGTGGAAAACGTCCACTTGGGCGATTCGCTGATGATTCTGAACTATGAAATAGCGTCCCGCATGGACAGACAGGGTGCGCGGAAGGCCGTGTCCGAGGAGGATGCCGTACCCGACACGGGAACGCAGGCGGATTGACCAAGAGGAATCCGCCTGATTTGAAAAGCGGAAACAAGCAGAGAGCAAAAGGCAGAGAAAGGAAAATATGTCTGTAAAGATTAATTATGAATATGAGACCGTGACCATCCCCGGCAAGGCGGTATCGGCGCTGGAACGCGCCAGCGTTTCCGATATCCGTCTGCTGATGACATTGTGCACCAGGGCCGATCTGCGGAATATGCAGGAGACAGACCTTGCGGTTTTTGCGGAGGCAACCGGCTGCAGCGAGGCGCAGGTGGCCGCGTCGCTGGCATTCTGGCGGGGAGTCGGAGTTTTGGTGATAGACGGAGGATACGGGCGGGTGAGTGACCTGCTGCAGCCGCGCGCCGACCGGGAGGACGAAGAAAAGGATGCTGCGTCGGAAGCGGATCGGGAGAAGCAGCCGGACGGAGAAACGGCTGACCCGAACGGAAAGGGGAACGCATCCGCCGACGTACGGACGGCGGCCGCCTCTGCCGAACCGGCTGCCGACAGCAAAGGCAGGCGCGGGAAGCCGGAGCGGCATGATCAGCTGCCCGGCTATACGACCGAGCAGATCAATGAAATGCTTGAAAAGAATCCGGATACCGCGTCCTATATAGCCGAGTGCCAGAATGTATGGGGAAAGATGTTCAACACGCACGAGATCAATATCCTGTTGGGGTTGGTGGACTATCTGGGTCTGGAATGGGATTACGTGCTTATTCTGCTTTCCTACTGCCGTCATTTGTCCGAGCGGAGGGGATCGGTCAAATCGCTGCATTATGTTGAGACCGTTGCCTTCGGCTTCTATGACGAGGGAGTATGCGATTCGGCAGCCCTGCAGGAAAAGCTGCGTCAGATGGAACTGATGGCGGAAACGGAGGGTCAGCTCCGCAGTCTGTTCGGGATGGGGGCGCGGGCACTCAGCACAACCGAAAAGAGGTACTTCTCGGCGTGGCTGTATGATTACGGATACGGAATGGATATCATCCGCCGCGCCTACGAGATTACCGTGGACACTATCGGCGAGCCGAAAATCAAGTACATCAACAGCATTCTTTCCTCATGGAACAGCAAGGGTCTGAAGACGCCGGAAGAAGTCAATGCATTCGTTCTGGAAAGTGACAGAGAGCACGGGAAGAACAAGGGAGACACAGCCCGGCAGGTCGGCAGCACATTTGAAACCGAATCCTTTTTCGGCGATGCAATGCGCCGCAACTTCGGCGATGAGGCTGTCGATCCGGCAGACGGAGCACAGCAGTCTGCCGGGAAATCGTAAACCCGAAGGGAGAAAACAGCCGTGGGATATACCGGTCAGGAAAATTACCGTCGCGTTCGGCAGGAGTACGAAAATAAATACCTGCGGGCACAGGATGCGGCAGACAGCCGTCTGGCGGAGGCACATGCCGCAATTCCCGAGCTCGCAGAGCTGGACAGGCAGCTCGGCGGAGTGGGAATGGAGCTGCTGGGGGTCGTTCAGGAAGGGGGAGACGTGGCGGCCGGCGTTGCCGCTCTGCGGGAGAAAAACCGCGTGATGCAGGAGAGCCGCAAGGCACTGCTGACGTCGCACGGCTACCCGCCGGACTACACGGATGTGAAGTATGAGTGCCCCCTGTGCGGGGACACCGGCTTTGTGGACTGCAAAATGTGCGCCTGCATGCGCCGCAGGCTGATTGAGGTCGGATACGAATCCTCCGGAGTGGGGGCGCTGCTGCGCACGCAGTCATTTGATAATTTTTCCCTTGACTATTATGCGGACGATCGGAATGCGCTGGCCCGCATGCGGCGTATTTACGACATGATGAAGGCATATGCCGAGCAGTTTGTTCCGGGGCAGTCGGGAAATCTTGCGCTGTTCGGCGGAACCGGGCTTGGCAAAACACACCTCTCTACCGCGGTTGCCGGTGTTGTGATCGGGAAGGGGTATGACGTACTGTACACCAGTTCCGTGGGAGTGCTGTCCGATTTCGAACGTCAGCGGTTCGGCAACGCATCCGGCATCGGAAATCAGGCCGACACACAGCGCTACTATGACTGTGACCTGCTTATAGTGGACGACTTGGGTACGGAGGTCAATAATCAGTTTACGACTTCGGTGCTGTATGACATCATCAACACCCGCCTTGTGAGGAGCAAGGCAACCGTTATCAGCACAAATCTCAATCAGGAGGAATTCAGAAAGCGTTACTGGGATCGTATCACCAGCCGCGTGTTCGGCGAATACAGCGTGCTCCCGTTTATGGGCAGGGATGTCCGGGCACAGAAGCTGATGCGCGGGGGAGACTCCGGAAGGTAAAGCCGATCTGCGGATGCGGCACACGAAAGGCACGAAAAATGTCGGAAAGGACGGCATACAGAGTTTATGAAGGCAAAGACATTCAGACACGGCATTCACCCGGCGGACGGAAAGTCGCTCTCGGCGTCTTCCCGAATCCGCCCGTTCGTACCGGCCGGGGCAGGGGAGGCGGTATATCCGCTGTCCCAGCACATCGGAACGCCGTCCGTACCTTTGGTTTCGGTCGGCGACAGAGTGCTTGCCGGGCAGAAGCTGGCAGAGGCGGGAGGATTCGTTTCCGCCCCGATTCACAGTGCCTTTTCCGGTACAGTGCGCGCGCTGGAGCCGAGAGCGGCCGTAAGCGGCGAGAAGGTTCCCTGCATAGTCCTGGCAACCGACGCCGAAACGGAATGGATCGATCCACGCTTTGACCCGGCAGTGTCGGATATATACAGCGCGCAGTCTGTCGCGGCGTACATGTCCGGCGGGGCTCCCGAGCAGCTGCGTGCGGAGGATATCCGCACGGCCGTACGGGAGGCGGGAATTGTCGGATTGGGCGGTGCGGGCTTTCCGACGGCTGTAAAGCTGACACCGAAAAACCCGGACGCCGTCGATTACCTGATTGTGAACGGCGCCGAGTGCGAACCGTATCTGACATCGGATTACCGCCTTATGCTGGAGCGGGGCGAGGCGCTTGTCGCAGGCTGCCGCCTGCTCCTCCGCCTGTTTTTCCATGCCTCCTGCGTGCTGGCAGTCGAGAACAACAAGCCGGATGCGATTGCCCACCTGTCCGCACTCGTGATGGAAAGCGGGGACACGCGGCTGTCCGTGTGCCGTCTGAAGACCAAGTACCCGCAGGGAGGGGAGCGCATGCTTGTCCGTGCGGTCACGGGGCGATGCCTTAACTCCGGTCTTTTGCCTGCAGACCGCGGATGTATTGTCATGAACGTTGCGTCGGTTCTGGCCGTATACGGGGCTGTCTCCTGCGGCTGTCCCCTTACGCACACAATCATGACTGTTACGGGAGATGCCGTGAATACCCCCTGCAATTTGGAGGTTCCGGTCGGTGTTTCCTATGCGGACGTGCTGGCTGAGGCGGGCGGACTTTCCGCCGAACCCGAGAAGGTTATTTCCGGCGGCCCTATGATGGGAACGGCACTGTTTTCGCTGGATGTTCCCGTGACCAAGACGGCATCCTCGATTCTTGCCCTGCGGCGTGATCCGGTGGCGCAGCATGATGCTTCCCCCTGCATTCACTGCGGACGCTGCCTGCATGCCTGTCCGGAGCGGCTGGTTCCGCAGATGCTTTCCGACGCCGCCGAACATGAGCAGTTTGATTTGTTTGAAAAGTACGGCGGAATGGAATGCATTGAGTGCGGCTCCTGCGCCTATGTGTGCCCTGCGGGACGCCACTTGGTACAGAGCATGCGCTACGGGAAGCGGCAGACCGGTGCCATTATCCGCGCACGGCGGGCATCCGAGACGCCTGCCGAGACCGCACAGAAAGGAGGAGCCGGTAAATGAGCAACGAAAAGGAGAATGCGGCTGCATCCGCCCCCGTCCGGAATAAACTGACTCCGCAGGTTCATGTGTCGGTGTCCCCGCATGTCCGCTCCGGGGCAAGCACGGCGGGCATTATGCGGGACGTCGCCCTGGCGCTGCTGCCTGCCTGCGCCATGGGAATATACGCCTTCGGATGGCGCGCACTGGCGGTGATTGCCGTCTGCGTCGCGTCCTGCGTACTGACGGAATTCGTGTACGAAAAGCTGATGAAGCTTCCCGTGACGGTAGGGGATTTGTCTGCCGTTGTCACGGGATTGATCCTTGCCGTCAATATGCCTGCCGGCATTCCCCTGTGGATGCCCGCATTGGGCGGCGTTTTTGCCATTCTGATTGTAAAGCAGCTGTTCGGTGGACTGGGGCACAATATCATCAATCCGGCGCTGGCCGCGCGCTGTTTCCTGTTGATTTCCTTTGCCTCTGCCATGACCGCATTTCCCGAAACCTGCCGGGTGCTGTTCGGTACGGCGGCACAGTCGGGGTCTACGCCGCTGTCGGCGGTGAGGGCCGGCGAAAGCATAGATTGGTTTGATATGATTTTCAATACACACACGGGCTGCATCGGGGAGGCGTCCGCCGTGGCGATTCTGCTCGGTGCCGTGTACCTTCTGGTGCGCCGGGTTATTACCATCCGCATTCCCGGTATGTATATTCTCTCCACGGTCGGCTTTATCTGTCTGCTCCATTTGATTCGCGGGACGGCGGATACCCTGACCGTCAATTATCTCGTGGCTCAGGTTTGCGGGGGCGGTCTTCTGCTCGGTGCGTTCTACATGGCAAACGACTATGTAACCTGCCCCATTACGCCGCTGGGGCAGTTGATTTACGCGATTCTGTTAGGACTTCTGACTGCCCTGTTCCGCGTTCTGGGATCCTCGGCGGAGGGCGTTTCCTTTGCCGTCATTATCGGAAATCTGGCTGTCCCGCTGATTGAGCGGATTACGGTGCCGCGTCCCTTCGGTGTGACGCATCGCCGGGGAGGAGCGTGAGAA
>CAVDLN010000095.1:0-6837 GCA_963609805.1 Erysipelotrichaceae bacterium | reverse complement strand
ATTCGTTGTCGTCTGTTAACGACCTTTCCACTGCCTCGAACAGACCGGAAAGGTAACAGGCGCCCAATGCGCGGTCATAAAGTCCGTAGCCCGGCTTGCCGTCCTCACCCCATATATTGCGTCCGTGGTCGGGGCGTACATATCCGTCAAATCCGTTCTCACACAGTGACCGTACAATGGCGTACATGTCCAGGGATCCGTCTGCCGTTCGATGTCCGCTTTCGCAGAAATCACGCGGAGCTTCCTGACCGCCCGTGAACTGAATCTGACGCAAATGGGCAAAATAAACACGCGGCGCCAGGGAAGCGGCAAGGGAGGGAAGGTCATTCCGCCTGTCGGCACCAAGCGATCCGGTACACAGCGTGATGCCGTTGTGCCTGTTCGGAACGGCATCGAACAGCTTGGCATAGCTGGCAGCCCCCGTGATAATACGCGGGAGCCCGAACATATCCCACGGGGGATCGTCCGGATGAATCGCCATGTTGATATTGGCGCGATCGCAGGCCGGCATAATTCCTTTCAGAAAATAGACCAGATTATCGAACAGCTGTTCATGGCTCATTCCCGCGTAGGAGCCAAGCAGAGCTTCGAGCTGACTCTGCGAATAGCTTTCGTCCCAACCGGGCAGGTGAAGACAGTGCGGATCCAGTCGCATGAGTTCTTCATGGCAATAGGAAAGCGCATTTGAGCCGTCGGCACGCGGAGTACGCAGATTGGTGCGCAACCAATCAAATACGGGCATAAAATTGTAGCAGATGCATTTTACTCCGGCCTTCCCGAGGTTCTCGATCGTCGCGGCGTAATTTTCAATGTATCGATCCCGGCTCGGCAGCCCCAATTTTATGTCTTCGTGAACCGGGACACTTTCGATAACCTCCAATTCCAGACCTGCATTATGGCATGCGTCACGCAGAGCAAGAATACGATCCGGCTGCCAGACTTCCCCGACAGGAACATCGTACACAGCCGAGACCACACCCGTCACGCCCGGAATCTGACGGATGTAGGAAAGCGGTATGGTGTCACCGGGACCATACCAGCGAAAGACCATTTTCAAGTGAAATCCCCCCTTTCAAATTTGCAGGAAATCAACAACATTCCTGTAGCATATATTTTGCATGAGTATATCCGCGTGCTGCGGAGCATACTCGCCGCGCGATACCATACTGCCGATCATGTCGGACAGAATTCGGCGGAAAAAGTCGAATCGGGCATAACTTGCAAAGGAGCGGCTGTCGGTCAGCATTCCCAGTGAGGTGCCCAGGACGGAATATTCCGAAATCGTTTCCAATTGACGCCGGATTCCGATCAAGGTATCATTGAACCACCACGCGGCGCCTACACGGGCACGCGGGAAAGCACCGGTCAGTGCGGCCAAGGCGGGAACGTCGGTCGGATTCAGGCTGTACAGAACGGTTCGAGGCATCGCGCCACGCGAGTTCAGTCCGTCAAAGAAGTGTGCCAGACGATCGATATCCGCTTGCCCTCTCATAATGTCATATCCCGCATCTCGTCCGACGCAGGCAAATTCAGCCGTATTTACGTTGCGGAAGGTTCCGAAATGCAGCTGCATGACCATACTGCGCCGTGCGTATTCGCCTGCCATGAAGGAAAGCAGGTGTGAAAACAATTGGTCCCGTTCGCTTTCCGTAAGTGTATCCCTCTGCGCATACAGCTTCTCGGCTTTTGGGACACCGCAATCCTCGGCGGGAAGAAAATCCATGCCGTGATCCGCTATACGGCAGCCGTGGGATACAAAGTAATCCAGCCTTTTTATCAGGGCCTGCTTGAAGCCGTCCAGCGAGCCTGTATCAATATCCGCTGCTGCGGCGAGTTCTCCGAGAGCGGCTGCGTCCAAAGCCAGCATTCTGTCGGGGCGGAAGGTTGGCGCAACGGTCGTGCTGCCGAACACGCCATGCCATGTCAGCACCGATGTCGGGTCATCGGTTGTGGCAATATAGCAGACACGAAAGCGTGTCAGAATGTCACGTACCCGCATACCGGACAGCATTTGATTGGCGGTATCCCAAATTTCTTTCGCCGTATCGGGACCAAACGGTATTTGGATGCCGAAAAGCAGGGATAGTTCCATCTGTGTCCAATAATACAGCGGGTTCCCGCACAGGTGCGGAAATATTTCTGCGTAGCGAAGGTATTTCTCGTAGTAGTCGGCATTTCCGGTTATGTACTGCTCCTCTACACCGCACAGGCGCATTGCACGCCACTTATAGTGGTCTCCCCCGAGCCAAAGTTCACCAAGGTTGGGAAAGGAACGGTTTTCCGCAATATCGCGTGCGTTCAGGTGACAGTGATAGTCAACAATCGGCAGCTTCTGTACGGAATTATACAGCCGAACGGCTTCGTCCGAGGACAGGAGTATCTTATCGCTGAAAAAAGGCTTTCGCTCACTTGCCATTTTTCCCCTTTCCGGAAGCCGCACGGAAAAGTTTGCAAATACTGCGATGCATCATGCAGCCATGTATTCAATATGCAATACTGGCAGCTTCCTACACATATAGTATAGCACATTCGATACAAAATGTAAAGCGTGAAGGTGCATTTCCACATTGCAAATACGGGCAAAAAATCGAAGGATTTATAAAAAAATTCCAAAGTGAGAATTCCGGGGAGCCGTAGGAGTGCGGCATAGAGATTCATCGGAAGTATCACTGAGAAATAGTTTGCTCTTTTGAATAATTTCTTCCTTACATGGGTAGCACCGCTGATACCGGGGCGATTGATGACCGACAAAACGCAAAACGGGGAGCGAAATAACTCCGCTCCCTGCTACTTGTCGATGCAGATGTTTAGTTCTCCTGCTGGTCTGCTGACGCGGCATTATCAAATGCACTCTCAAGTGTCATTTGTCCGGCGTCAGTCTCCTGCAACGCGTTCTGTTCCGGTGCGCGGTGAGATATAACCGGCTGTCCGACACCGCGTATGTAATCGCGCGTGATGGTGACGCTTTCAACCGTCTCGTCACTCGGCAATTCGTACATGAGCTTCATAAGATACTGTTCCAGGATGGCTCTCAGTCCGCGTGCCCCGGTATTACGGGCCAACGCCTCCTCTGCAATTGCCTCCAGCGCATCCTCATCAAACGAAAGCTGTATGCGGTCAAGTCCGAACAGCTTTCTGTACTGCTTTACGATGGCGTTCTTTGGATCGCGGAGGATACGGACCAATGCGTCCTTGTCCAGATCGTCCAGCGTAGCGATCACGGGAATACGGCCGACAAGCTCCGGAATCAAGCCGAACTTGACGATGTCGTGAGGCTGAACCTGTGCATACAGGTTTCCGATCGATGTATCCGTCTTGGATTTGACATCCCCACCGAATCCGATGGTGGAGCCGCCCTGACGTTTCTCGATGATTCTGTTCAAGCCGTCAAAAGCACCGCCGCAGATAAACAGAATATTTTCCGTGTTGATGCGAATGAATTCCTGATTCGGATGCTTGCGTCCGCCCTGCGGCGGTACATTGGAAACCGTTCCTTCCAGAATTTTCAGCAGAGCCTGTTGGACACCCTCGCCGGATACATCGCGCGTGATGGAAGGATTCTCGCTCTTCCGCGCAATTTTATCAATTTCATCAATATAAATGATGCCCCGTTCCGCAACATCAATGTTGTAGTCCGCTGCCTGAATCAGGCGGAGCAGGATGTTTTCCACGTCCTCTCCGACGTATCCGGCTTCTGTCAGCGTTGTTGCATCCGCTATTGCAAACGGGACGCGCAGCGTTTTGGCAAGCGTTTGAGCGAGATAGGTTTTCCCGACTCCGGTTGGCCCTAACAGCAGTATGTTGGATTTCTGAATCTCCACATCCTGCAGTTCTTCCAATATGGGATTGTCGTTTTTTTCCGTATTGCTGTTGCCGCGGCGCCTTTTCTTCAGACCTGCCGTCTCTTTTCTGGTCAGAATCCGCTTGTAATGATTGTATACAGCTACGGAGAGTGCGATTTTAGCCTTTTCCTGCCCTATCACGTATTCATCCAGGGATTCTTTTATTTGCATAGGGCGGGGAAGGGTAGCCAGTGACAGATTTCCGTATCTGGACGTGCTTGCCTCCTCTTTAGCATCCGCAATCATTTCGTGGCACGTCTCCACGCAGATGTCACAGATATAGCTGCCGTCCGCAGATGGAATCAGATACTGAACCTGATCCTCCCTTCGACCGCAGAAGGAGCAGAAATGGGGCGTGTCGCCGGATGAACCTTTTCGGTTGTTATTTGTTGCCATGAAGTATCAAAGTCCTTTCCGCAGTGGGTATCACTCCCGCTTGGCAATAATTCGGTCAATAAGTCCGTAGTCCAACGCCTGTTCAGCCGTCATGAAGTTATCCCGATCCGTATCCTTTTCAATTGTCTCGATGGGCTTTCCTGTTCGTTCGGACAAAATGCGGTTGAGCATATCACGCGTACGGAGAATCAGTTCCGCGCGAATTTTGATATCCGAGGCCTGTCCCTGTGCACCGCCGAGCGGCTGGTGAATCATGATCTCACTGTGCGGCAGGGCAAAACGTTTTCCGGGAGCTCCCGATGCAAGCAGAAATGCACCCATGGACGCAGCCATGCCGATGCAGATTGTGGATACGTCGCACTTGATAAACTGCATGGTGTCATAAATGGCCATGCCTGCGGTTACGGATCCGCCGGGGCTGTTGATATAGAAGGAAATGTCCTTGTCAGGATCCTGCGCTTCCAGGAAGAGCATCTGTGCAACTACCAGTGAGGCGGTAGTGTCATTTACCTCGTCAGACAGAAAAATAATCCGATCGTTTAAAAGTCGCGAAAAAATATCATAGGAACGCTCCCCACGGCCGGTTTGTTCGATGACCATAGGAACGAGAGCATCTCTTGTACTGAAGGAAGAACGGGAATCGGTCAGCATAGACAAAACCTTCTTTCTTTGTGTATGTGTAATGGTGGATATCCGAAGATGTCGGGAGCAAACAGTCCTCTTTTATAGGATTGCCACGACCACAGGAAACCGGCGGTCGTGGCAAAACGGGTTTTGAATATAAAACGATGCTGATTTATTCGGCGTCGGAGGCCGCAGCGGTAGGTGCTACTGCATTTGCCTTGACCAAATCCATGGCCTTCTTTACCTTCAGGTCTTCAACCAGTGACTCGGCGGGAATCATGGCCTTGACCTTGTCGGCCTCCATCTTGTACTTCTCTGCCAGCGATGCGTACTCTGCCTCGATTTCCTCATCGCTTATCGCAATGTTTTCCAGCTCGGCAATTTTCTCCAGAGCCAGTCTGGTTTTAACATAGCTTTCTGCCTGCGGGCGAACCTGCTCACGCATCTGATCCAGCGTCGTTCCGGTGTACTTGAGGTAGGTGTTCAAATCGAGGCCCTGCATCCGCAGACGGTTGTCGTAATCGCGCACCAGGTTTTCAACCTCTGCATCGAACATGGCGGCGGGAACGGGTTCGCCGCCCAGTTTTTCATTTAAGGCTTTGATGATGGCTTCCTCAAAAACGGACTCTGCGGCATCCTCATGGCGCTTTGCAATCTTTGCCTTGATGTCGGCTTTGTAGGCATCCATGGAATCGAACTCCGAAACATCCTTGGCAAAATCATCATCCAGCGCCGGCAGCTCGATATTCTGAATCGCATTCAGCTTCACTGCGAACACGGCAGCCTTTCCGGCAAGCTCACTTGCGTGATAATTCTCCGGGAAGGTAACCTGAACATCGAACTCATCCCCAATGGAATGACCGACAATCTGATCCTCGAAGCCGGGAATAAAGCTCCCGGAACCGAGCTTCAGGTGATAATCCTTGCCGTCGCCGCCGGCAAAAGGCACACCGTCAATGCTTCCTTTAAAATCAATAACCACCGTGTTGCCGATTGCGGCAGGTGCATCGGTTACATCGATTTCACGGGAGTTTTGCTCCTGCACAATCTTCAGCTCGTTCTCAATTTCAAGGTCTGTCACATCTTCAACGTTCTTCGCTGCCTCAATGCCCATATACCCTTCGATGGCGACGGCGGGCTTAACCGGAACGACGGCAGTAAACACGATGCCGTTTTCATCAATGGACTTGATGTCGAATTCAGCGCGTCCGACAGGCTCAACAGCGGGTTCGGAAGCCTTCAGTGCCTTCTCGTATGCATCGGGAAGCAGGTTGTTTGCGGCGTCTTCATAGAACACGCCCTTGCCGTACATACGCTCGATGATGGAACGGGGAGCCTTTCCCTTACGGAAGCCGGGCACGGTAATATTGGCTGCCTGCTTGTGGTATACATTGTTGACTTCCTTGTCAAAAGTCTCCTTGTCCACCGAAAACTCAAGTTCTACGGTGCTGTTTTCGGTTCTTTCAGATTTAATCAGCGTCATGTCTGTCATGATTCCTTTCTTTTTGCGGAGAGAGTCCTTTTTTGCATTCAAAGCATATTTTACCTTTTTTGCGGCGGATTGTCAATAGACTTTCAAAATTTTTCATTCCGTCATGCTGCCGAATGTAATGTGGAACGGAGCGACGTGCTTTGTGAAAAGTGTCTCTACTCTGTACAGTCATCAACAGGCGGCAGAGGCAAAAGTGTAAAATTGAGAAAATCCGAGGAACACAGTTTCATGGTGATTCCCTCAAAATTGAAGCAGCGGGGAACATTGTACATCCCGTGTATATGACCGAACAGGCATGTGCGTATTCCGTATTCGTGCAGTGTATCCACAATCTCACGGCAAACGAAATCGGCCCAGACCGGCGGGAAATGCAAAAACACCGTGACAGGCGGGCAGCGTCGTCCGGCATCCGTTTCGGCTCGGCAAAAGGCCGCTGCCGCATCAAGGCTCAGGCGAAGGCGGATGACCTCACGCTGCGTGATG
>CAVDLN010000094.1:0-6947 GCA_963609805.1 Erysipelotrichaceae bacterium | reverse complement strand
GCGGTATTCCTATGGCTGCTGGCGCGTCCTATCGGGAAAATACTGGACAGGATCAAGACGAAATACGGACTTTGATGTCGGGCGCATGTTCCGCATTCAATGCTTCGCCTGAGCTCTCTGCATGCGCCGCCAGCAGCGAAAACCGTTCAGATCATTGAGAAGAAACACGCCGAAGCAAACCACTACGGACAGATAGGACGGGTCGTCCAGCGACGCCATAATCCACAGTACCAGCAGCACAATATCGTTGGCGGCGTATGCCAAAGCAAAGTACGGAGACCGCCGGAAGGTCAGCGACGCGGCTGCAAAACTGGTGGTCACGGAGATTGTGCTGACGACAAGGTTTGCCGTATCCAATGAGCGAAGGACAAAATAGAAAACGGCGGTAACGGCAGCCGCTGCCGCGAGAATAATCCGCCATTCGACAGAGCGCAGATGCCGCACTTCAACCTGTGATTTGTCGCCCGCGTAGGGATGCCGGATCCAACTGATCAGGGAAACGACCGCCATAGGCAGGGACATGCATACATATGTAATCATTTCCCCGTAGTAGGAGTAGCCGAAGGAGATGATGCCGTAGAGAATGCTGAAAGCGATCATCAGGAGCTGTCCTATGGGGTGCCCTTTGGCGCAAAAGGTCAGCGATGTGACGCCGACCAAGGAGGCAATGAGAGACAGCCATCCAGAGTGACGGAACAGCATGAACGACAGCAGTATCAGTGCCACGGATGTGCCGTACAGGAACATGTCCCCAAAAGTGAAACGGGGGAAAGCTATTTTCATATTTTTCTTCATAAAGGATTCGCCTTTCGCTCAATAAAAATAACGCCCGTCCCTCCATCTACCCGGTTTCACAGGGGAACCGACGACCTAACGATGGAGGCGCGGGCGTTTTATACTCTCACATTCTCTGTGAAAGCACGACGCCACACTGCCCGGTGGCAGTATGTCCGGGAGAGGCACCGTTCATCCTGCTGTGATACGGTGCTTTCCCGGTATTCTGGAGAATATCAATAGATATGGGCGTGCATGACCGTCATCGTGGGCAGCCGTGCACGCGGAGAAAAGGAGAACGGAAAGGATTATTTTTCCAATGCCGCACGGGTCTGCGCCATGACCAGCTTGTAGTAGATTCCGCGCTGATTCAGCAGTTCCAGATGCGTTCCGAACTCGGCTACGCGTCCGTGGTCAATGACAAGTATCTTGTCCGCATTGCGCAGGGTAGAGAGGCGGTGCGCGATGGCGAATGTTGTGCGGTTCTCGGTCATCTTGTCAATGGCATCCTGAATCAGCTTTTCGGTTTCGGTGTCCAGCGCCGCGGTTGCCTCATCCAAAATCAGGATAGGCGGATTGTGGATCAGCGCCCGCGCGATGGCGATGCGCTGGCGTTCTCCTCCGGAGAGCGAATATCCTTTTTCTCCTACGATGGTGTTGTAACCCTGCGGCAGATTCATAATGAAATCATGCGCGTTGGCGGCGCGTGCCGCCCGAACAACCTCATCATCGGTTGCGTAGGGCATTGCATAGCGGATGTTGTCGCGGATGGAACCGGAGAACAGATGCGTCTCCTGCAGCACGACGCCCATCTGTGAGCGAAGCGACTGCTGGCTGATTTCGCGGATGTTCACACCGTCGATTTCAATGGAGCCCTCCGTCGGGTCATACATACGCATGATGAGGTTGATGAGGGTGGATTTTCCGCATCCGGAATGACCCACAATACCGATCATTTCACCATGCTTGACGCTTACGCTGACATCTTTCAGGACAGGGTTGCTTGCCTCATAGCCGAAGGTTACGTGCCGGACATTGACATCTCCCCGGAAGCGGAAATGCTGCGGCTTTGCAACATCCGCGACTTCCGGCTCTTCCTCCAGAATCTCCATGATTTTGCCGAAGGAGGTCGTAAAGGCGGATATGTTGCGCGGTATTTGCGTGATCTGAAGCAGCGGGGAATACAGGATGGTGGCGTACGTGTTGAACTGATTCAGCTCACCGACGCCGAGGACGCCGCGAAACAGCATCAGGTTTCCGAACCACATGATGAGGTAGGATCCGAAGCGCAGGGCAAATCCCAAAAGCGGGAAGACGGTATCGAAAAGCTTGGCGTTTTTCTCGTCCTGGTGTGCCTGTTGGTTGGTGCAGTCTCTGAATTCCTCAATGGCCGCTTCCTCACGACCGTAGGATTTGACCACCCGGATACCGCTCAGAATGTCCTGCAGCGTCTGGTTGGTGTTGCGGCCTTTCTGCCAGCCCTTGATATTCAGCCGGTTCATCAGGTGCCGGAAAAAGAAGATGAACACCACAACGAAGGGAATCGGCACAAAGATGAAGAGGCTCATATGCGTGCCGAGGGAAATATCCATACCGAGGACGAGGATAAGTCCCAGCACGAAGGAGATAAGCTGCCCGAAATAGGTCGGGAGAAGGTTGGTCATGAAATTCTGCACCACCGACACATCGTTGTTGATGCGCCCCATGAGGTCGCCGGTGGATTTTTTCTGGACAGAGGACATGGACAGCATCTGAATTTTCTCAAACAGAAGTGTTCTCAGAAACCGAGTGAAGCGGTTGCCGGAAATTGCGGCAATGCGGCTCTGTATTATGCCGAGAACCTTGTGGAGAATGTCGAAGCTGACAATGGCGCCCACAATCAGCCACAGGTGGAGTTCCCACGAGGGCTGCGAGGTTACGCTTGCGTTAAGTATATAGTCGTTGATAAGCGTTTTTTGGAGAACGGGCACGATGTACTGAATGCCCATAGCCAGCACGGCGGTCAGCAGGGGGAACAGCATCATGAGGCGCAGCCCCTTGGTCATGCCCCACAGACGCATATAGGTTTCCTTTTTGCTCTGGCAGAAAGGACAGATATGGGTGTGCATGACGAAGGGACGTCCGCATTTTTGGCAGTAGCGTTCCGGCTCGTTGCTTACAAACACCTTTTCCGTATTTCCCGACGCAATGGACTCACACGCGTCTACCATGATCGCGTAGCGCGGCATATTCCGCCCGCTGACAAAGCGGCACAGGCGGGTGCTTACCCCGTCAACCTTGGCAAAAAAGGCGCAGCAACCGTACAGCATTTCAACGGAGAAATCCGAAAGATGCGAGAAGTCCCACTTGGCTTCCAGCTTTCCCTCGTTGATCTTGTAGATATATCGGTTGGTGAAGACCATACGCCCGTCCACACGCCGCTCAAATTCGCAGTCGAACGGCAGACAGTACATAATCCGCTCGTCCGGTCCGCGTTCCGCTTCCAGTACGGCGGAATCGGCGGCGGACAGGTCAAACAGCAGTTTCATATCGGCATTCCTCCTGCGTCAGAGGTATATTTCGACCTTCTTGTAGCTGGCCTTATCCAGCTTGGTCGGATCCTCAATGGTAAAGCAGTTGCCGTCGATGTCGTACATGAATACACGCCCGTCTTCCAAAGTACGGATGCTGGAGGACGGATTGGTCATGATGAATTCGATTCTTCCCGCGCTGGTGGTTACATCCCAGTAGCAGTAGCCGAATTTTTCGGAAAAGGAGTGAATCTTTGTGATGGCGGGGGTAAAGTAACGGCGGCTCAATTCGGTATTGATCATTTCTACGGTTTCCGCGGGGAAATCGGACAGTCGCCGGATCATGCCCAGCTCATCGCCGCGTCCTCCCATGCGGGTATCCGGTTCCCGAATCGAGATGAATTCATCCGGAGACGAGATGGGGAAAGCACGGACGGGGACAATCCGCTCAAAGAATTCCGTTTCGCCGGACGGCTGTGTCAGTGTCAGGGAAATAAGACTTCCTGCCGAGGGGGTGAAAACGGCGTTTTCCGGCGTCAGATCCAGCGAGACGCGGTGCTGGAACAGGTCTTTTTCATCGTCGGGGGCAGCGGTTTTAGTCAGTTGTGCGTCAGCCATAACATACCTTCCTTTCGTGCGGAGCCGTCAGCGGCCCTCCATGACCTTCTGGAGCTGTTCGTTCTGCAGCGTCCAGAGGCGGTAGTAAATGCCCTTCTTTTCCATGAGCTGTTCGGCGGTGCCCATTTCGGCAAGCTCGCCGTTGTCAATTGCCATGAGATAGTTGCAGTTCTTGAGTGTGGACAGCCGGTGCGCTATGGATATGGTTGTTTTCCCGACGCTCACGCGGTCGATGGCCTCGGAGATCAAACGCTCGGTTTCGGTATCCATGGCGGCGGTTGCCTCATCCAGAATCAGCAGGGACGGATTGAGCAGCAGGGCGCGCGCAATGGAAATGCGCTGCCGCTCTCCGCCGGACAGCGAACGGCTGCCGATACCGACTTTGGTTTCGTACCCTTCGGGGAGCTGCAGGATGAAGTCATGCGCATTGGCGGCCTTGGCGGCTGCAACCACCTCGTCGAGAGTGGCCTCCGGCTTGGCATAGCGGATATTATCCGCGATTGTGCCGCGGAAGATGTACACTTCCTGCGAGACAATGGCAACATTGCGGCGCAGGGACGACATTTCCATCTGCTTTATATCGACGCCGTCGATCGTTATGCTGCCGCTGACCACATCGTACATCCTGGTAATCAGGTTGGCAATCGTGGATTTTCCGGACCCCGTATGACCGACAAGCCCCACGTGGTCTCCCTCATGAATGGTGAAGCTGATGTCTTTCAGAATTGGGCGGTTGGGGTTGTAGTGAAAGCTTACATGATCAAACACAATGTCGCCGCGCAGAGTGTCGAGATGAACCGGGTTGGGAGCCTCCGCAACCTCGGGCGTCATATCCATGACTTCAAACATGCGCACGGCGCAGTTCATGACATCCGTTACTTGGTTTGTGAAGTTCGTGAAGAAGCTCAGGGGCGAGAAAATCAGTCCGGTATATCCGATGTAGGTGGTCAGCTGACCGTAGGTCATGGTTTTCCCGAACAGTCCTCTCATGACCATCAGGCCGCCGGGGCCCCACATGGCATGGCAGGAGGCGCCGATGAGAATGGAAATGACGGGGAAGATCCACAGGGAGACGGCATTGACCCTCAGATTGGCTTTGTAGAGGCGGGAGGAGTAATCGTAGAAACGGTGTGTTTCCGCGTCCTCTTTTGCAAACGCCTTGACTACGCGGATACCGGTCAGTGAGTCGTTCATCATGGAGTTCATGGAGGAGGAACGACGCCACAGGGAGGAGTATGCGCGAATCAGCTTGGGAATTGCGAATTTGATCATCAGGACGACGGGGATGATGGGAATGAACAGGAGCAGCGTCAGCTGCCAGCTGATGCGGAACAGCACGACGGACAGCGCTACATAGGAGAGAACATGCATGATGAAATAGGGTACGCCGTCGATGAAGAAGCTGCGGACACGTTCCGCATCGTAATTGACGCGGTTTATGAGACGTCCCGTCGGATTCTGATTGAAGTAGGAAAGGGACTGATGCTGCATGGCGCGGAAGATGTCGTTTTTCATGTTGCGCACCACGCGGGTGGACATATAGGCGTTGACACGGTTCTGCACGATACCGATTGCCATGGAGACGACTGCCAGAGCAACAAGCACGCCGACCCACAGGATTACATATTTTTCCTCATGCAGATCGCCTGCCTCATCGATGACGCGGTCGTAAAGAATCTGTCCGCTGATGATGGGAGTTGCGATGGAAATAGCGGTGTTTATCAGGAGACAAAGGCCGATGATGAAAAGCTGCGGACGGAAGTAGCCAAAATAGCCGAGAAGCCGCTGCATTACGCCTTTTTTGCTGATGCAATGCTCGCAGATCTTGTTTTGCTGGTCGGTGTAGGGGCGTCCGCACTTCGGGCACACCCGGTTGAACTGCTCGAAAATCTGGTCATCGGCGGTGATGTTCTCGCCTTTCATGAGTCTCTCCCAGAGTGTGGTAAAGGCGAGCAGCTTCAGCTTGCAGGTGTTCGTGCAGTACCCGAGAATGACCGTTGTACCTGTCAGTCCCCATGCGCGGGTTGCGTCACGGAACTGCTCTTCGGTCATATCCCCTTGTACGGGAGGCTTGTCATCCGGGGCATGGCGGTGCGCCTGCAGACGGTTGGAAGTGGCATAGTTGTCGATGTACGCTTCGGAGAGGCAGTCCAGCGGACAGGACTCAAAAGACCGGTTTCCGACGCTGACGCGGTAAAGCTGCCCATCCTTGCGGGAGAAGGCCAGCCAAACCTCACCGTAGTCTCCGTTCATGTCCAGATCCAGCCGCAGGCACATGTCAAGCCCGGCGGGATCGACCTGATGTGCTGTCAGAACGGCTTGCGCGCCGGCGGACAGCTTGTCGAGCGGTAGTATGGGAATCACATCCTTTCATTAATACAAAGGCGCTCGTGATGGATTTACTTTCCTGAAAATCCGCGAAACATGCATTTTTGCTTCACGAATCGCAAGTATGATAACACTTTTTTCAAAAAAAACAACCCGTTTTCGTAAATTTGCTTATTTTTGGGATAATGACCAATAATTCACGAAAAAAACTGTCACTTTTCACGCAGCCAACAGATTGGAGGGGCGATTCGGAGATTTCAAAAGCCGGAATTGTCAAAACCGGCCGAATCGGAAACATGCCACTCGGAATACGGGTTGTCATTCTTGCACATTCGGACAGGGATGCTGCCGGCACTTCTTGTTGGAATTGCCACTTGTTTTTGTGACGGATGTGTGATACAATAGTAAAGGTTTCGTAAAGCAGACCGTACAGGTGTCTCCAATATAGATTCGAAGTAATGGGCCGAATGTTTCTACCGCACCCCGCAGTTGCGACTATTGGTGAATATCCCGCATACAGGACACACGCAAGACACCGAGAAAAATCCCCGGTGTTTTTGGATTCCTTCGGGATAATATCCGGACGCAGGGGCGCGCACGGCTTTCTTGAATCGCTGCGGAGGACAGGCACCTGCCTGCCTTTTCTTTTTTCGGTGATCGGCTCCTCTGCGCAGAAGCTTCACATAAACCCGAGGGTTCCCCACGTATACCAAAAAC
>CAVDLN010000093.1:0-7023 GCA_963609805.1 Erysipelotrichaceae bacterium | reverse complement strand
GAGTCCGGTCTCCTCCCCCTCGGTATGCAATGCCAGCAGTATACCCATCAGGGTGTCCGGATCTCCCGCCGCGTCCCGGAGCACAGCGCCGGCCAGTTCCCACAGCTGAGTCAGAACCTGCTCGTCCAAATGTTCCTCCCGCGTCCGCAGACGCGAGAGGTTTGACAGCACAATGCCGCTGTCGTACCCGCGCAAATCGGGAAGGTCGGTCGGCAAGAAGCTCACGTCGGCACCTCAGGCGGCAAACTTACAGCTTTGCCAGAATATCAAAGCTGCCTGCAAGGAAAGTCTTGAGCTCCTCTGCCGTAAACTTGCGCTGCGCCAGCACCGACAGCTGCCAGATCTGTCCCGCGATCAGTTTTGCCTTTGCGGCAGCATCCTCGCCTGCCCCTTCGGCAGTCAGATCCGCCAGCTTGGAAATCAGCGGGGACGAGGTATTGAGCAGCAGCGTGTACTCCAGCGGGAACTGCGGTGCCTGATCCTTGCCGCCGGTCTGCATGGCGTACATCTTCATCATTTCCTCCATGCGGCGGGACTGCTCCGATACGGTCAGCATGGAAGGCAGAGATGCGTCCTTGAGCACTTCAAATTTGACCTCCAGCTTTTCATTGCCGCTGACCGTGCGGAAGAGATCCGCCAGCGCCTGATTCTCCGTCACATCCCCGTCGGCCTTCAGAGCCGCTGCCGGGTCTGCGTCGATCCGCTGGAATTTCATTGCCGCGTCATAGCTCTCCAGCATCTGCACAAACTGCGTGTCGATCAGTTTGTCGAGCACGGCAATCTGTATTCCCTGCGCCTCAAACAGGGAAATATACTGCGCCTGCAGTTCCCTGTCGGTGGCATAGTACACCGTCACGACCGGCTCCTTGCCTTCCTCTGCAGGAGCGGCATGACCGTCCGCCTTCGCCTTTTCGGCATACTGTGCCAAAGTCACGTGGCTGCCGTCGGTCAGTGTCAGCAGAATTGCATCCTTGCAGCGATCATAGAATTTGCGGTCACGCATGCAGGCATACTCCACGAATGTCTTGATGCTGTCCCAGACGGACTCATAGTTTTCCCGTTCCGTATTGCACAGCGAATTCAGCTTATCACAAACCTTCTTGACAATATGCGCCGATACCTTGGAAACATATGTGTTGTTCTGCAGGTAGCTCCGGGACACATTCAGCGGCAGTTCGGGACAGTCCAGCACACCTTTCAGCATAAGCAGGTATTCGGGAATAACCTCCTTGATATTGTCCGCAACGAACACCTGGTTGTAGTACAGCTTCACCTGCCCCTCGATGGATTCATACTCGTTATCCAGCCTCGGGAAAAACAGAATTCCCTTGAAATTCAGCGGATAATCCGCATTGATATGAATCCAGAACAGCGGCTCGCGGTAATCGTGGAACACCTTGCGGTAGAACGCCTTGTAATCGTCCGGCGTGCATTCGGAGGGAGCTTTCTGCCAGAGCGGATGGATGTCGTTGATCGGCTTTTCGGGCTCCGGCTGCTTTTCCTCGGCAGGCTTATCCTTTCCTTCCTCCGCTTTCTCCTTATCCTGCTCTGCCTTCTCCTGCCGAGCCGCCTCGGCATCCTCATCGGTAAAGTATATTTCGGTCGGCATGAAGGAGCAGTATTTCTCCAGCATATCCCGAATCTTCTGCGCGTTCAGGTATTCCTCCTCGGCAGGGGCTATATGCATGATAATGTCGGTTCCGTGCATCTCACGCACAGCCGGGAAGAGTTCATAGCTGCCGTCGGCATGGCACAGCCAGCGGACAGCCGGCGCGCCGCTCCATGATTTCGTAATGACCTCAACATCATCCGCAACCATAAAGGCCGAGTAGAAGCCAAGCCCGAAATGGCCGATAATTCCCGTCGAATTTCCTTCCTTCTGGTCACCTTCATACTTCTGGATAAACTCCATAGCACCGGACAGCGCAATGCTTCCCAGATACTTGAGAAGTTCCTCCTCCGTCATACCGATTCCGTTATCCGACACGGTCAGCGTTTTTGCGGCGGCGTCCAGCCTGACATCGATACGGTATGCCGTTCCGTCACTCTCTGCCTGCCCCAGCGAGCAGAGCCTCCTGTGCTTCGTCACCGCATCGGCGGCATTGGAAACGATTTCACGCAGGAAAATATCCTTCTCCGAATACAGCCATTTTTTGATGACCGGAAAGATATGCGCGGTCTCAACCGAGATGCCGCCTTTCTTTCCATGCACGGTTTCGTTATTCTGTTCACTCATAAAAACATCTCCTATCAAATATCAATCTATCGCGTATGGATATATATGCTTTCCGCCGCACGCGGCCGTTTTGAAACCGGACCGCAGCGCGGCGTAGATTGCCTTACTTTTTATCATTGTCCCCGGCATTGCCGTCCTTTTCCGGGGTTTCCTTTTTCTTTCGGAACGCCTTTCGGCGCAGCTTTTCCCGCTGTGCCTCCAGCCGCGGCTTCAGCTTGCTGTGCTCATAGCGGTACCGCAGGCCGGACCGTCTGTCTGCCATATCCCGCTCCGGGTCTGCCAGGGTATCCGCAGGGTAATAGGCCGTTGTTTCGGTCGGTTCCCCCTTGATCCGCAGCCGTCTCTCCAGCAGGCGCCGCACCGTCTCCAGCATGACGGCGAACAGCGGCACGCCGATAACCATGCCCGCAATGCCCCATAGGGAGCCGCACAGGGTAATGGCTATCAGAACCGCAAGCGGGCTGACGCCCGTGCTGTCGCCCAGTATTTTCGGAAGGATAATGTTTCCGTCTACCTGCTGCACCACAAGGATAATGATTGCGAATACAATACATTTGGACGGCGTATCCGGATTGGAAATCAGCACTATGAGGAAGGAGGGAATCGCACCCAGAAACGGACCGAAAACAGGGATGATATTGGTAATGCCGACAAACGTCGCAATCAGCAGGTTATAGGATGACACCTGCAGCACGGTCATCAGCAGAAATACCTGCAGCGCAACCAGCAGGGAATCAATCAGCGTGCCCTTGATATACCCTCCGAAGGAGGAGTCAACCAAACCGACAACGGAAGTCAGCCGGCTGTCCGTCTTTTCCGAAAACATTGCTTTCCGGAATTTATTGATCTGTGCCGCACGCTTTTCCTTGGACGCCAGAACATAAAACGCTATGAACAGTCCGAGAACGAAATTCTTGATAAATGTCACGACCCCTTTGGCGGCTGTCATGGTGCTCTGCCCGATTTGAAAATCGCTCAGCAACTGCCGTATGCGGTTCAGCAGGCTGTCCGGCGTTTTATATATGCGATTCAAAAGTTCTTCGAGCCGCTTGGTAGAGGAAATATCGATGTCTATCGAGCCACCGGTTATCTTTCTTACAATGCTGTCCAGCATTTCCAGCAGCTTGTCGACATAGGACCCGAAATTGGCAATGAGCTGCGTGATACTGTCGATCAGCTGCGGAACGATCATCATGATAACCAGAGCAATGGCTCCGAGCAGCGTCACAACCGTAAGCGTCAGCGAAAGTCCCCGCCGCAGGCCGTTCTTTCGTATGCGTCTGAGGAGGCGGTATTCATAAAAATTCAGGATCGGGTTAGCCAGATACGCAATAATGCCGCCCCACGCAAGGGGAGCGATATGTCCTCCCGCTTTGGTGAAAAACTCCTTCAGCTGCGGGACGCTGACTATCGTATACAGCACCAGTGCCGTACACGCAAGCGCAAAGAAAACCAGCGCTTTTTTCCCGAACTGCCGCAGGAAGCCGCCTTGACTGTCCTTCTGCAGCACAGGGTCATCCGATCTTGTTTCCATGCGTACTACCTCACTTTTTCATGAAAGATATACGTCAGGTACTCCCACCATCATCTTTACCGTTGTCGGCACTGCCGTCATTTCCGTCACCGCTGCCGCTGTCATCTTTGTCTCTGCCCCCGCTGTCATCGGCAGTACCCGGCGGTTCTGTCGGAGGGGTTTTGCTCTTCTTTGACTTTGATGCGATGCGTGCCCGTATCGCATCCACGCGGGTCTTAATCTTGCTGTGTTCATACCGGTAGCGAATCCCTGCGTGCTCGTAGTACAGGTCGCGCTCCGCGTTGCTCAGCGCGTCCTTGGGATAGTAATACATCGTGTCGGTCGGCTCCCCCTTGGCCGCTAACCGGAGTTCCAGCCAGCGCCGCACCATCTCTATCACAACGGCAAACAGCGGAACGCCGATCAACATTCCCGCTATTCCCCAGAGCGATCCGCACAGGGTAATCGCAATGATAACTGTCAGCGAGCTGACACCTGTGTTATCTCCCAGAATCTTCGGCCCGATAACATTTCCATCCAGCTGCTGGACAACAACAATGAGAATGATAAACAGCAAGGCCTTGGACGGATTGGAAATCAGCACAATAAAGAATGACGGAATAGCGCCGATAAACGGCCCGAACACGGGAATCACGTTTGTCACGCCCACAAAGGTGGAAATCAGCAGATTGTAGGGCGAGACATCCAGCACCGTCATAAGTCCGAATGTCAGTATGCCGATGATAAGCGAATCTATGAGCTTTCCGTATATAAATCCGCCGAAGGACTTATCGACAAGCGTAACAAAGGAAGTCAGCTTGCGGTCCGTTTCCGGCCTGAACATAGCCCTGCGGAATTTATTGAGCTGTCCTACCCGCTTCTCCTTAGACGCCAGAATATAGAAGGCGATAAAGAGACCGAGGAGAAAGTTCTTCAGGTATGTAAACATGCCGCCCACCGCACTCCATGCGGTTCCGGCATCCAGCTTTCCGATTATGGGTTTGATGGCATCGTTGTAGAAGTCCTGCACCGATCCGTACATATTCGTCAGAAACTCCGCCAGGTGCTCCTTGGAGGAAATGTTGATTTCCACCGACATGTTGGCTGTCAGCTTATCCAGCAGATTCTGCACAAAACGCAGCAGCTCATTCAGATATGCTTCGTAGTCAGCCACCAGATCTTTTATGCTGCTTATCAACTGCGGCACAATCATCATGATAATCAGCGCCAACATTGCCAGCGCGGTTATCATGGTCATTGCCAGAGAAACGCCGCGCCGCACGCCGTTGTTCTTCACGCGGCGGAACACGCGGTACTCGTAAATCCGGAGCAGGGGGTCGCACAGATATGCGACAACCGCGCCGACCACAAGCGGTGCGATATGACCGCCGAGCTTGCGGAAGAAATTCGTCACGGCATCGATATTCACTATCAGGAACAGAAGCACCGCAACAATCGCCAGAACCAGGAACGACCACGCACGGGCACCGAAGTGTTTCCGGACGGACTGCTTCTCTGCTCCCGCATCTGTCGACTGCTCTGTTTTTATCGGCTCAGGCATAGATACCCTCCTTTACTCGGCATCCTCCGTATGCAGCCTTGTGTCCCATTCGGCAAAAAAAGCAAGCACACGGGACTTGTATGCGTCGGGGTCAGCCAGGAAACTGCAGGCATGACCGGCGCCGTGTACAATCAAAAGCTCTTTCGGTGCGGCGCACGCAAGGTAATTTTCAAGCGTCATGGAGCAGGGGACCAGCTCATCGGCATCCCCGTGAATAAACAGCACGGGAACCGTCCTGTCCTTTGCAAGGGATTCCTTGGTGGAGCACTCCTTCAGCGTGAAACCGCCGCGCAGACGGCAATTCAGATCAACCGCCTTCATGGTCACATCGGTCGCCCCGCGCAGCAGCGTGCGCATCCGTTCCGAGACGACCTCCTCCGCTACGGTATAGCCGCAGTCCGCTATGATGGCCGTCACGGAATCGGCCGCAGCCGGCTCGCCGGCGCACAGCAAGACCGTAGCCGCGCCCATAGACACGCCGCCCAGATATATCGGGAGCGTCGGGCAGACACCCCGCGCGTAGGACAGCCACTCCATCACGTCGTATCGCTCACGGGCACCGTAGGCAATCAGTTTTCCCTCGCTTGCCCCGTGACTGCGCTGCTCTATCAGCAGCATTTCACAGTCATTCTCATGATAAAACGGCGCACTCATGCCGAAATCCCGATTCCATGCGCTGTGCCATCCGTGCACCAGTATCAACAGACGCCGGGGATTCTCGACATGGTACCAATGCGCCTTCAGCGTCATTCCTTCGCGGTTAATCAGGGAAACCTCTTCGGTCGGCTGCTTCAGCAGCTGCGCAGCCGCCCGCCGTACCTGCTCCGCCTGCTCCGGCTCACGCTTCTTACCCATGCAAAGACTGGAAATGCGGCTTGCCAGCGGCGAGCGGCGCCGGGCAACTATGCTTGTCATCACATCGGTATAAGCCGCCGCAAGCGCAGCGGTGCCCAGTGCGGTGCCGGTCAGCCATGCACACGCATGCCGTGCTCCCCGTCCTCTTTCGTTATACTTCGCTTTCATGAACACACTCCCCGTCACAGTCGCCCTCCGCGCAGTCGCGCGCGCGGGCACCATGGTAAATGCACAGCAGTCCCAGCGGTATTCCCAATCTCAGAAACCACTCGATAAGATGATATATCAGCTTGTCGTCCGCCTTGCCGTCCGTTTGCGGCAATGTATCCCCCGTCCGTGCCGCATCCGCCAATGCGGCCGCGTACTGCTCATTGCTCAGATGTATGCAGAACGGCAGAATTACACCGTAAACAATCACCGCAACCAGCAGAATTTCCCATGCCTTCTCGCGCTGATACAGGCGATTGGCAGGGCAAACCGTACCGGGCGCCTCGCTTGGCCGTTCGGTGCGGCAGTACACGGCGTACTGAAAAAAGGCAACCGTCAGAAATGGCAGCATATACGAAATCTGGCTGCCGATCCACGCACTGTTTTTATGCTCCTCCTCCCGGAGATAGTCCAAAAAGGTCTGTATAGATGTATAATGCAGGTACAGCTCGGCGGCGACCAGCACCGCCATCAGGATACCGAAACACAGCACCCGTGCCGCGCTTGCCGCCCGAGTTCGTCCGATTTGATTCATTCTCAGAATTCCTCAGCTTTCCGCTTTCCGATTCTATCTTTATATATTGTAACACATTTGTGCGGGTTTGTCCAGTCTTCTATGAAAATTCCATAAAGTAATACCGCACAATACAC
>CAVDLN010000092.1:0-7145 GCA_963609805.1 Erysipelotrichaceae bacterium | reverse complement strand
TGCCGACTTGCTCATTGCGGTTACGGGATCCGACGAGTTAAACATGCTCTGCTGTCTGATTGCACATAAAGAAAGCCGCTGCAAAACCATTGCGCGGATTAAAAAGCCGGAATACGGGGATGATATACGCTTTCTGCAGGAAGAGCTAGGCATTGCAATAGTTGTAAACCCGGAGCAAGCCGCAGCGGCAGAAATTGCGCGCGTTCTGCGGTTCCCTTCCGCCATAAAGATTGACACCTTTGCAAAAGGAAAAGTGGAGCTGCTCAAATTCCGACTGCCGGAAGGAAGTCCACTGATCGGGAAAACCGTGCGTGATATCGTCGAAAAGCTGGGCTGCGACGTACTGATCTGCACGGTGGAACGGGGCGAACAGGCATATATTGCCAACGGCAATTTTGTTTTTGCGGACAAGGATGTAATTTCCCTCATTGCCTCACCCCGCAACGCCTCGGATTTCTTCCGGCGAATCGGCTATAAAATACGGTCGGTTAAGGATGTAATGATTGTCGGCGGCGGCGAGATTGCTCACTATCTTACCGAGGCGCTGCTGCGGGCGGGCATCGCGGTGAAAATCATTGAAAAGAATCCGCTTGTCTGCGAGGAACTGAGTGCGAAATGGCAGGGGGTAACTATTGTCTGCGGAGATGCGTCTGATCAGGATCTGCTGCTGGAGGAAAATATCACACAGGCGGGAGCTTTTGTTGCACTTACCAATATAGACGAAGAAAATATCCTGCTGTCCCTGTTTGCCAAGCGGGCAGGTCACGGAAAAGTCATAACCAAAATCAATCGTATAGATTTTGCGAGCGTTATCGCACATTTGGATTTGGATTCCACCATCTATCCCAAGAATATAACTGCCGACCAGATAGAGAGATACGTGCGCGCCACGGCAAACACGGTGGGCAGCAACATGGAAACGCTGTACCATGTTATCCCCGGGAAAGTAGAGGCGGCAGAATTTGCCGTATCCGACAGCTCGGCGGTCACGAATACTCCGCTGTCCGATCTGAAATTAAAGAAAGATGTTTTGGTAGCCGCCATTATACGGGACGGTCTCGTAATCATTCCGCGCGGCAAGGATACCATACAGGTGGGCGATTCGGTCGTTATCGTGTCGAAAGTCCTATCGCTGCACAATCTGACGGATATACTGGAGTAAGAGACAAAACCATGAACTATCGCATGATTCGGCATATCATCGGATGGCTGCTTCTGTTTGAATGTGTATTTCTGTTGGTTCCGACGTTGACAGGTCTTGTATATCACGAGTCTGTCATCCGATACTATCTCGTCACCATGGCGGTATGCGGTCTGTTGGGCTGGCTGTGCATACGGCATAAGCCGACGGTGACGGCGTTGTACGCCCGTGATGGTTTCATCATAGTATCGCTGAGTTGGATTTTGCTTTCCTTGATGGGCGCACTTCCTCTGTGGCTGTCGGGAGAAATTCCCTCTTTCATCGACGCTCTTTTTGAGACTGTATCCGGATTCACCACAACCGGTGCTTCGATCCTGTCGGAGGTAGAGTCTTTGTCCCACGCTGCCCTGATGTGGCGAAGCTTCACACACTGGATAGGCGGCATGGGGGTTCTTGTTTTCATTATGGCATTCGTCCCTCTTTCCGGCGGACAGAATATGCATATCATGAAAGCAGAAAGCCCCGGCCCCTCCGTGAGCAAGCTGGTACCGCGCGTACGTACAACGGCTCTTATTCTGTATTCACTCTATATGGCGCTGACAGTCGTCGAGTTTATTTTTCTTCTCTGCGGCCGCATGAGCGTTTTTGAAGCACTCAATATTTCCTTCGGTACAGCAGGAACAGGCGGATTCAGCATAAAGAATGACGGCATGGCGGGTTACTCGGATTACCTGCAAACCGTTGTGACGGTATTCATGCTCCTGTTCTCCATCAATTTCAGCTGTTACTACCTGCTGTTGCTGCGCCGCATCCATGAAGCATTCAACGCGGAGGTTCGAGCTTTTCTGGTAATTGTTGCGGCAGCCGTTGCCATTATCACGGTCGATCTTCGACTGAATGATGTCATCAATTCCGTTACCGGAGAGACGTTTACGCTGCGCAGCGCCATCCATCACGCGGCATTCTCGGTGGCCTCGCTGATTTCGACTACCGGCTACGCCACGGCGGATTTCGATATGTGGCCGGCTCTCTCGAAAACCGTTCTGGTGGTGGTAATGTTCATAGGTGCGTGTGCCGGCAGCACCGGTGGGGGCATCAAAGTTTCACGGATACTTATCCTGTTCAAGAGCGCACGTCAGGAAATAGATAAGAGTGTGCATCCGCACCGTGTCCGCAGAATTATCATGGACAAGCGCGTAGTAGAATCCGATGTCATCCGCTCTACGAATATGTTTCTGATTGCTTATGTCCTTCTCTTTGCCGTGTCCGTTCTGCTGGTTTCCTTCGATGATTTGGATCTCGTAACTAATTTTACGGCCGTTACCGCCACAATAAACAACATAGGACCGGGACTTTCTTTGGTCGGTCCGACACGCAATTTCGGGCTGTTTTCCGTTTTTTCCAAATCGGTGCTGATTTTCGACATGCTTGCCGGACGCCTGGAGCTGTTCCCCATGCTTGCGCTGTTCATGCCGTCCACGTGGCGCAAATAATTATAGAGGCGTAAAACCCGTTCTGAGTTTTACGCCCCGACCTGTATTGGTCCCGACCGACATGAGCCGCCGTCATTTACGCTTTTGTTTGAACATACCCCACTTGATCTATCAGCATTTTCCCGTCATCACGGTCGCACAGCGTCACAACCCGCTTCCTTGACTCGTCATCACCGATATCCTTACGATACGTTCCGTTGTTCGATCGAATTTTGTATTCCACATAAAACTTCTGATAGTTGACAGTCTTTCCGTTCTCCGTAACCTGTTCGGAATCGATGCGGGTCAGCTTTATGTCATACAGCTGCTGCATGGAAAACCGCTCCTGCTCACCGTTCTCCTTCAAATACGAGCTGGTAAACAGGCGGTTGTAGCTGTCCGTGTTGCCGCGAATGATGTACTGAATCATATTGTACAGCACAGTGACGGCTTCTCCGTACTCCCCCACATTGTCGGCATTCAAAGAAGTACTGAACCCCTGGGACAAAATCTCATACATCACCACGCGATTTTTCTTCAGGTATTCCTCATCCTGCATGATATCATAATCAAAGTCTGCCTCGCCCCAGTCATACTTGGCGTCCGGGTAGGTTACATTTTCTGCGTTTTCCGTTTCATCTTCCCGCTCCATGTAATTCACCAACGGTATGGCCACAGCGGCAAAAATCACCATGCAGGCAAGGACAATCAGAATGCGGCGGCGCAGAGAACTGCCTGCCGAATGCCGATCTGCCGAGGACACTGCGTCCCGCCCGTTCTGAGAATTCTCTGCGTTCATAACATGTACTCTCCTTTATGGAAACGCCGATTTATTCGGCAGCACATCTTCGGCACATTTTTTCCGCCTGCCGCCGGCCTCAAAGTGCGCTGTTGCGGACGAAAAAACCGTGCCGAATCTGTACTGCCTCATTTAAATCAGCGTTTCCTCATTTAAACTCCTGTATCAGTATAGCATAATTTTCCTTGCTTTGCAAGCAAGGAAGTCGCGAATATTATAAAATTTTCGTGAATTTGCGTCCTTCCCTGTTGTCACGGGGGTAAGAATATGCTATAATAAAATGGATTCGGATTTTAACCGCGGGGAGGTATTTACGGATGGAAGAAGAAAAAGACACAGATATCGGGAAAATCAGCGAAGGTACTCCCACGGAGGATTCATCAAGCAAACCGATACAGTCAGAGAAAGAAGATTCGCCCGCTGCCGGCGATACCGCCGGAGAAGACGATGCCGCGCCGGACGAGGAGACCCCCGGAGCCGATACGTTGCAGAAAGCCGAAAATTCCGGAGATGCTCCTGTTTCAAATGTTGTTTCATCTCTTCTTGATTACATTGAAATTTTCGCCTTCTCTGTGGCTGCGGTGCTGATTGTATTTACGCTGCTGTTCCGCTTATGTCGCGTGGACGGAAACTCCATGCGCAATACACTCGAAAACGGTCAAATGCTCATCACAACCTCTGTAGAAGAACCGGAGCAGGGCGACATTATTGTCTTCAGTATGACAACCGACAGCCCGTACTATAATCTGAATGAGGCACTGGTAAAGCGAGTGATTGCCAAGGGCGGGCAGACCGTGCGCATTGACTGCAGTACCGGCACGGTATTTGTTGACGGAGAGGAACTGACGGAAAAGTATGCCGTGCTGCTTGACGTAAACGGAGTCGAAACCGGCAAGGTACAGCAGCTTCCGAATTATGGATATGACCGCAGTACACACACTTTTGAAGTAACCGTACCGGAAGGTTACCTCTTTGTCATGGGAGATAACCGCAACCATTCGACAGACAGTCGCACTACCGCCGTCGGGCTGGTGGACGAGAGGCGCGTGTTGGGGCGGGTTATCCTTCGGCTTTCCCCCTTCACAACAGATTTTAACTGAGAGGTTTTTCTATGCCGGGTGAACAGATTCAATGGTTTCCGGGACATATGGCCAAAACCAGGCGGCTGATAGCCGAAAATGCCAAAAACGTGCACCTTTTTATCGAAGTATTGGATGCACGGGTTCCCGTAAGTTCGCGCAATCCGATTCTTTCGGAATTGCGGGGAGACAAGCCTGTGCTGCTGCTTCTGAACAAATCATCCCTCGCCGATCCGGGCAAAAGCCGCTCCTTTGTGCGCTCCTACACGGATGCGGACACAGCCTGCCTTTTATGCGACTGCATAACCGGAGACGGACTGAACCGCGTTCCCGAAGTTGTACGTACTTTGCTGTCCGAACGGGTCGAGCGGTATGAAGCGAAGGGACAGTCTGGGCGACATCTGCGCGCAATGGTTGTCGGCATTCCCAATACGGGAAAATCCACGCTGATAAACCGTCTGTGCGGGACATCACGCCTCAAGGCAGAAAATCGACCGGGCGTCACGCGGGATAAGCAGTGGGTCGCAACACGCTGGGGCATTGACATGCTGGATATGCCCGGTGTGCTTTGGCCTCGGTTTGATGATCCTGTTGTCGGCGAAAATCTTGCGCTGACCGGTGCCATTAAAGACAATATCTTGGACACAGAGCATTTGGCACAGGTTCTTGTACACCGCCTGCGTACCCTGTACCCTGCGGAAATGACGGCGCGCTACAAATTGACAGACTGGGAAGCATTGACGGACGCCGAATTGGTTGCCGCCGTCGGAAGGAGGAGAGGCTGTCTTGTCGCGGGCGGAGTAGTGGATACCGAACGTGCCTCCAACCTGCTGATTGACGACTTCCGCTCCGGGCGGATCGGCCGACTGACCTTGGATGCACTGCCCGGATGTCCCGCACATTCAGAGGAGCCGCGGGAGGAAGGCAAAAGCAATGCCTGATTTGACCATTGAAAATGAACTGAATGCTGCGGGCTACACGCATGTCTGCGGCGTTGATGAGGCGGGGCGCGGCCCTCTTTGCGGACCGGTGGTGGTCGCCGCGTGCATTCTGCCGCCGGATGTTGATCTTCCCGGTCTGAATGACTCAAAAAAACTGACGCCCAAAAAACGGGATCAATTGTTTGACCTTATCCGCACGAAGGCAACCGCATGGTGCGTGGCAGAGGGAAGCGTCGAGGAAATCAACCGTCTGAATATTCTGGAGGCCGATTTGCTCGCCATGCGCCGTGCCATTGCCGGATTGCATACACCGACGGGAGAGCCGGTCAACGCGGACTTTGCGCTGATTGACGGAAACATTGCACGTGATTTCCCGATACCGGCCCGTGCCGTCGTAAAGGGCGACTCGTTATCCCTGTCCGTTGCGGCAGCATCGGTTCTGGCAAAGGTAACCCGTGACAGACTGTGCGCTGAATTGGACAAACAATACCCCCTGTACGGCATAGCCAAGCACAAAGGCTACGGAACGGCTGAACACATGGCGGCTTTGCGCAAATACGGAGCTTCTCCCATACACAGAACCAAATTTATTCGTTTCCTGCAGGAGGATCCGCCCGCCGGCGGGAAAAAGGAATGAGCAGCGGAGTGAATGACCGACAGGCACTGGGAAAGCTCGGCGAGGAAGCCGCAGCGCAGCTGTATATAAAGGCCGGCTACCGTGTTGTCGAGCGGAATCGGCATGAATCCCATAACGAAATCGATTTGATTGCTGAAAATGACACATCACTTGTGTTTGTGGAAGTAAAAACGCGGACGCAGCATCCCGGGGTACGTTCCCGCTTCGGGCGACCCGCACTGGCCGTCGATGCAGGAAAACGCCATCGCACCGTGCTGGCTGCTGAATCCTACCTGCGCACGCACCCTACCGACAGGCAGCCGCGCATAGATGTCGTAGAGGTCTACATTGGAAAAAGCCCGGACGGTACACCGACTATTCTGTCCGTCCTTTCCTTCCGCAATGCCTTCGGAGCCGGAGAATAAAAATACAACCGAAAAGGAGCGAAAATACATGAATACGAAACTGTCCCTGATTGACACGCACTGCGACACCGCTTACGAATTATTTCACCGCCATGAGCATCTGGATCGAAACACCTGCCACATTAACCTTGAAAAAGCATCCTGCTATCAGCACTACGCCCAGTATTTTGCGGTCTGGAGCAACAAAAGATTGGACGACGAAACATGCTGGCAGGAATTCCTAAAAATTACCGATTACTTTCAGGCAGAACTGACGCGTCTTTCCGACCGGGCCGTACAGGTACGCACCGGTGCGGAACTGGATGCGGCATGGGCCACCGGAAAAACCGCCGCAATTCTTGCCGTGGAGGATGCGCGTTTGACCGCAGGTCATCTGGATCGTCTGGATGTACTGCAGCAGAAAGGCGTTCGTTACATGACACTTATGTGGAGCGGTGAAACCTGCGTAGGCGGATCCCATAACACGCAGGCAGGACTTACAGACTTTGGCAAGCAGCTGGCCGCAGGCTGCTTTGAGCACGGCATTATTCCCGATGTGTCCCATGCATCCGAGCAGTCCGTCGATGATCTGATTCCCATTGCAAGACAGTACGGCAAGCCGTTTATCGCCTCGCATTCCAATTCGCACGCAATCTGCCCGCATACACGAAACCTGCGGGATCGGCATTTTGC
>CAVDLN010000091.1:0-7229 GCA_963609805.1 Erysipelotrichaceae bacterium | reverse complement strand
CATCTGCTGAACGAATTCAACAAGTTCCTGTCCGACTTTCATGGACGAGAACAGTCGCTCTATATCCATGGTGGACACAATCTCACTGGCCGTGCTGGATCCGGATCCGTCGTCCACACCGCTGGCATCTTCCATGTAGGAGCCGAGGATGTTCTGACCCTCGACAGACTCCATGATACCGGTAGACAGAATGACGGGGATAAAGAAGATAGCTCGGAACACGGCGCGTCCTGCCATTTTCTGGTTCAGCAGGACTGCCATGAACAGGGAGAACAGCAGGATTGCCGGCACGTCAAATGCCAGTTCCTTCATACCTTTGACCAGCGTCTCGGTAAAGGAGGAATCCTGGAAAAGGGCATACTGGTAATTCTCGAGTCCGACCCATTCCAGTGAGTAACCGCCTCCGTTGAGGATGGTCAGCTCATAGAAGCTCATCTTCAGGGAATTCCAGATAATGGGCAGGTACACGACAGCAAACCCGATTACAAAGGGGAGAACGAAGACCCAGCCGGCGCGTGCCTTCCGCTTGTCCAGCGAAGCGACTTTACGTCGCTTCGCTTTGGGGGCACTGACCGTTGACTGCAGCTTGACTTCATTGGTCATTCTATGTTACCTCTCTTTCTCATTGCATTCCGGCCCGTCAGTTCATAACAACCACATACCCATACGAAGCAATGGTATAGGTAATGCCGTCATACTGAACGCTGACCGAGAAGTTGTTGTAGTTCAGGAGGAACGTCTTGTAGTTCTTATAGCTGCCGTCGCTCTGCTTGGTTCCGTAGGTCACCGATACGATACGGCCGTCCGCAGACAGGTACTTGGAAACATCTTCAACTTCCTCTTCCTCTGTCTTGGTACTGGTCTTGATCATCTCATCGATGTCGCTCTCGGTAATCTCGGACAGATTGGTTACGAAGTACCGCAGCAACGTCTTGATCTGCTCGCTGGATGTGTACAGGTCATCGCCGTACACCTCGGAGACATTGAATTTGGGCGTTGTGGTGGCGCTGATCTGCGTAAGAGCCTGCTCACAGTAGTTGTAGCGGAGGTAAGCCTCGATGTCAACCAGCAGCTGTGCTTTTACATCTGCTTCCTGGTTCTTCTCGTCATCCAGATACTTACCGCTCACCAGGCGATCATAGATGGTGTTTACCCACTCGGCCATTTCCTCATCGGTCATGACGCTGTCCAGCGAATAATCCGCAATCTCGCCGCGGGCCGCAGCCTTGCGTGCCTTTTCCAGCAGCTCGGTAATCTTCGCATCCATGTAGTCCTTCTTGAAGTACTTGACGGCGTTCTTATACACGCTGTCGGTCGACTTTGCAAGCTTTCCGGATGCGTAAATGGTCAGGACCGGCTCCTCGTTTCCTGCCAGCTGCTCGGAGAAGCTCTGGAACAGCAGGTAGATGTAGTACTGCTGCACATCGGAGGAAATGGAGTACTTGCTCGATACATAGTAGGTGATGCCGGAGGCAATCTCATTGGTCAGCTGTGCCACGGAGTCCTCAGTGCTGCCCAGTGCAGACAGCAGCATGTTATACAGCTGGTCGGGCGTGGTGTCGGCCGTAATCTTGGCGGCAATCTCATCGTGCTTGCTGCTGACGGCTTCCCGGATCTTCTTGTCCATGGTTGCCATCTGCTCATCGTAGTAGTACTCGGCCGTGTCGGTCTCGGACAGTCCTACGGCGTATGCATAGTAGACGAAATCGGAAGCCAGAGCAGCCTTGTCCTCTTCCTCATTCTTCAGGACATAGCCCTCGCTGCCAAGCAGCTCGGTCAGTTCCTCAATGAGTGCGGCAAGTCCGTCCTCTCCTGCCTCCACTGTCTTTTCCTTGTACTCGGCGAGCAGGTTCTGGTTGACATTCTTGCTGTTGTTCTTGAAGGTAATGGTCACCTCGCCCAGAGATTTGACGGCTGCTGCGGCATAAGCCTTCAGCATTGCCTGCTCCAGCTCGGCGGAAACATCACCGTACACATCCTGAATCTCACTCAGAATAACGCTCAGCTTTGCGGAAATGACCTCGTCGCCCTCAAAGTTGGCCAGCGTCTGCTGATAGTTCTCGGCCAGCAGTTCCGTCAGGCGGGATGCCGCCACGGTCTCCAGAGAGGAGGTCGTCTTGTAGGTAACGGTGCTGATAGCCAGGGACTCAACCATGCCGTCAGGAGCAACACGCTTGAGCACGGCGCGGTAGTAGTAGGATTCAATGTAGGCGCGCAGATCGGATTCCAGCGTGTCGGGCGTAGCATACTCCACGCGCTTGGTGGAATCGGAATCGTTGATGGCGTCCTCAACAACCTTCTTGGCTGCCTCAACCGCACTGGTAATCATTTCCTCATCGGCCTCGGTCAGCGCGTAATTGTCATCCGTTACGGTCTTGATATGCGCGTTGAGAATCGTATCGATGGCGGTGCCGATCTTTTTGGTCGTGTTGGAAACGTTGGTCTGGTTGGAACCTTCCTTGCCGTTTGTCAGCTTGCGCGTCATGACGAAGTTGAGCTTGGGCAGGATGTTGTCGTCCGCCAGTCCGGTCACGGTGCTGTACAGCATGTTGACATAGTAGCCGAGAATATGCTCGTCCACCTCGCTGAGGCCGTTTGCGCCCTTCTCATCGGACAGCGTCGGGTCAAAGCTGAACTGCGTACCGAACAGCTCACGCGCGTACAGGACAAGTCCCTCAACGGACGTCTTGCTGTCGGACAGACCGTACTTTGCCTCCAGTTCGGCATCGGTCAGATCCTTGTTCGCATCCAGGAACCGCAGGATTGTCTTCTCCGCGGAGGTATTCAGCAGTCCGTAGTTGCCGGATACAATCATCTCATACAGGTTTTCGGCCTTGCCCACGATACCGGTCTGGCTGCGCAGGTTCTCGCCGTAATTGGAGCACATGAGCAGTGCGATATGCGTGCGGAAGAAGGTATCCATCTCCGCCTTGTCAACGGAATCCTTGAACTGGATACCGAGTTCCTGCGTCATCAGCTCCTCGGTTCTCTCAAGCGCCTCGTTGATCTCCTGCTTGATGCTCTCGTGAACACCGCTGGTGCTCTCGATCAGCAGCTTGCCTTCCTCAGCCTCGGTGAGCAGCTTCTGCAGCGATTCGTACTCGGATTCCAGCGACTGAATGGTGCGGGAAATGTTGCGTACATAGGTGCGGAGCTGTGCCAGCGTGGACTTGCGGTTGGATTCCGCGGAGGTCAGGGTCGTCGTGATATCCGTCACGTCTTTGCCTGCGGCGACTGCTGCGTCATACTCGGCCTTGACGGTCTGGTATGCGTTGTCCGCCTCGACGAAGTTCATCAGGCGCATCTCAAGCGAACGGTCGCCGGTCACGTACAGGTACGCGGAACCGCTGATACCGGAGTAGCTGTCGATACAGGTCTTGACAAAGGCCTCTGCCTTCTCCTCGACGGTGGAAATGGTCTGGCGGGCGTCGGAAATTGCCTTGTTCTGCTGCTTTCTGTCGTATTCCGCCTGGTTGTTCTGGTAATCCAGAACCTCGTTGTACTCCTCGGCCATATCGTTCTCCAGCTCGTCGGCATCGGGAACGCGCATACCGCTGAGGAACGAATGGGCGACGATGGGCTTATCCTGTACATCCTTCAGAACGGAGTTCAGCTCCGTGTACAGATCCACCACATCCTCCTGCCAGATATCATAGCGGATGGAGTAGTAGTGGCTGAGCTGGTAGTCTTCCTTCAGAAGTTCCGTGTTCTTATAGGACAGGATGAAGTAGGGAGATGCTCCGTTTTCGATGGTCTTCAGCTTGGCGTACTCCACATCACCCTCCATGTTCAGAGGCGAGCCCGTGAAGTTCATATAGCCGTGCAGCACGGCGCCGAGGAACGGCACGCTGTAGCTGGAACGGATATAGCGGCTGGAGTCCAGGGGAGCGTTCAGAATGTGCTTGACGTACTTCCATGTGTAGACATTTCCGCCGTCAACCATGACATCCAGTGCCGTGTCGCCGCTGCCTGCGATATACTCCAGGGCGCGCTTTACAAACGTCCGGGCGTCCTCGCGGTTGTACGGCTCATCGTCATCAAAGTCTGAGTTCAGGGCAGTACCCAGCGTGGAAACCGAAATACCGGTCAGGTTGTCCATCTTGAGGTACTTCTTCATGAACTTCTCATAGAAGTGACTGAGGTAGGCGGGGGAAATTGCAAGCTGGTAGTAGCCGACATACTTCTGCTGCGTCGGGCTGTACTCACGCTTGCTGGAGTAACGGTCGTCGATGGTCTTGACAACATGCTTGCGCAGGGTCAGTCCGTCAAAGACACCCGTCTCGTTTACATACGAGAAATCGAAATCCGGGAAAATGCCCAGGCTGCCGCTCTCCAGGCCGGCCGCATAATCCAGCAGTTCCTGCATGGAGGTATCCTTGGACACGGACTTTTCCCACTTCAGGTTGTACGGGACCTTGGCATACATACCGCCGTTGGCAAAGCCGGTCAGCTTGAAGTTGACGTTGGTGATGCCCTCCGAGGCAAGATCCTCGTACATGGTGATGACATCCGCAGCCGATGTCATGGCACGTTTGACCGTGACAGGGATGGACGCAATCTTTTCGGTGGTCTCAACGGAGCCGAAGGACTCGATGTACAGCGGGATGTCGCCGCTTGTATCCTCGGCCGTCAGCTGCGTCAGCATTCCGTTGCTGACGAGGTAATCGCGGTAGGCAAACGCCATGCCCAGCCAGGTGGTATCGTACCACGTGCCGTTCTCCAGACCCTTCTCTTCCGCGACATCGGGATCCGTCAGCATGATGTAATGCACCTTGAAGTTGCCTGTATACTTACGGTCCGTGATAACCGTCCACTCGGTGTTGCTTCCGACCGAAATGGAGTCCGCCAGATTGTAGGAGTCCTGCGGGCGGGGGTTGAAGTTCATCATGACGGTGTCGTACTCGGACAGGACACCGGAATGATAGTACATGAGGTTGGTCAGGGCGTCGCCTTCCTCAATGACGGCGGTAAAGCCGCGCTTGGAGACGACCTCCTGAATCTCCGTCGCCTTGCCGATCAGGGACGAGAAGCTGCTCATAGTGGCGGGAACAGTCTTGCCGGAGCTCTGCGCCTCGGTTATGGTGTCATACACCACGCCGGAAATGCGCGTCACGGTCTGCTGACCCAGCTCATCGTCGTACTGCATGCAGTCGTAGTACCGGGTATTCTCCACGATACCGAACGCGGGATACCGCACGGTCTGCTGGTAGGTACCGGTCAGCTGGTGGTATGCATAGTCAACGCCGTACACCTTGCTCGACACGGATGTCGTGGTGTTGGGCATATCCTCCATGGCGAACAGCGTACCGGATCCGTCGGGATAGAACACATATCCGTCATATGTATTGTTTCCGCATCCCATATAGGGCAGGACGCTGATGCTTGTCAGCTGGTACAGGGACTCGTTGTAGGACAGACCGTTGACAGGCAGGCGGACGGTAAATCCGTCATCCTCCAGCGTATACTCAAGAGCCATTTTAAACACGGGAGGGTTGGTCTCGTTGCTCTCATACTCGGTGAGCTGGTGGTCGTAGTCCATATCCTCGTAGGAGTAATCGGGAGCCGCCGTACGGATCATGTTCTCCTGCTTCTCAAGCTGTGTGGAGGACGCTGTGCCGTCGAACACCCAGAACTCCATGTCCGGCTTCTTTTTCAGAACCGGGTAGGTCTGGATAAGCTTCTCCTTCAGGGAGTCTGTCTTCTGACGTGCAATGCTCTTCATGCCGTCGCGGCCGCCGTAGTAGGCGATCAGCTGGCGGAGTGCGAAGGGAACGGTTGCGGAGTACTCCTCCTCGGTCATGCCCTTCTGCGTGACATTGCCGTTCTCGTCAACGACATCCTCACTGCTGATGTTCAGGTTCTTGTCCAGTCCGTAGTACTCAAGCATGGGCCCCAGCAGCTTCTCGCGAAAGCGGCTGTTCTCGATGACGCGGGGAACAAGGTGTCTTGCCTCCTCACGTCCGATGATGTACTCCACGCGGATACCGTTCTTGATATTCTTGACGGTAATCTGATCACGCATGGAAGCGTACTCGTAGCTGGTGAATTCTCTTTCCTTGCCGTTGTCCGTATACTTGATGATAATCTGGGAAAGCAGCTGATACTTGATGGAATCGGTTGCGCTGCTCGTGCCGACGTCGTAGGGGTTGGTGAACAGAATCTGACCTGTGGCCGTATTCCGTACGGCAACCTCGCCGCTGGTTGCATCGCTGTACAGCTCATAATCGCCCTTTGTGAGCTTGAGCTTCATGGTTGCGAGCTTGGCCTCCGGCGTCTCAAATACGTCGGTCAGGTAATCCAGCTCCGCATCCTCTTCTGTTGTTGCTGTTTCTGTCGCCGTGGTCTCGTCTGCCGAAACCGTGACCGAGAATCCGGTCAGAACACCGCACAGCATCAGGACAGCCAAAAACAGAGATAAGATTTTCTTACTTTTCTTCATTCGGGCTCTCTCCTATTTTCCGTTACATTCTGTATTGAATTTCTGTTACGATGTTTGTGATAAGGCTGACGATCTTGCCGATCAGCGTGGTGAACAGGACTGCGATGAACATGATGAACACCATGGCGACCAGCGTACCCAGTATTGTGATAAAGTTCTTGCCCAGTGTGTAGTCATGCGTGACCATGGTTCCGAAGAAGACCAGAATGCCCAGCCAGATGAAGGCAAGCGTTCCGATGAAGCTGACGATATCGGTCTCGGAGGACACGCAGAAGTTGGAGTAAATCGTCGCGGGGATGACCAGCAGCGGGATCGGAACCAGGCTGTAAGAGCAGGCAATGAAGACATCCTTGAAGGAGCCCTCGCCGTCGAACAGCGTGGTCAGGCACCAGTTTGCCAGGACGAACAGGAGCAGCGGCACGACAACGCCGGCGACCTGTGCCCAGATACTGCTGTACTTGTTGCGCGGGTTGAGCAGGTAGCCCTGTCCGATTGCCTGATAGTAGAACGTCGCGATGGCAATCACAATGAAGAACAGGGATGCGCGAACCGATCCGCGCTTTTCATGCTTCAAATCCCAGAAGCCGTCGAACGGGTGGAAGATAACATGGAACCCGTAGGCGACCTCCTGCCAGAAGGTTCGCTTCTTGCCGGATACCGCAACCTTGCGGTTGATCTTGGCCATGGTGCGGAAGAACAGCACCACACCGACAATGACTGCGACAATAATCAGTAACAGAACGAGGAAGTAGGTGGACATCCACTCCTTACGGATTTCACGGTAGGAGTT
>CAVDLN010000090.1:0-7388 GCA_963609805.1 Erysipelotrichaceae bacterium | reverse complement strand
GTACAGCTGCTCAACGGACTTACCCGTCCGGAGGCCGGGCGGATCCTGCTGGACGGGAGGGATATCTGGGCAGAGCCGAAACAGATAGGGAAGGTGCGCTTTCGGGTTGGTCTTGTCATGCAGTACCCCGAGTACCAGCTGTTTGAGGAAACGGTGCGGGCGGATATAGCTTTCGGTCCCCGCAACATGAAGCTGTCCCGGGAGGACATTGCGGCGCGCGTGGACGAGGCTGCGGCCTTTGCCGGTGTTGACCCGTCATGGATGGATAAATCGCCGTTCGATCTGTCCGGCGGTCAGAAACGCCGCGTGGCCATCGCGGGCATCATGGCGATGCGCCCGGAAGTTCTGGTTCTTGACGAGCCGGCGGCAGGGCTTGACCCGCAGGGCCGGCTGGATATTTTCAACGGGATTCGGGGCTACAACCGCGAGACCGGATCCACGGTGCTGATTGTCAGCCACAGCATGGAGGATATGGCGCAGTACTGCGACGATGTGGCTGTCATGGCGCATGCGCGGCTGCTGATGGCAGGGACACGGGATGAGGTTTTCTCCCGGGCCGATGAGCTGGAGGAGGTCGGACTTGACATTCCGGTGATTACACGGCTTACGGCGCTGCTCCGCCAGGGCGGCATGCCGCTCCCTGCGGGGCTGTATACGCCGGAGGCGGCGGAGGCGGCCCTTTCGCGGATTTTCGGTCTGCCGGCGGACGGGAAAGGGGGAGAGACGCGATGAGAGGCATGACACTCGGTCAGTTTTATCCCGCCGATTCGGTACTGCATCGGATGGACCCCCGTTTCAAAATCATATGCTCGATTGCGTACATCGTGGCATCCTTCCTCTGCAAAAATTTTTTTTCCTTTGTGCTGCTTGTCGTGTCGGCGGTCGTTTTGATTTTACTCAGCCGTATTCCGCTGCGGGTCGTACTCCGCAGCGTGCGGCCGCTGATTTTCATCATGGCATTTACGGTGGTGCTGAATATTTTTTGGGTCACGGATGCGGGGAGTGAACCGCTGTTTCAATGGCGGTTTATCGCGGTATACGAAAAGGGGCTGTACCAGGCACTGTTCATCCTGCTGCGCATTGTGGCCATGATTATCGGAACCAGTATTTTTCTGACGTACACAACGACTCCCATCGCGTTGACGGATGCCATCGAGCGGCTGCTGTACCCGCTCTCCCGGCTGCATGTGCCGGTACATACCTTTGCGATGATGATGACGATCGCTCTGCGGTTTATTCCGACCATTGTGGATGAAACCGATAAAATCATGTCGGCGCAGAAGGCACGCGGAGCGGACTTTACGACAGGCTCGCTGGTCAGCCGTGCAAAGGCCCTGATTCCGGTGATTGTTCCGCTTTTCGCCTCGGCTTTCCGCCGGGCGGACGAATTGGCAACCGCCATGGAATGCCGCTGCTATCACGGCGGGGAGGGGCGAACGCGTCTGCGCGTTCTCAAATGCCATGCGCGTGATTTCCTTGCGCTGCTTGCCGTTGCGGTATTGATTGCGGGCATTGCCGTCATCAATGCAGAGGGAACCGTGAACGGGTGGATCTATACCATGTAGGGATGGATTGCCAAAATTTGTATGAATAGCCAATCGGAAGACTGTATTGTTGTTGCGTATTCACAATTTCTTCTTATAAATCGGTGATATTGCCTATCCCGGCATGCAATATATGGGTGATAATGCACAGAAATTTGCATAGCATGAGGAAGACGAATTGCTCACCCGATTCGGCAGGCTCTCAAAAAGCTATTGACAGCAAACAAAAAACCTGCTAAAATGCCATTTATGATGGGAGATCGGTAATCGGCGGAGGGAGTGCGAAAGTGAAGCGAAATCCGGACGATGTCACAGAAACCGCGCTGAGGGGGCTGATTCGGGAGGCGCAGGCGGGAAGCACGGAGGCGTGTACCGCTCTGCGGAGGAAATACAGCCCGCTGGTGCAGTCCCTACTCCATGACTTCCGTGAGTCGTGCGTCTCGGAGCAGGAGCGAACGGATTTGGACGAGGAAGCATGGCATGCTTTTCTGAGTGCGGTCTCGTCCTACGACACGGAACAGAAAGGGGTCACATTCGGACTGTACGCCCGTGTATGCCTGCGGAACGGACTTGTGTCGGCATTGCGCCGCATGAAGACCGCACGGCGGATCAGCATCGTGCCGCTTGCCGAACATATCCGGGCTGACGACGGGGATGCGGCGGCATCGGCGGAACGGGAACGGTTTCTCGCATTGTGCCGCACGGTGCGGTGCAGTCTGTCGGAGTATGAGAATCGCATTTGGTGGGCGTATGTCTCCGGTACACCCGTTTCCGCCATTGCGGCATCGCTCGGCAGGGACGAAAAATCGGTTCACAATGCGATATACAGGATACGCCGAAAGCTGCGATCCCGGCTGCGGGAGAACGGGCAGTGACTGCCGCATCACAGAATACCCGACAGCAGATGTCCTGATGGTTTAAGGAAAACACGGTTCAACGGGATGGCGGTCCGAATCCGCCGAAGGACAATTTTTACTCTGTCAAAATCAAACTTTCAAAGCGAGGATGGGTCATGAACGAGGATGAAGTGATGGATGTGAATGTTGCGGAGCCTGTGTATCAGGACGAAACATTGGTCTGCAAGGAGTGCGGGAAGGAATTCGTATTTACGGCCGGTGAGCAGCGATTCTTTGCGGAAAAGGGCTTTAAGAATAAACCCAAGGCCTGCCGTGAGTGCCGTGCTGCCAGAAAGAACGGCACTGAAAAGACCGAAAAGCCCCTCTTTCAGGCTGTATGCGCTGATTGCGGCGGTGTTGCATGGCTGAAGTTCGAGCCGAAAACAGATCGCCCGGTTTACTGTGACGCATGCTTTGAGGCAAGGAGAGCTGCCCGTAATTGAGCTTCGGAGCAGCACGCAGTGCCGACGGGAAAGGACATCGTCAACACGGTGTCCTTTCCCTTTTTTTGAAAAAAACTATTTACTTTTTATCCCGATTATGCTATACTGTTGGCGCAAGAAAAGCACAAGATTGCATATTGGCGTTTGAAATAACTATCTTTGTACCGCAAAAGCAAGCCGCATCGCGGTGCCGTGCAGCAGGATTCCCGAAAGAGCGCAGAGCAGAACGGATTCGGGCGGGATGGCCGGACGGCGGTGTGTGAGCGGGTGTCTGCGGTGATCCCGTACCGGTATATAGAAACATGGAGGGTGCCTGATCGTGGAACAGAAAAAAAGGACTTTTCGCCTTTGCGCCTTTGCAGACGAGGCTGCTGCCGACAGGGCAGGGCAGATACGAGCTCTGCGGGATTGCGGCATATCATTGTTGGAAATCAGAAATGTGGACGGCGTAAATATTGCCAAACTGCCGCTTGAAACCGCGCGACGCTTCCGCGAAGAGCTGGACGAGGCGGGTATTCGCGTCTGGTCGATCGGTTCGCCGGCAGGAAAAAGCGATATCTGCGTCGATTTCGGCGAGGAGGAGCGGCAGTTTGAGCACCTGCTGCGCATGGCGGAAATTTTCAATGCTCCCTGTATCCGTCTGTTCAGCTTTTACGGAACGGGCGGAGAGAGGCGGTATTTTCCGGAGGTATGCCGCCGCCTGCGGATACTTGCGGGCATGGCAGAGGGTGCGGGCGTGATTCCGTGCCATGAGAACGAAAAAGGAATCTGGGGCGACACGGCCGAGCGTTGCTTTGCCCTGCATCGGGAGGTTCCCGGTCTGCGCGCGGTCTTTGATCCCGCAAACTTTGTGCAGTGCGGACAGGACGTCATGCAGGCGTGGGAGACACTGTCCCCGTTCGTTCTGTACGGACATATCAAGGATTGCAACGCGACGGGGCAGATAGTCCCGCCCGGAGACGGAATCGGTGCCCTGCGGCAGTATCTCCCTCTGTTCGCAAGTGATAATCCGGAGGCGGTTCTGACATTGGAACCGCACCTGGCTGACTTTGTAGGGTTGGCAGGCCTGGAGGAGGACGGAGACCGCAGCGCGGTCGGTCAGGTCCTTCATTTCGATGATAACCGTGCAGCGTTTGACTATGCCGCCGCACGCCTGGCGGAGATACTCAATGATTTATGATGCCGGCATGTGTCCGGCGGAAAGGAAGTAATATACGATGAAAATCGGCGCACAGTTCTATACCATCCGCGCATTTTGCAAAACACCGGAAGCATTGGACGAATCCATGAAGAAGGTTGCGGATATCGGCTACCGTCATATCCAGCTTTCGGGAGTATGCCCGTATGAGGCGGACTGGATGGCACAGCGGCTTCGTGCCTACGGCCTGGCGGCTGAGATTACACACTTCGATTATAACCGCATCATCAAGGATCCGGAGGGGACGGTCCGCTTTCATGACACGATCGGCTGCCGCTGGATCGGTATCGGATCCAACCCGCGCGGGGTAAATCCCGAGGGGCTTGCAGCCATGGCGGCGGAGGTTAAGCCGGTTCTTCCGACGCTTATGGCCGGCGGCCACAAATTTATGTACCACAACCACAATATGGAATTTTCCCGCTTCGGCGGCAAGACATTCCTCGATCTGCTCTGCGAAACCTTCTCTCCCGAGGAATGCGGTGTGACGATGGATACCTACTGGGTACAGGCAGGCGGCGGAGATCCGGCTTACTGGCTTCGCCGTCTCTCCGGGCGTGTGGACTGCGTTCACTTTAAGGATATGGTATTCTCGCCGGAGGACAAGGCCGTCCGCATGGAAGCGGTCGGAAGAGGAAACATGAACTATCCGGAGATTCTGCATGCCTGCGAGGATGCGGGCGTCCGGTACGCGTTTGTTGAGCAGGATAACTGCTATGGGGTTGATCCGTTCCTGTGCCTGAAGCAGAGCTATGACTGGCTGCACGCGCAGGGACTCGAGTGAACTGTCGGAAAGGGGTATCACATATGGAAAAAGTAAGACTCGGCATTATCGGCATGGGCAATATGGGAACCGGCCATTTGGATCACACGCTGACCGGACGCACACCGGAGATGGAAGTTACGGCGGTAGCCGACATCGCTCCCGCGCGTCTGGAGGCGACAAAAGCACTGCTGGACAAGCGGAGAGCTGATTTCCCCGATCTGCATCAGCCGGATATCGCGCTGTTCGATTCGGCTGAGGAAATGCTTCACTCGGGTCTTATCGATGCCGTGGAAATCGCGGTGCCGCACTATGACCATCCCAAATACGCCATCGAGGCCATGCGCGCCGGCATCCATGTTATGTGCGAGAAACCGGCGGGCGTGTATACGCTTCAGGTACGTGAGATGATGGCAGAGGCGGACAGACACCCGAATATCGTATTCGGAATGATGTTCAATCAGCGCACCAATCACGTTTACCGCAAGATGAAGGAAATTGTGGATTCCGGCGTGCTGGGACCGATCCGCCGCACAAGCTGGATTATCACCAATTGGTACCGCAATCAGGCTTATTACAACTCCGGCGCATGGCGCGCCACATGGTCCGGCGAGGGCGGCGGCGTCCTGCTCAATCAGTGCCCGCACAACCTTGACCTGTGGCAGTGGATATGCGGCATGCCGAGCCTTATTGATGTGCATATGCACTTCGGAAAATGGCATGACATCGAGGTTGAGGATGATGTCACCGCATATGTTGAGTATCCGAACGGGGCAACCGGGACATTTGTTACATCAACGGGCGACACGCCCGGCACCAACCGCTTCGAAATTGTGTGTGATGGCGGAACGCTGGTTACGGACGGAAAGACGCTGAAAATGATTCAGCTGGAAGTGCCGGAGTCCGTGTTTACGAAGGAAAACAAAACGCCTTTTGCCAGTCCGAAGGCAACTGCCGTTGAGGTTGAAACGGACGGCAAAAACGAGCAGCACGTCGGCGTGATGAATGCGTTTGCCGGAGCGATTCTGCGCGGGGAGCCCCTGGTTGCCGACGGAAGGGAAGGCATTAACGGCCTGACCATCTCCAATGCCATGCACCTGTCCGCATGGACGGGAAAACCGGTTGAGCTGCCGTTTGACGAGCAGCAATACCTGAACCTGCTGCTGGATCATGTGAAGGTTTCCCGCCGCAAGGAGGGCATTGAGTCTGTGTTTGCATCCACGGAGGGAACATATAACGCGTGACCGAAATGGGAGAGCGGCCGCCTTCCTCTGCCGCAGGCGCGGGGAAATATTTTCATGCAAATGAGCTTGACAGAAGGGAAACTCCGTGGTATAATTCATGGCGTGATGCGATGACACAGAGGACACATGCAGACTGAAAGGAACTTTTGAACATGAAAAGCCGAAAGCTTGTTTCACTTGCTGTGATAATTATTGCGGCAGCTCTCCTCTTTCCGTCCTGCGGCACGGATATTTCGGATGACAGCACTGCGGAGACGGAAACGATCGCCCAGAGCGAGGCCGCTTCCGGGGCAGCGGACGAAAGCGAGACGGAAGCCATACCGGATATGTCCGATGTAAACCTCAAAGACACAACGTTTTCCGTTCTGTACCGGAACGGTGCCGGGTCCTACGATGTCAACGATGTCTATGCGGAGGGACTCAACACGGAGCCGGTCAATGACGCGGTGTATACGCGCAACAAAATGCTTGAGGATGATCTTAAGATTACCTTCAAGGCTGTGGCCAGCCAGTCACCGATCGGCATGATCCGCAAGACAGGGTTTGTCGGCGACGATGAGTTTGACCTCATAACGGACGAGATGAACCAGATGTTTTCGCAGACGCTGTCCGGTTACTACTACAACTGGCGGAAACTGTCGCATTATGTCCCCGAGGATCCGTGGTGGGACAGCAACGCGGATGAGGCTCTTTCGATAGGCAATGTGGTATTTCTTGCGGTCAGCGATGCCAGCATGAAAGCCGCAAGCAATGCGCGGTTCCTGTATATCAACAAGCACATATGCGATCTGTACGGCATGACGGTTCCGTATGATTCGGTGAAGAACGGGACATGGACCATGGATGCTTTCATAGCGATGGTGCAGACCGTTTCCGAGGATTTGAACGGCGACGGCGTGATGGATGGGCATGACCGCTACGGGCTGCTCTCCGAAACATCGACATTCTTTATTTCCGGCTGCGATGTTCCGTTTACGACCAAGGACGAGGACGGAAGCCTGACGGTGTCGTTTGTGTCCGAGAGAACCTCCAACATCATTGATAAAGTGGCCGATCTGATGAGCGACAAGACGCACCTGCTGTCGTTTGCCGCTGCCGCCAAGGGGCAGGATACAACCGGGTACAAGCACATTTTCGAATTCGGACGGTCTCTGTTTGCGGACGACCATTTCCTTTTCGTTCAGAACGGTGCCGATGATTCGGACTGCTTTGTGGATATGAAATCCGAGTACGGTATTCTGCCGAATCCCAAGTACGATGTGTATCAGGAGAGCTACTGGCATCTGGTTGATCCGTATACATG
>CAVDLN010000089.1:0-7415 GCA_963609805.1 Erysipelotrichaceae bacterium | reverse complement strand
CACCACACGACAGAGGATATCGCAATCTGCCTCGGCCGTGCGGTTGCCGCCGCACTCGGTGAGCGGGGCGGTATCACAAGGTATGCCTCGCTGATACTTCCCATGGATGAGGCTCTGATTCTGGCGGCAGTCGATATTTCCGGCCGCGGCGGATATTTCGGAGTATTGGATATACCGAGCGAGAAGGTCGGCAATTTTGATTGCGAACTGTGCGATGAGTTCTTTACGGCGCTGGCACAGAATGCGGGGATTACCCTGCATGTGAGGCAGATTGCCGGACGGAATTCGCACCACATCATTGAGGGTGCTTTCAAAGCCGTGGCCCGTGCACTGGCGGCGGCAGCCGCAATCAATCCGGCACTCGGCGGCGAGGTGCCGTCAACGAAAGGAATTCTCTGATGATAGCGCTGATTGATTACGGCGTCGGAAATCTGTTTTCACTTGCGTCATCGCTCAGGGCTGTCGGAGCGGAAACCGTGGTTACGTCCGATCCCGGATTGATAGCACAGGCCGAAAAGCTGATACTTCCGGGAGTCGGGGCATTCGGCGATGCGGCCGAGAAGCTCCGCGCGAGCGGGCTTGCGGATGTTGTTTGCCGGGAGGCTGCGTCCGGCAAGGAGATTTTGGGTATTTGCCTTGGTATGCAGCTCCTGTTTGAGGAAAGTTTTGAATACGGCAGACATCGCGGTCTCGGACTGCTGAGGGGCTCGGTTGTTCCGATGGCTGATAAACTGGATAAGTCGCTGAAGATCCCGCACATCGGCTGGAATGCTCTGCATATTGTTCGGGATGTCCCGCTTATGCGGTACGTGAAGGAGGGGGACTATGTCTACTTCGTTCATTCGTACTACGCATCGGACTGTGACGACAGCCTTGCTGCAACGACCGATTACGGTATTCCCATGACGGCGGCCGTTCAGTGCGGAAATATCATGGGATGTCAGTTTCATCCGGAGAAGAGCGGGGGAGTAGGGCTTTCCATACTTCGGGCATTCTGTGAGGGGGTGAACCTGTGATACTGTTTCCGGCAATTGATTTATACGGCGGAGCGGCAGTGCGTCTCCTCCGCGGGGATTACGCAAAAATGACCGTGTACAGCAATGACATCCTGTCCCTTGCCCGGAATTTCGAGTCGGCGGGAGCCGGATATGTGCATATGGTGGATCTCGAGGGCGCGAAGGACGGCACGACACCGAATCTCGAGCAGGTTGCGCGCGTGGCGCGGGATACATCGCTCAAGGTTGAGATCGGCGGCGGTATCCGCACGGAGGAGACGATTGACCGTTACCTGGATGCCGGCGTATGGCGCGTAATTCTCGGAACAGCTGCCGTGAATGACCCTGCTTTTCTGGAGAGAGCCGTAGCGAGGTACGGCGACAGAATTGCCGTCGGGGCCGATGTGCGGGACGGCATGATTGCCGTGAAGGGCTGGCTTGAAACATCGGATGTGACGCTTGAAGGTTTTCTTGACCGTATGGAATCACTCGGGGTGCGCGGCGTGATCTGCACGGATATCTCCAAGGACGGTGCCATGCAGGGAACAAACCGTGAGCTGTACCGCAGCCTCTGCGGAAAATACAGCCTTGACATTACGGCATCCGGAGGAGTCAGCAGCCTGTCCGACATAATCGCGCTCCGCCGGATGGGTATGTACGGCGCAATACTCGGAAAGGCGTATTACACCGGTGCCGTAAATCTGAAAGATGCTTTGGAGGCGGCGAGATGATAACAAAACGGATTATTCCCTGTCTCGACGTTAAAAACGGGCGCGTTGTCAAAGGGGTTAACTTTGCATCGCTGTCCGATGTTTCCTCGCCTGTTGAACTGGGAAAATACTATTCGGACAGCGGCGCCGACGAACTTGTATTTTATGACATCACGGCATCCGCCGAGGGACGTGCGCTCTTCACGGATATTTTGCGTGAGGTGGCGGAGACCATTTTCATACCCTTGACGGTCGGCGGCGGAATCAATACCGTGGACGATTTTGATCGGGTTCTGAAGTGCGGCGCGGACAAAGTCAGCGTGAATTCCGGCGCCATCCGGAATCCGCAGCTGGTATGTGACGCGGCAAAAAAATACGGCAGCCAGTGTGTCGTTCTGTCGGTTGATGTGAAGCGGGTGGACGGTGAATTCCATGTGTTCGCACGCGGAGGCCGCGAGGATACGGGCATGGAGGCGATTGACTGGATACGGCGAGAGGTCGCGCTGGGCGCCGGGGAGGTTGTCGTCAACTCCATCGATACAGACGGAGTCAGGAACGGGTTCGACCTTGCACTCTTGGGCAGAGTGTTGGATGCCGTTCATGTGCCCGTCATTGCATCGGGCGGAGCGGGCAGTGCCGAGGATTTCGTTACGCTTTTCAAAGCCCTGCCGCAGATTGATGCGGGGCTTGCGGCATCCGTATTCCATTTCGGGGAAGTAACGATACCGGAACTGAAAAGAAAGTTGAAAGAAGAAAAGATTGAGGTGAGATTGTAATGCTGGATATCAATGAACTGAAATTCGACAGCGCGGGCCTTATTCCGGCTGTTGTGGTGGATTCAATCACGAAGAAGGTGCTGACCGTTGCCTATATGAATCGGGAGAGCCTTGAAATATCCATGGAACGCGGGCTTACATGCTTCTTCAGCCGTTCCAGACAGAAGTTGTGGCTCAAGGGAGAAACGAGCGGAAATTATCAGCATATTGTTTCGATTACGGCGGACTGCGACCGGGATGCTCTTGTCGTTGTGGTTGAGAAGGACGGGCCGGCGTGCCATACCGGAAGTGATTCCTGCTTTACGGCTCCCGTATATCAAAGCGAGGAGCTGTCCGAGTTCAGCCTGGAAGGCTTGTACAGTCTGCTTGAGGGGAGAAAAAGGGAACGTCCGGAAGGGTCCTATACGACATACCTGTTTGATAAGGGAATCGACAAAATTCTCAAGAAAGTAGGAGAGGAATCCACGGAGGTAATCATTGCCGGGAAGGCAGGCGACCGCCGTGAGACCGTGTATGAGATCGCGGATCTTGCATACCACGTGCTGGTTCTTATGGTTGAGATGGGGATAAGCGTTGAGGACGTTCATCGCGAGCTGGCATCCCGTCATATTATCGACCACAAGGTCAAGCAGGAAAAAATGACCTGATGTGTCAATCGTTATTGAAAAGCAGAACCGCGGGAGACCTGAAAATCTCCCGCGGTTCCTTTTTGCGGCTTAGTGTTATCTTTTAACTGTGCAGCTGTTATCTGTTAGCTGTTATCTGTTAGCTGTTATCTTTGATTCTTTCTGCGGCGCCTGCGCATGCCCGTAACGGCACTGCCTGCTGCCAGCGCGGCCGGAATAACTGCCGCACCGGCCACGGAGGAGCTGCAGCCGTCCTTGGCATCTGTCTGCGTCTCGCTCTCGGATACGCTGTCAGCTGCTGCGGAATCAACAGAAGAGACCGACTCGGATTCGGTCACTGCGGCTGTATCCGAATCAGTATCCGTGGATGCTGCCGTATCGGTCTCGGCTGCCGTATCCTGCTCACTCATTCCGATCGAGGAAAGCACAACAAAGCTGTCGGCGGGGATCGTCACGGTATAGACACCGTCGGTCGGTTCCACGCACCCGGAGGCGGCAATCATGGTTCCGTCCGTAGGCAGGGAATTTTCCGTGAACAGGTAGCTGTTCAGCGCGGTGCCGATGGCCGCTCCGGTGGAGATGCTGACGGTTTGCGAAACCTCGGAACGGTTGACCGCAATGAGACTCCACCGTCCTTCCGTTGTCTTGACGGCGACGGTGTCAATCAGATGGTCTGTGTCGCCGGTGACATTGTAAATCTGAGACCCGTAGGGAATATAATTGCACAGAAGACCGTATGCATAGTAGGTCGGCCGGAAGCTCCACTCCCCATCCGTCTTGTAGCCGATAAGTCCCATACTCATAAGTCCGCCGTTGTCGCCCTCGCCGGTACCGGGTTCCGTGGAACCCTGATAGTAGTATACATCATGCAGCGGCCAGTAGGACATTCCCGCAGCACCTGCCTTGAAGGAGTTTACGACAACCGAAGCAACGTACAGTCCGCGCCCGTAGGTTTCAGCCGATGAGGCATAGTAGGCACCGACGCAGGAGCCGTCGCCGAATTCACCGATGTAAAAGGGCGTGTCGCCCGCGAGTGCCGTACGGGTTGAGACAAATTCCTGCGATACCACGTCAAGGTACGGGAGATCGTAGCTCCATGCGTAGTTGTGCGAGTCGAATTTTCCGCAGACATCGCGCAGTGCCTCGACAGCCTTGTAGTACCACCCGTAGCTCTGGGAATCGTCGGAACCGACCAGAACGATGTCGCCCATGCCCATATCGTTGAGACGCTTGTACAGGGTCTTATAGCAGGTGACATACAGATCAAAATCAACCGCACCTCCGTCACCGTGGAAGGAGTAGCTCGGCTCGTTCTGAATGATTACTTCCTTGACGCAACTGTAGCCCAGCTTTTCCCGGATGTAATACAGCAGGTAGGAGATGTTTTCCGCCATTTCGTCCGCGTCGTTAGGCGCGCCGATCCAGTCGCCGATGTTGTCGCATGCAAGCCAGCTGCCCGCGGGCGCACCCCACCATGTCAGTGTGACCCGCACGCCAAGCTCGTCGCATACCTTCAGGTAGGCAAAGAGACAGTTCATCTCGTCATTGTCCATATCAAAACCGTCCGGATCGGTCACGAAGGGATCATCGTTGTCGTTCTGCTTCTCAAACCAGTCCGGCGTAAACATCACGCGCACGGCCTGCAGACCGAGTGTCTTAATTTTGTCCTTGATGAAGTCCAGATCCTCGTCGGTGATGCCGTGATTGCGGTTGACTTCCAGCAGTAGCTTGGGGTCCCACTCACAGCCCAGCGCATCAACGGTGTGGCGGTTGGCCGTATCCGAGAGAGTCAGATTGTAGGTGGTGCTGACAGGATCGGCTTCTACCACCTCGGTCAGTGTGATATTGTCTATATAGACAGTTCCGGTGGCAAACCAGAGACGTGCGCTGACGTTGACCTGCACCGGGTTGTTTGTAACCTTGAAGATAAAGGTCAGGGACTGCCAGTCTGCCGTCCCGAATATGGAGGAGCTGACCTGTTCGCCGAGATTGGTGCCGGCGCTGTCATAGGTGGCAAGCCCCAGGCAGAAACCGCTTCCGCCGTCTACATTCTCGGTCTTGACATCGCAGGTCATGATGTAGGTCTTGCCCTGCTTGCAGTCGGCATACTGACCGAGGCTGCTGGCGACGGCGGCCTTATTGGTGATTTTCATACCGGAGGATCCGTCTTTTCCTCCGCTTTTGAGAAACTTGCTGGAACCGCTGGAGGAATTCTGTGTCCAGAAGCTCCAGTTCCGGTTTCCGGATTCGAAGTCTCCGTTTTTGATCATATTGGTACTCTCCTTTGCATATGCAGTTGTGGGGAAGGCAAGCAGCGACAGGATCATTCCTGCCAGCAGCAAGCACGCGGTAAGGGTTCGCTTCATGAAAAAAATACCTCCTAATTTTTCGGTTTTTTGATTCCTTTCGGGCATTCCGAGGCTGTCAGGATGTACGATGTGTGATATCTTTCCTGGAATTCCACGGCCGCGCGGATTTCCGCGGCGGTGAGGCGGACACCGGACGGTGCCATCACCAGCTTGTCCTCCTCGTCATCGGTGCGGACAACGGCCCCGATAATGACACCGGTGAACCGCGGGACGGGTTTGTCAACACCCAGCAGGTATACATCCAGTTCCTCCCCGTCTCCGCCGATCACGCCGGGAATAAAGCCATAGTTGACGGGGTAGGTGAAAGAGTGGCCGTTTTTCCTGTGTGTGTATCCGATGGGTCGATCGGTTTCCATGGTTACAGTGCAGCCCAGCCATGTCTGCGGGTCCGGACGGGAAACCGCTTTCTCTTTGTCATCGATCATGTGAGGCCTTCAGTGCGTACGGTTGTTGAGCATGGCCTGCTTGATGTCCCAGAGCTTTTGGGACAGGTCAACATAGTAGTTGTGCGGATTTGTGAACCGACGTACCTCCTCCCACATGCCCTCGCGTTCCGCTTCGAATCGTGCACGGATTTCCGGCAGTGTGGGAAGGCTGTACACCAGTTCGCCGTGTCGGAATACGGGTACCAGCAGTTCCTCGGCGGTAAAGTCCGTCAATACCTTGCGCTTCCATGTGTTCTGCGGATCAAATATCTCAAGCGGCTTTGAATCGTCCACAACCTCATCATGCAGGCAAAGGAGGTCAGCCTCCGCCTTGCCCGTTTCGCGGCCGCGCAGACGGTAGACCTTCTTGAAATGCGGCGTGGTGATTTTGGCAACGTTTTCGCTGATTTTTATCTTCGGAATGATTGTTCCGTCCTGCGCTTCCACGGCGCACAGCTTGTAGACACCGCCGAACACAGGGTCGCTTTTGGCGGTGATCAGCCGCTCGCCGACGCCGAAGGCGTCAATGCACGCGCCCTGGCGGATCAGCTCCCGAATGATATACTCATCCATGGAGTTTGAGACAACAATTTTGCAGGTTTGCCATCCGGCCTCATCCAGACGGGCGCGGATTTTTTTGGTCAGATAGGTGATGTCTCCGGAGTCAATGCGGATGGCACAGGAGGTGATGCCGCGCGGACGCAGCACTTCGTTGAATGCCTGAATGGCGTGCGGCAGTCCGGATTCCAATACGCTGTAGGTGTCAATAAGCAAGGTGGCGTTGTTCGGGTACAGTTCACAGTAGGTGCGGAAAGCATCCAGTTCGCTGTCGAACATCTGCACCCATGAGTGCGCCATGGTTCCGCCTGCGGGCACACCGAAAGCCTCGTCCGACAGTGTGCAGGCGGTAGAGCTGCAGCCGCCGATAAAGGCGGCACGCGCACCCAGAATGGCGGCGTCCGCTCCCTGCGCGCGGCGGGATCCGAACTCGCTGACGGCACGTCCTTTGGCGGCACGGGTGATGCGCGCCGCCTTGGTGGCGATCAGGGATTCATGGTTGACAATCATGAGCAGGTATGTCTCGATAAACTGCGCCTGTATCGCGGGAGCGCGAACGGTAATCAGCGGCTCCCCGGGAAAGACAAAAGTTCCCTCCGGCACGGCCCACATGTCTCCCGTGAAGCGGAATGTCCGCAGATACTCCAGAAACGCTTCGCTGAAGCAGCCCTTTTTCCGCAGGAAGTCAATGTCCTCCTCGGTAAAGTGCAGGTTTTTAATGTAATCCACGATCTGTTCAAGTCCGGCGACAACAGCATACCCGCCGCCGTCCGGGTTGTCCCGATAGAACAGATCAAAGTAGGCAATCCGGTCACCGAGGCCGGAACGGAAATAGCCGCCTGCCATGGTAAGCTCATAAAAGTCGCAGAGCATGGTCAGGTTGCGTGAAATATCTTTCATTCTTGCTTTGGTCTCCTTGTCAATTCAAACAGCAATTACACCGCCTATTATACCAT
>CAVDLN010000088.1:0-7637 GCA_963609805.1 Erysipelotrichaceae bacterium | reverse complement strand
CGGTATGGGAGCAAAAAAGATCATCAAGGATACGGTTGTCCTGACACTGATTACATTGATTTCCGGGCTTGCGCTGGCAACGGTATATCAGATTACGGAGAAGCCGATCGAACAGGCGGAGGCCGCCGCGGAACTGGAGGCCTATGAGGCTGTGTTTCCGGGGGCTGACTTCGAATCGCTCACTGCGGAGGATTTTGACCCTGCCGCGGCAAATATCACGGACGGAGAGGGCGTTTCCGTGGACGCAGTCGCCGCAGCCCGGAAAGAGGGCAGTACCGTCGGATACGCACTGAAGGTTACGTCGCCGAACGGCTACGGAGGCGACATTACGGTGGCTGTCGGCGTGGCGGCTGACGGAAGCCTGACGGGGGTATCCGTAATAAGTCAAAGTGAGACGGCGGGACTGGGGGCAAAGTGCGCCTCCTCCGGGTTTACCGATCAATTCAAGGGGATAACAGGCGGAACGGTTGTCTATACAAAGACGGGAAAATCATTGCCGAACGAGATAGACGCGCTGAGCGGAGCGACGATTTCCACCCGTGCCGTGACAGCTGCCGTCAATACAGGGCTTGCTTACGCCAGGGAGCATTTGCTGAGAGGAGGCGAGACAGCGTGAAAATGCCGCAGCTGAAGCCGGATACGCCGCTTGAGCGGCTGTGGAACGGCATTATCAAGGAAAATCCGACATTCGTCCTGATGCTTGGAATGTGTCCGACGCTGGCTGTTACGACCGGTGCCGTCAACGGACTGGGCATGGGGCTGTCCACCGCTGCCGTGCTGATTCTTTCCAACATGATGATATCGCTCCTGCGGCACATTATTCCGGACGGGGTGCGCATGCCGGCCTATATCGTCATTGTTGCGTCTTTTGTCACGGTGGTGGAACTGCTTATGCATGCTTTTGTAACCGGACTGTATGAGGCTCTGGGAATTTATATCCCGCTTATCGTTGTGAACTGTATCATATTGGGACGCGCCGAAGCGTATGCCTCCAAACACGGCGTGCTGGCATCCGCGTTTGACGGACTCGGCATGGGGCTGGGATTTACCGCGGCACTGACGCTGATCGGGCTGGTTCGGGAACTGCTCGGTGCCGGTACCGCCTTCGGTGTACAGGTTATGCCGGACGGATACACGCCGATTTCCATTTTTATTCTGGCGCCGGGTGCTTTCTTTGTGCTGGCAGGGCTTACCGCTCTGCAGAATAAGCTGCGGTCACCGGCCGCCGCAAACAAACCCGGCGGCGAAATTGCCTGCGGAGGAAACTGTGCCCGGTGTGCGGGCTCCTGCGGTGCCGCCAACCACAAAGCAGTGGAGACGGAGCGCACGGAGAGGGAAGCTGCCATGGCAGCTGCCAAGGCAGCGGAAAAAGAGGCCGCAAAACAGGCGGCCACCGTCAAAAACGACCGCGGCGACGGAACAGCCGCGCAGTCCGATGACCGAAAGGAGAATAACACATGAGCGCGTTCTCCACGATTTTGCTGACTCTGGTGACCACAATGCTTATCAACAATGTGGTGCTGTCTCAGTTCATGGGACTGTGCCCTTTTCTCGGAGTGTCCAAGCAGATCAAAACCGCACTCGGCATGGGTGCTGCGGTTATCTTTGTTATTACGGTGTCCTCTGCGGTTACGTCCGTGCTGTACCGCTGTGTTTTGCTGCGGTATAACCTGACATACCTGAACACGATTGTGTTTATCGTGGTCATAGCCGCGCTCGTGCAGTTTGTGGAGATGGTGCTGCGGAAATTCAGTCCCGCCCTGTACCGGGCGCTGGGGGTGTACCTGCCGCTTATCACGACCAACTGCGCCGTGCTCGGCGTGGCGCTTACCAATGTCCAGCAGGACGCATCGATAGGCATGAGTATTCTCAACGGATTCGGTACGGCATCCGGATTTGCGCTGTCTATCCTGCTGCTTGCGGGTATCCGGGAGAAAACGGCGCATAATCCTGTCCCGAAGGCGTTTCGCGGCATGCCCATCACGCTTCTGACAGCGGGGCTGATGGCCATTGCATTCTACGGTTTCAAATCATTGGCTTGAGGGGAGAGTACCTATGAGTCATGAACAGATTATCGCGATTCTGATAGCCTCCGGACTGGTTGCCGGAATCGGAATTATTGTGGGCATATTTTTGGGCGTGTCGGGCAGGCTGCTCTCGGTTCCCTCCGATGAGAGGCAGGCGGCGGTACGCGCCTGCCTGCCCGGAAACAACTGCGGCGGGTGCGGCTACTCGGGATGTGACGGGCTGGCGAAGGCAATCGCGGACGGCAGTGCGCCGGTGAATGCGTGCCCCGTCGGCGGGGATGCCGTGGCAGGACAGATCGCCGAGGCGCTCGGAACCGAAAAGGCGGAGTCCGTGCGCATGGTTGCCTTTGTCAAGTGCTCCGGTTCCTGCGACAGAACGAATTTCATGTATGAGTATTTCGGAGACAGCGACTGCCGCCGTGTGGCGCTGGCTCCCGGTCGGGGGAGCAAGGCCTGCGCCTACGGCTGTACAGGGCTTGGTTCCTGCGTGAGTGTCTGCGAATATGAAGCAATTCATCTGGTGAACGGCAAGGCGGAGGTAATTCCGGAAAAATGCAGAGCCTGCGGCAAGTGCATTCGCGCGTGCCCGAATCGCCTGATAGAACTGATTCCGGCGGATGCCGCCTGTGTCGTTCGGTGTTCCTCCCGGGAGAAGGGAAAACGGGTTCGTGAGGCGTGCCGGGCGGGGTGCATCGGGTGCGGACTATGCGCAAAGGTTTGCCCGACAGGAGCCGTCACGGTGAAGGACAATATTGCCCATATTGATCAGAAACTCTGCACGCACTGCGGGGCCTGCGCCGCCAAGTGCCCTGCCGGCGTTATCACGGTTCCCGTCGCGGAAGAAAAGAATTGATGGGCGGCAATCGGGCAGGGAGGAGCGGACGCGACAGATTCCGGGAGACCGCGCTGTGCCGCATCGGCGCGATGCTGCTGGCTGTCGTGCTGCTGACGCAGGCGGGCCTGTTTGGGTGTGCCGTTTCCGAACCGTCTCTGTACACCGCTGTCTATGCGGATGTATTCGATACCGTTTTGACGATTCGCATTGCCGCCGCCTCCCGTGCAGCGGCAGACAGTGCGGCCTCCGCGGTGCATACCCGTATGCTGGAGCTCCACCGGCAGTTTGATATCTACCATGACTGGGAAGGCATAAACAATCTCAAAACGGTCAATGACCATGCCGGGGACGGTGAGCCGATTGCCGTGTCCGAGGATATTCTGAATCTGGCTGAACTCGGACTTTTTGCCTATGAATTTTCGGGCGGTCAGGTAAATATTTTTATGGGTTCCGTCCTGTCGCTGTGGCATACTGCCCGTGAGACGGGAATTCTTCCGGATGCCGCAGCGCTGGAGAGCGCCGCGCGGCATACAGCACCCGAGAACCTTGTCACGGATGCGGGTGCCGGGACGATTCGTCTGACGGATTCGGCAGCCCGGCTGGATGCCGGTGCAATAGCCAAGGGATATGCAGCCGCCTGTGCGGCCGATATCCTGCGGGAACGCGTGAAGTCGGGGGAGCTGACGGGCGTTTTGATGGAACTGGGCGGACAGGTACTTGCGCTCGGGACACGCTCGGACGGCTCGGCATGGACGGTCGGCGTGCGGGATCCGCGAGCGGGGCAGGATGCCGCGTCGGGAACAGGCATTGAGACATACGCGGCCGCGGACATGAACGTTGTGACCAGCGGGGTAGACCAACGAGGCTTTACCGCGGAGGACGGCGTGTGGTATCACCATCTGATTGACCCGCAGACATTGTATCCGGGGGCGGAATACCTGTCGGTTACGGTACTTGTGCCGGATGATACTGTTTTCCGCTTCGGAGGGGGGACGGCAGAGTCCACCGCTGTCGCGGATGCTCTGAGCACCGCTCTTTTTCTGCTTCCGCAGGAGAAGGGAGCGGAGCTGCTTGCAGGTATTCCGGGCTCTTATGCTCTGTGGGTGACGGCGGACGGAGAGATAATTAAATCTGACGGCCTGTAAGCGCCGTTCTGACGGGGGAGAAAGGTATGATCGATTCCGGAAATCGCATCGGAAGACCCCGGCGGGGGGACATATTGCTGATCGTCGGAATACTGCTGGCCGCGGGTGTGCTGTTCTGCGTGCTTTGCCTCTGCTCCGAGAACGGGATTGAGGCGGTCGTTATGCAGGACGGCAGGGAGCTGCTGCGCATCCGCCTCGGTGAGGGAGACGGTGAATACTGTGTGTCCACCGATTACGGCAGCTATCGGATTGCGGTGCGGGACGGTCTTGTGTCGGTGGCGGAGGCGCCGTGCCCGGACAAAATATGCGTGCAGCATGCTCCGACCGCTGCGGTCGGGGACTGTATTATCTGTCTGCCCGGCAGACTGACCGTCACGGTTACGGACGGCGAAGACGTACTGCTCACGCAGGAGGGGGAGTCATGAGGCGCGGCGCGGCAGGCAGAAAGAGTCATGAGGCGGTTATGGCGGCTGCGAGACTCGGAATGCTGACGGCTGCCGCGTTTGTCCTGTCGTGGCTGGAGCTGCTGATTCCGCTGCCCGTGAGTATGCCCGGAGTCAAGCTGGGGCTGTGCCATATAGCGGTTTTATTTGCGCTGTACCGACTCGGCATAAAGGAGGCGGTATTCGTATCGCTTGTGCGTATTTTTCTGGCGGCGGTGCTTTTCGGAAACATACCGACGCTGGCTTTCAGCCTGTGCGGCGGCATGCTCAGCCTTGCCGTGATGATAATTCTGCGAAGAACGGGTTTTTTTTCGCTGCTCGGCGTGAGTATTGCAGGTGCTGTCAGCCATAATCTCGGTCAGCTTGCCTGCGCGGCAGTACTGACGGAAACAGTGAAAATAAACCTGTATCTGCCGGTTTTGCTTGTTGCCGGATGTATAACAGGCGCAGCGGTGGGCGGCACGGCCGCATTGACTGTTGCGGCAGTCAAGCCGAAGAAAAGGTAGATTGCCTTTGCGGGATTGACACGGCGGCCGTTTTGCGCTATAATTATATCGTGCAAAAATGTTGCTGACGGGAAAGGATCCGGCAGCATACCGACAGAAGGAGTTTTATGACATGACACGAAAACAGAAAAAACGGGAGAAAGAGTCCCGGCCGACGGACAGCCCCCGCAGGGATCGGGAGTTGATGCTTCGGTGCATGTACCATACGGTGCCGGGGCGTGTCCTGCTCAAGGTGCTCAGCGGACGGAAATTCTCCGCTGCCTGCGGGCACTTCATGGATTCCTCCCTTTCACGGCCGCTCATCGGACGTTTCGTCCGAAAAAATCATATTGACCTCAACGAGTACACGACAACGCATTACAACAGTTTCAATGACTGCTTCACGAGACGGATTCGCGCTGAGATGCGCCCCATTCCGCACAACCCGCGTGCGTTGATTGCACCGTGCGACGGAAACCTGTCTGCCTACCGTATATGCGACGGACTGGTAATGCCTATCAAGCAGAGCTGGTACTCGGTTTCCGACCTGCTCGGGGGAGATCCGATTGCGGAGCAATATCATAACGGCGTGTGTCTTGTATTCCGCCTGTGCGTCGACAACTATCATCGCTACTGCTACATTGACAACGGAATCAAAGGGCGGAATATCTTTCTGCCCGGCCAGCTGCACACCGTCCGCCCCATTGCACTCTCGCGCGTTCCCGTTTTTATACGCAACTGCAGGGAATATACCGTTATGGAGACGACCGCGTTCGGCCCCGTAATCCAGATAGAAGTGGGTGCGCTGCTGGTCGGAAAAATCCTGAATCACGACGGGGAGACGCGGGTACGCCGCGGTGCCGAAAAGGGAATGTTTCTCTATGGAGGATCAACGATTGTTCTGCTGCTCAGAGAGGGGGCGGCCGACCTGCCGGAGGAACTGTTTGACGCTACCTCGCGCGGCGAGGAGACACCCGTTCGCATGGGAGAGATACTGGGCTATGCACGCAAAAAAAGGGAATAAGGAGTTTTCCGAAAATCGTAAAAAAAATACCCGCCGGATCCCGCAAAACAGAAGTTTTACGGAATCGCAGGCGGGTATTTTTATTGCAGGATGGGTTTTTCTTAGGAAGCGCGGTCGGCAATATCAACGTTGACGCGCTTGCCGCAGTTGACGGAGGCTGCCTTGATTACGGTACGGATTGCCTTGGCAATGCGTCCGTGGCGTCCGATGACCATACCCATATCTTCCGGCGCAACGCTCAGGGTAAGAGTCACGGAATCCTCGGTTTCCTCGCACGTGACGGCAACCTCATCCGGATGATCCACGATAGCGGCAGCTATGTCGCGGAGTGTCGTCTGAAGTTCTGCCATAGGGTGTACCCGAAGGAAATCAGGCGATGATGCCGTTCTTCTTGAACAGAGACTTGACTGTCTCGGTGGGCTGAGCACCCTTGGAAAGCCAATCCTTAGCCTTGTCGGCGTCCAGCTTGACTGCAGCTGGTTTCACCATGGGATCATAGGTTCCGATGATATCGATGAAGCGTCCGTCGCGGGGATAGCGGCTGTCTGCGACAACCACACGGTAGCTGGGAGCCTTCTTGGCTCCGGTTCTTGTCAGTCTGATCTTAACCATTGTTTTGTTCCTCCAAAAATATTTTGTTTGTATGGTTCAGCTTCCTCCGTCCGTCGGACGGAATGAAAGTTTCAAAATGGGAGATATCAGAAGGGGAAGCGCATTCCCTTTCCGGCACGGACCTTTCTGCCGGGCTTTCCGCCCATGTCCGTGAATTGCTTCATCAGCTTGCGGATCTGTTCAAACTGCTTGAGCAGCTTGTTGATTTCCTCAACCGTTGTTCCGCTTCCGGCGGCGATGCGCTTTTTGCGGCTGGCGTTGAGTACAATATCCGGGCGGCGGCGTTCCTCGGCGGTCATGGCCCGGATGATGGCCTGCTGATGCGCAAGGGCTTTTTCGTCAATCTGCGCATCCTTCAGGGCACCCGGTTTGATACCCGGAATCATGCCGGCAAGCTGTTCCAGCGAGCCCATGTTCTTCAGCTGTTCGAACTGGTCCAGATAATCATCCAGCGTGAACGTAGACTGGCGGATCTTCTGCTCCAGCTCGGCAGCCTTCTTTTCGTCAAACTGCTGCTGTGCCTTATCGATCAGCGTCAATACATCGCCCATACCGAGAATGCGGTTTGCCATGCGGTCGGGGTAGAATGGCTCTATGGCGTCCAATTTTTCGCCGGTGCCGACAAACTTAATCGGCTTTCCCGTGACATAGCGGATGGAAAGAGCCGCACCGCCGCGGGTATCTCCGTCCAGCTTGGTGAGAATAACACCCGTGATGTCCAAGAGATTGTTGAAGGTTTCCGCTACATTTACGGATTCCTGACCGATCATGGAGTCGACGGTCAGCAGAATTTCGGTCGGGCGGACTGCCTGCTTTATGCGCAGCAGTTCGTTCATTAAGGCTTCATCTATCTGCAGCCGTCCTGCCGTGTCTATGAACACCATGTCATAGCCTTTCTGCTCGGCAAATTTCACTCCCTCGGCTGCAATGCGGACAGGGTCCTCTTTGTCGCCCATCTGGAAGACCGGGATGTCAAGCTTTTCTCCGAGCACCTCCAGCTGCTTTATGGCGGCGGGACGGTATACATCGCAGGCCACCAGAAGCGGACGCTTGCCCTGTTTCTTGT
>CAVDLN010000087.1:0-8011 GCA_963609805.1 Erysipelotrichaceae bacterium | reverse complement strand
GTGTATAATAGAGTGTAATTGTAAATTGTATCGCCCGGCGGCGAGGTCGGGATGCAAAAATCTGGAGGTATGAAACAATGGTAGTAGCAGGCGATTTCAGAAACGGTCTGACGTTCGATATGGACGGTGACGTGTATCAGGTCATCGAGTTCCAGCACGTCAAGCCCGGAAAGGGCGCGGCCTTCGTCCGTACCAAGATGAAGAACATCATGACGGGCGCCGTGACCGAGCGTACATTCAACCCCACCGATAAGTTTGAGAACGCGTACATCGAGCGCAAGGACATGCAGTATTCCTACGATGACGGCGATCTGTACCACTTCATGGACACCGAGACATGGGAGGAGACCCTGATTCCTCACAGCCAGGTCGAGGACAACTTCAAGTTCGTCAAGGAGGAGATGATGTGCAAGATCAGCTCCTACAAGGGACGCATTCTGGGAGTGGAGCCGCCCACATTCGTCGAGCTGGAGATTACCTCCACCGAACCCGGCTTTGCCGGCAATACCGCTACCAATACCCTGAAACCCGCAACGCTGGAGACCGGCGCCGTCGTGAAGGTGCCGCTGTTCATCAACGAGGGCGAGCGCATCAAGATTGATACCCGTACCGGCGAATATCTGTCCCGCGCCTGATCTGTTTTCCGCGGGGAGTCCCGACGGGCACTGCAAGACCGCACCTCTCGTGCGGAGAAAGGATGGCAAACCATGGAGCTTACCAACAAAGCAATGTATGTCAAGGGATTGGCTGACGGGCTGGGCCTTGATGCCGCTTCCAAGGAGGGCAAGGTAATTGCCGCTCTGCTGGATCTCGTCAACGAGATGGCGGGGAAGATGGAAGAGATGCAGTCCAAGATGAGCGATCTTGAGGACTATGTAGAGGAGCTGGATGAGGATCTCGGCGATGTCGAGGAGGTTCTGGTCGGCGACGGCGACGGCGACGACGATGAGGACGAGGACGAGGACGAGGACGGAGACGACGGCTTCTGCGACGGCGACTGCGAGAACTGCGACGAGGACTGCGGCCTCGACGGCGACGAGGATGAAGACGAGGACGACGATGAGTATTTCGAGGTTGTATGTCCTTCCTGCGGCGACGTGATCAATTTCGATTCCTCCATCGATGCGGAGAATCTCCGCTGCCCCAACTGCGGGCAGAAATTCGAATGCATCGTGGACGAGGATGATCTCCGTGCTCTGGACGGAGACGACAGCGACAGCGACAGCAGCAAGAAGTAATCCCGATACCGAAAATAACATACGAAAACCCCATGCCGCGGAGCGGCATGGGGTTTTCGTATGTCCGTAGATTATTTTTTGGGCATTGCGTCCTTGAGGGACACGACCTGATTGAAGGTGTCGGCATGGCGGGTATCCTTGCAGAAATAGCCGAACCGCACAAACTGGAATTTGTCGCCCGGGGCGGCGTCCCGTACTGCCGGCTCCGCCTTGGCGTTTTCGATGACGGTCAGGGAGTTGGGGTTGAGGTAGTCCAGGTAGGTCTTGCCCTCCGGAACCTCGGCCGTATTCTCGATGGTAAACAGGCGGTCGTACATCATCAGCTTGATGTCGCAGGCATGGCGGCAGGACAGCCAGTGGATAGTTCCCTTGACCTTGCGTCCGTCGGACGGATTGCCGAACCCGCTCTCCAGATCGGCTGTCGCGTGGATGCAGCGGATGGAGCCGTCCTCATTCTTTTCGATTTCGCCGCACTTTATGATGTAGGCGCCCATCAGGCGAACTTCGCCGTCCGGCTTGAGACGGAAGAATTTCGGAGGCGGCACCTCCGCGAAGTCGTCCGCGTCGATGTACAGCTCCCGGCTGAACGGAACCTCCCGGGTGCCCAGCTCCGGCTTCTGCGGGTGATTCGGCAGGCTGACGGTTTCCTCACGGTCGGCGGGGTAGTTGTCCAGTACCACCCGGATCGGATGCGCCACGCAGACACGCCGCAGGGCTCTGTCGTTCAGATCGTCGCGCACGCAGGCCTCCAGCTGACGGATGTCCACCAGGGCGTCCGCCTTGTTTATGCCGGCACTCCGCACAAACGCGAAAATCGCTTCCGGCGTATAGCCGCGGCGGCGCAGGGCGCACAGCGTGGGCAGGCGGGGATCATCCCAGCCGTCAACCCGTCCGGTCTCGACCAGCTCACGCAGGTAGCGTTTGGACATGACGGTGTAGGTCACGTTCATGCGCCCGAATTCGCGCTGCTTGGGCTTGCGCTCGAAACCGATATGGTCCACAACCCATTCGTACAGCGGGCGGTGATTCTTGAACTCGCTGGAGCACAGCGAGTAGGTAATTCCTTCCAGCGCGTCCTGAATGGGGTGTGCGAAGTCGTACATGGGGTAGATACACCATGCGTCGCCCTGCCGGTGGTGGCTGACATGACGGATGCGGTAAATGACCGGGTCACGCAGGTAGGTGTTGCTGGAGGAGGGGTCGATCTTGGCGCGCAGGGTCTTGGCGCCGTCCGGGAATTCGCCGTTTTTCATGCGCTCAAACAGGTCGAGATTCTCTTCTACGGAACGGTTGCGGTAGGGGGACTCCCGGCTTGCCTCGGCGCGGTCGGTCCCTTTGTATTCGGCAAGGTCGTCCTTTGACAGATCGCAGACGTAGGCGTCGCCCTGACGGATCAGCTGAACGGCGAATTCATAGCACTTGCCGAAATAGTCCGAACCGTAGAAAACGCCGCCGGTCGGCTCTGCGCCCAGCCAGTCCAGATCCTCCCGGATGGAGCGGACAAATTCCATATGCTCCTTGGCGGGGTTGGTGTCGTCATAGCGCAGGTTGAACAGGCCGCCGTATCTGCGGGCGACCTCGGTGTTGATGCAGATCGCCTTGGCGGAACCGATGTGCAGGTATCCGTTCGGCTCGGGGGGAAATCGGGTGTGAACCTTGATGGAGGGATCCTCCCGCAGATCCTCGTCGATAATGTCAAAGATAAAGTTGGAGTCCATGTTTTCGTTTGCCATAGCTGCTGCTCCTTACTTGTATGGAATAGAGGCGGAAAATCAGGCGTCAAACGCCGCGAGACGGGCGAGCGTTCTCTCACGCCCGAGCAGGTGCATGACGGTATAGAGATCGGGGGCGTTCAGCCGTCCCGTGACGGCCAGGCGCAGGAAGGAGGAAATATCCGCTACGCTGCCGCGGTAGGCGGCGGGGTTCTGCTTGTATGCTTTCATGTCGGAGGCGTAGCCCATAGAGTCCGCGATGGCCTTGATTTTGTCAAACCAGACGGTTGCGTCGTCCGCCTCGTCATAGCCGGCGCGGAAGGCCTCGACGGCGGCATGTACGTCGGCGGGATCCGTTCCCTCCGGCAGGGTGTCCCGGATGCGGAACAGGCTGTCATAGAAGAAATCCAGATAGGGCTTTATGTCCGCGAAGGTGGAAAAATCCTTGCGGGGCTTTTTCCCGCCGCGCCCGATTGCGAAGACGGCCTGCGCGTAGGCGGGGTCGGCGGTCAGGCAGTCGTACAGTTCCCTGTCGTAGTCGGCAGCCCATGCCGCGGCGGCGCTGTATATCTCGGCGGCTGTCATGCGGGACAGCACGTTTTTGGACACGTCGTTAAGCTTCGGTATGTCCATGACGCAGCCGGATGCGCTCATTTTCTTAATGCTGAACGGGAAATCCGTAAAGGGGCGGTCGGGATTCTGCGCGCGCCAGTCCTCGTAGTTGGAGTTCAGAATGGTCAGGAGGTACTCGCAGACGCAGGCGGGCGCGTAGCCCATGCGGTAGAAATCCTCCATGTTGCTGCCCATATCGCGTTTGGACAGCTTGCGCTTGTTCCCGTTGGCGTCAAAGCACATAACCTGCGCCGTGTGCATGTACTTGGGCATGGTAAAGCCGAGATAGCGGAAGAGCTGAATGTGTTTTGCCGAGCTGGGCAGCCACTCCTCGCCGCGCACCACGTGCGTCGTGCGCATAAGGTGATCGTCCACGGCATGCGCAAAGTGGTAGGTGGGGATTCCGTCCGACTTGAGCAGGACAAAATCCTCACTGTTTTCGGGCATTTCGATTTTTCCTTTGATGAGATCGGTGAACACGACCTTTTTGCTCCCGTCCGGGTCTCCGTCCGAGAGGATGCGCAGCACCCACGGATGACCGGCGGCGAGATGCGCCTCTACGTCCTCTATCGTGAAATTCCGCATGGCTGCCTGCCGCTCCTGCGCGGCGGCGTTGTCGGCGGCTGTCCACTCCTTGGCCTTGATTTCGGCTTTCTTGTCGGCGGCCTGCAGTTCCTCGTACTCCTCCTCCGTTGTGAAGCAGGGGTAGGCTTTCCCTTCCTCAACCAGTTTCTTGGCGTACACATGGTAGATATGCGCGCGCTGACTCTGGCGGTAGGGGCCGTAGCTGCCGCTGTCCGTGACGTTTCCGTCCGCGTCCAGCGCGGCGCCCTCATCAAAGTGAATGCCGTACTGACCGAAGATGCGGATCAGCTTTTCGGCGGCACCGGCAACCTCCCGCTTGGCATCGGTATCCTCGATGCGCAGGTAAACCACGCCGCCGGACTGGTGTGCGAGCCGTTCGTCGATGGTGGCGCCGTAAAGTCCTCCCAGATGAACGAATCCCGTGGGGCTGGGCGCGAAGCGAGTGACCTTTGCCCCCTCCGGCAGGTTTCTTGCGGGGTATCTTGCCTCCATATCGGCAGGCGTTTCGGTTACATCGGGAAACAGGAGATCGGCCAATTTGCGGTAATCCATGGGAAAAATCCTTTCATTTCAGCGGCAGCTTCAGCCGCCGTATATATCAGATATCAGCAGTCATACATGGCGCGGTCGAGCGCCGCTCCCAGCACGGCGGTTTCCCCGTGCCCCGGGCAGATGCGCAGCGAGCGCGGAAGCTCCCCCAGACGCCGGAGCGAGCGGCGCATGGCGGTGCTGTCGCCTCCCCACAGGTCGCACCGTCCGATGCCGAAGGCGAACAGGGTGTCGCCCGTGAACAGCACACCGGCCGATTCGTCCAGATAGCAGACCGAGCCCGGCGAATGCCCCGGCATATGCAGCACACGCAGGGTTTCCTGCCCTATGCGGATGATTTCTCCGTCCTCCAGCAGCCTGTCGGCGGGCGCATAGACGTCCTCTTTCCCGAGAAACAGGGCGGAGGCATTGCGAGTGCCGTCGGTAAGCATGGCGGCGTCATCGGCGTGGACGCAGACCGGTACACCGGGATGCGCCTGCCGCAGGGCGTCCGCCGATGCTATGTGATCGAAATGGCCGTGCGTCAGCAGGACGGCGTCGGGGCATCCATCCCCGTCCGGGAAGGCCTCACGGACGGCCCGCCGTATGACCGCGGCGGAGGCGCTGGGATCAATCACGGCGGCGTGCCCGTCACCGGCTGTCAGAAGCCAGCAGTTTGACGCGTAGGGACTCCCGCCGGGAAGCTGCTTTATCTGCATCGGAACGGAAACTCCTTTCGCTGTTTTTCTGTTTTGCCGCATGTATGCATGCATACATGTATGTAAACACGCAGACATTATAGCACATTTCGGGGCGGTTGTCTATAATATTGAGGAAAAAAGACGCATCCGGCGGAAAAAAGCAGGACTGCCGCCATACGGCGGCAGTCCTGCGGTAACCTGAAACCTCTATCGGGGAGGAGTTACTCCACCTCGTCCAGGTAGTATTGCGCGTAGACGGTATTCGCGGATTTGAAGGATTCAAAGTCGGCATATGTGCAGTCCTTGTAGTCCTTGAATGCCAGCTCGCTGAAGTGCTCGTTCACGTATGCCTTACCGGCGGCAAGGTAGCTGTCGTAGCTGCGGATCTTTGCCTTGGTAAATACGGCATCCATGTAGTAGGTGGAGTCGAGCTTCTTCAGCTTGGAGCTTGTTATGGACGCGGTCTTGTTGAAGATCAGCGGGATGATGGGGAGGTCGTTCATCAGGATACCCTCGGCCTCGCGCAGGTCATCCGCACGCGCGGAGATGGTCTTCTCTGCGTAAATCTTTTCCATCAACTCGTTGTAGGTCTCGTTGTCGTAGCCCGTGGCATGTCCGGGAAGCTCATAGTGGCTGGGGTCGGACATATCCATGGCCATACCGGAGAACTTCTTTGCGAAGGGAGCCAGAACGCCGTAGGGATCCACGGAGTAGGCCACATAGTCAAACAAGATGGCCTCATAGTCGGTGCTGCGCAGTGCCTCGGCATACAGGTCGTCGCACATATCCGTGGGAACCGAATCGGTGTACTTGTAGTAGTCGTTGTTGAGGATGGTGCCGCGTACGCGGATCGTCACATGGAAGCCCAGTGCGTTCCACGCCTCCACGATCTTCTCGGCCAGAGCGGTCTGCACATCGTCATAGCTGGAGATGGTCAGGCTGAAGCTGTACTTGTCCGGATTGATTCCCGCCTCGGAGAGCAGGCTCTTTGCCTGCGTCAGGTCGTATTTCAGATACTCGTAGTCTGCGTCGCAGGCGCTGCGGAAGGACTTCTTCCGGTTCGCGCCGGTTTCCCAGACACCGGTGGGAACAAGGCCGGTTGCCGCGTCGGCATAAACGACCATTTCCGCCAGTGCGGCACGGTCAACCGCAAGCGACAGCGCCTGACGGACTTTCTCATTGGCGAACAGTGCGGAGCCTGTCTCGGTTCCGTCGGCAATCATGGCCTTCTCGTTGAGGTACACGGAGCTGGTAGACATGGAGTAGGAGGAAACATCCACATTCTTCTGAATGGTTTCGTTGGTGCGGACGCTCAGCGGGATATCGCCGATGTACATCATCATGCCGGCCTCGTACTGAGCGACCAGCTGCTCGGCAGTCAGGGAGCAGTCAACGCTGATACGGTAGGGCGTGACGGACTTATCAAGCGCATCCTCTTCCACATCACGGTAGTAGTATGTGTTGCGCTCCAGCATGAAGTCCACAATGCGGGCGGCGGCGAAGGACTTGGCACCCTCGGTGGAACCGTCGATAACCTTGCCGGTTTCGTTGGGATCCAGCTCGCTCCAGTTCACATCCTCATAGGTGTCGGTATCGCTGGTGGAAAGGTTGATGCGCGCCAGACGGAACGGGCCGCTGCACACCATGGTGCCGGGCTTCTTGGCCCAGTCGGTGCTCTTGGCGGTGATATCGCTGCGCAGCGGGGCAAGTGCGACGCTGGTCAGATTCAGGAGGAACTGGTCATAGTCGATGGACTGCTCAAAGCGGATTTCCACAAGCGTGGTCTCGGGCGCGGTCACACCGACGTCATCGATGGAGCAGTCGCCTTCCTTGGCGGCACGTGCATTCTTGATGTCAAACAGCAGGGCAGCCGCGGAATAGGAGGCATCCACCTCCAGCAGACGCTTCCATGCGTACACAACGTCGTTCGCGGAGAGAGCTGTACCGTCGGACCAGTACGCGTCGCTCTTCAGACGCAGGTACATGATGTATTCCTGGCTGTTGTCATCCTCTGTCGTCCAGTACTTGGTGACAAGGGACTTCTTTACCTTTTTATTGGAGTCCAGCTTGAAGAGCGTGTCGAACAGCAGCCCCACGACGTTGGACAGAGACTCGTTGGTGTATGCATTGGCGGGGTCAAGGTCGTAAATGTCGTTGGACAGGTACGCCGTAATGTATTGACCCTTGTCCTCGTCGTCCGCACTGCTGCACCCGACAAAGCAGGACGTCAGCATAACAGCGCATAGCAACAGAGCCAAAATACGTTTTGCCATAATATCAAAATTCCTCCTCATTTGCGCGGGGCGACTGCCGATGCGGCAACACGTAACCGTGCAGTTTTCTCATGCAATTATAACATATAATCGAATTTGAATCAATAACAGAATCGTGACTTTTTCAGTTTCGGACACTTGCACAATCCATGCGCGTGCAAACTGTGCATTTTAACAGAGCAAAGCAGGTGCAGGATGCGGATCGGAACCCGCGGTGCGGCTGCGAACCGACTCGGAGGACGCCGATAAATAGATAGGAAGAGAATCCGCGAAACGGCAGCCGCCGATTTTTTGCCAAAAAAATGCCTTTTCCCCCTTGACAACCGTCGATGAAAGTGGTATAATACGCAAGCCTTGAGGGC
>CAVDLN010000086.1:0-8049 GCA_963609805.1 Erysipelotrichaceae bacterium | reverse complement strand
AGACCACGGGTCTCAACCATACCAAGAGCTTCGTTCATGACTAATTTCTCCTTCTAATTCTGAAAAATCTGGTTAAATTTAAAACATGCAGGATACCGCGTCAGACTTTTTTCCCGTCGGCGGTAGTATAATTCCGGAGCTTATCGCGTCCGGTGGCAGTCAAGTGGGCAAACCACTCCACATCCGGGGAGAGCCCGGAATTGATCTTGGAAGTGATAAACAGCCCCCGCTTCTGCGCCTCGGCGACGCCGGCATCATGAGCTGCCTGCACCGCTGCCGGAGTTCCCTCAAATTTAACAACCATGACCAGCGGGACCTCGCATTTGTCTGCGTTCGCAGGCTTGTTCCGGTCAATGGCAACCACCTCAACATCGGCGGCCTTTGCTACGGCATCCGCCACTACAATGGAAGTGGCAAAGCCGAACACCTCGATCATTCCGAGTGCAGCCATATCGGTCACACTCCGTTATCACTTAGCAATGTAGCAGATCTTGATACCCTTCTGCGCCACATTGGTTTCCATTGCTTCGTTCATCTGATCAAGCGGGAAGGAATGCGTAATGAGATCCTCGATCGGGATGTTCATCTCCTCGCACTGCTTCAGGAATGCCATGGTCTTCGGATAATCCTCGGCACTGTAGTCCCAGGATCCGACTATGTTGATTTCCTTGTTGCACATAGCAAGATGCGGGTTGACCTGATATTCGCCGTTATTTACGAAGAAGCCCATCTCGCACATACCGCCTCCACGGCGGATGTAGCTGTAAATATCGGCAGCAGCAGCGGGAGCGCCGGTGCACTGATAAGCGAAGTCAACGCCTACGCCGTTGGCAACCTCCTTGACCTTGGCGACACGCTTCTCAAGCGTGTCCTCATCGGGACGCTTGAAGCAGATCGTCTTCTTGGCGCCGAGCTTCTCGGCAACCTTCAGACGGTCCTCATTGCCGTCAACCGCAATAATGTAGTTGATACCGGCAGCGCGCAGCACGCAAAGCATAACCAGTCCGACAGGTCCGCAACCCTGCAGCAGGACCTTGGAGCCGAAGTTGATAAGTCCGGTGGACTGTCCGCGCTCCAGAGCGTGGACGCATACCGTTGCAAGCTCCAGCAGCATGCGCTGGTTAAGATTCAGATCATTGACCTGGAAGTAGGTAGCGCCCGCTCCGCGGATCAGCATGTAGTCTGCGAACCAACCGTTGACGCGGTTGCCCTCGGACGTACCGCGCTTATCGCCGATCAGACCGAACACGCCCTGATTGTCGCACAGGTTTGTGCGGCCCGGCACCATGCGGCAGACATAGCAGTCGCCGCAGGAGATAACGGAGGTGACAAGCTTGTCGCCGACCTTCAGCGGCTTGCCTGCGGTATCGCATTTAATGTTCTTGCCGAGGTACACAATCTCGCCGGTTCCTTCATGTCCCAGAATAACGGGAATGATGCCGAACGGATCCTGACGCCACTCGTGCACGTCGGTGCCGCAGACACCTGCGCCCTCCACGCGGACGAGAATATCGTCGTCGGTCAGTTCGGGAATCGGAATTTCCTTTACCTCAAACTTCTTCGGAGCCACCAGCATAGCGCAGTGTGCGACCTTGGGCAGATCTGCGGCCTTCGCGGCCGGAGCCTGCGAACCGCCCATGCTCTGTACAACCTGGCGGACAATTTCTTCAATCTGAGAAGCTGTTACATCCATGATTTTCAGTTCCTTTCTGTGAATTGCGCCCCTGTGCTGTCATTCCACGCTGTCCCATCGGGATTTCCGCAGCGCATCCGTTTGCAATGCGGCTGCGGAAGTGCCCGTCAAATAATGCGGAAGTGATCCGCCATCACGCAGCGGCGCAGACGCGTGTAGCTGCGGGCGGAGGTGATGCCCTCTCCGGTAGGACCTGCGATGGTGAAGGTCGTGTGTCCCTCGCCGCCGTAGCCGATGCCTGCGTAGGAAGGTGCGTTCTTGACAAAAATCGTCGTCTCGACCGCAGTCGCAAACCGGGACAGATTGTCAATATTCTTGGAGTGCATATGTGCGGAGTGGCGGTTTCCGTGCTCTGCCTTGACCGCAAGATCAATTGCCTCATCGATATCCTTGACACGCACGATACCGAGAATCGGCATCATCAGCTCAGTCTGAACAAAGGTGTGCTCAAACGGAACCTCTGCGATAGCGCAGCGGATCTCGGGACCGACGTGCAGGCCGATCTTTTCCAGAATAACGGAACAGTCACGGCCGACGCAGTCACGGTTGACAACATGTGTAACCTTGCCGTCCTTGCCGGTTTTCTCAACAACGACAATCTTGGCAAGAGCATCCGCCTGCTCACGGGTAAGCATAATGCATCCGTTTTTCAACATGCCCTGAATCAGACGGTCGGCGACGTTCTCAAACACGAACACTTCCTTCTCCGCAATGCAGGGAAGGTTGTTGTCGAAGGTGCATCCGTCGATGATATCCTTCGCTGCCTTCTCGATATCGGCTGTATCGTCAACGATGACAGGCGGGTTGCCGGCACCGGCTCCGATTGCCTTCTTTCCGGAGGACAGCACAGCCTTGACCACGCCGGGGCCGCCGGTGCAAACCAGCAGACGGATAGCGGGGTGCTTATACATAACGTTGGCGGTATCCAGTGTGGGCTTCTTCACGGAAGCTACCAGCACTTCCGGTCCGCCTGCCGCGTGAACGGCACGGTTGACCAGGTCGACTGCGTAGTTGGAAGTAGCGATTGCGCCCGGATGCGGGTTGAATACCACACCGTTCCCGGCAGCTATCATGCCCATGCTGTTGCAAATCACGGTCTCGGACGGGTTGGTGGACGGAGTAATCGCGCCCACGACGCCGAACGGCGCACGCTCTGTCAGCGTCAGGCCGTGGTCGCCGGTTTTTGCCTCGGCGACAATGTCCTCGGTACCGGGAGTCTTATCGGCAACAAGAATGTGCTTGGCGATCTTATGTTCAACCTTGCCCATCTTGGTTTCCGCAACACCCAGTGCAGCCATCGTGGCGGCTTCCGCACGGCAGTAAGCGCGGATGGAGGAAATCAGCTTTTCCCTGTCCGCAACGCTGGTGGAACGGATGGTCTTGTAGCCTGCCTCGGCGGCGGCAATAGCCTCCTCCATGGTGTCAAACACGCCGATAAACTTACGGCCGTCGTACTGGGTAGCGTCCCACGTATGTCCGGCAGCAGGTGTTTCGTTCCGGATCTCCCGGACAACCTTGGCGACCAGCTCGGCAACCTGCGCTTCAGTCAAATTAATTGCCATAGCGGTTCTTCCTTTCTCTGAGATTGTAAATTACTGTTTTGCGGAGTCTGTCTCCGCGGAAGGATACTTTTTACTTGCCCAGAGCGGCGAGAACCTTGCGGGTGATCTCGGAAATCATGTCGTTGTCGGCGGGAGCGGCAGCTTCCTTGCCGCAGCTGCAACCGGTTGCGGCGGGAGCGTTGTTCTTAGGCAGGCAGTGGCAGTTGGGCGTGCCGCGGTTCGGGCACTTTGCGCATCCGGGATGTTTGCCGGGGATGCCCATCTTCTTGCGCAGTTCCATCAGCTTCTCAAGCTGCTCGCAGGGGATCTCCTCAATGTGAGCCTCTGCGCCGACGCCGAGCTGGCGGGCGTACAGGTTAATCTTCGCATTGAACTCGACCTCTTCCATGGTGAAGCAGGCGCGCTGCAGCGTGTTGCCGACAGTCAGAGCACCGTGGTTCTTCAGCAGGAATGCATCATGCTTCTGGATGTAGGGCATAAGGGAGTCGGGAATCTCCATGGTGGAGGGAGTACCGTAGTCGCAGGTAGGAACGGAGCCGATGGTCAGAATTGCCTCGGGCAGGATGAACTGATCCATGGGAATTCCGGCAACCGTGAAAGCGGTAGCCACAGGAGGATGAGCATGAACGACAGCGCCTGCATCCGGACGCTCCTGATACACACGCATGTGCATCTTGATCTCCGAGGAGGGGTTCAGCTTACCGTCGATCTTGTTTCCCTGAGCGTCGATCTTGATGATCATGTCGGGGGTCATGTAACCCTTGGATACGCCGGTAGGAGTGCAATAGAACTCGTTGGGGCCGACCTTGACGGAGATGTTGCCGTCGTTTGCGGCGACGAAGCCGTGATCATAGATACGCTTACCTATGTCGCAGATTTCTTTTTTGATTTCAAACGGAGACTGTGCCATACTGTTTGTTTCCTTTCGCTTTTATAAAATTCTGTATATTTTTCGGTCCGCCCCGGCGCCGGAGCACCGGGAACCATTTTGGGAACTGATTGGTTCGGGATTACTGATTGCCGACCAGCTTCATGGTGTCGGCCGCAATCATGTACTCCTCATCGGTAGGAATCACAAACACCTTGACCGGCGAATCATCGGCAGAAATTACCGCATTCACGCCGCGCTCAATATTTTTGTTCTTTTCCTTGTCCAGTTTGATTCCGAGGAATTCAAGGTCAGAGGCAATCTTCTCACGTGCTCTGGCGTCGTTCTCGCCAAGTCCTGCCGTAAACACCAGAACATCAATGCCGTTCATTTCGGCGACATAGGATCCGATCAGCTTCTTGGCGCCCTGGCACATAACGTCCATTGCGAGCACGGCGCGTTCATTGCCCGCCTCGGCGGCAGCCCAAACCTCCCGTGCGTCATTGGACACGCCGGACACACCCAAAAGACCGGATTTTTTGTTGAGGGCATTGTCCATCTCATCGGGAGTCATGCCGGTCTGCTTCATCATGTATGTCACAATGGAAGGATCAATGGAACCGCAGCGGGTGCCCATGGGCAGTCCTTCCTGCGGCGTAAAGCCCATAGACGTATCCACGGCCTTGCCGTACTTGACAGCGGAAATAGAGGAACCGCTGCCGATATGGCAGGTGACAATCTTCAGCTCTTCAAGCGGCTTTCCCAGGAAGCGTGCCGCCTCGGCAGACACGTAGCGGTGAGAAGTCCCGTGGAAGCCGTACCGGCGGATTCCGTACTGCTCAAACCACTCATAGGGCAGTGCATAAACATAAGCCTTCGGCTCCAGCGTCGCATAGAAAGATGTATCGAACACACCTACCATCGGAGTGTTGCCCATCAGCTTAAGACATGCGTTGACTCCCTTGATGGCGGGCGGTCCGTGCAGCGGGTTGATCGGCACAATGGACTCGAGATACTTCATCTCCTCCTCGCCCAGCACGCGGGACGAGGTGAACTTACCGCCGTGAGCGAACCGATGACCGACAGCCGTGATCTCGTCCACGCTGTCAATCACACCCCACTCCGGATCGGTCAGGAGTCTGAGCACAAGTGCTATTGCCTCGTCGTGCGTCGGCATGGGGTAATCGGCGGAATAGGTCGCCTTGCCCGGACGCTTGTGTGTAATGGCGCCGGACAGTCCGATCTTTTCGCACAGACCCTTAGCCAGCACGCGGCGCTCGTCCATATCAAAGAGCTGATACTTCAGCGACGAGCTTCCGGCATTGACGACCAGAATCTTCATGAAAAACTCTCCTTCTCTTACAGATTAAGGCAATGTCCTGCCCCGCGGCGGCATAAGGCGCGAAGCAAAGGTTACCCCCATAGAAGACAAATCTATTCAACTTGTATTATAACAAAATGACGAAAGAAATGCAAGAGGTTAGCGCCATTTTTTCGCTTGAAAACCATACAAAGTTTTTTCCCCTGTTCCCCGCCTTTTTTATGAATGAATGCCACTGTCAAAAAAATGACAATCCCGCCTGATAAAAAAATAACAAGACACGCTTTCCCGCTCAAGTATTTCCCTCATTAATTATATAATTTTCACTTTTTTTACTTATTTTCCCGCCTGTATATCCATAGTGTTTTCCGGTATACCGCCCCCATTTGTGGAGGCTTACATGCCGGAAAAGTGGGTTGGTCATTTTGACGAAAGCTCTTTCCGGACAGTGCCGCATGCATTGCATACCCCGTCTCTCCGCCAAAAAAATATTGCGAAACCGCCGATTTACCCGACTGCGTCCCTCGGCGCATCCTTCCCCGCCCGCTTCCGACCGTAAAAAAGCCGCAAAAAAAGCACCCCCGTGACGCCGTCCCGCGTGTTGGTATCATGAGTTTGATACTCCGCCGAAAGGTATGACGAGTGTGCTGTGTGGAACCGGGAAGATGTTGGGGACATCTTCCGATGCTTCCCCATTATACACCATCCCGGTTCATTTGTAAATATTCAATGTGCACAAATCTGGCGAATTATTTTCTGGTACAATGCCGCAGTGCACTTCATGCGGCCTCTGCAGGAACTCTTGCGGAGGGGCGATACGCCGTCTCCGTCACTTCACGGCATTGCTCTTCTCCTTCTGAATCACATCGTGCGCACCGCCCTCAACAATGCTTGTCGCCGATACCAGCGTAAGAACGGCCTTTTCCTGCAGCTCGGGAATCGTCAGCGCTCCGCAGTTGCACATAGTGGAGCGCACCTTGGCCAGCGTCATGGCAACATTGTCCTTCAGGCTGCCGGCATACGGGACGTAGGAATCCACGCCCTCCTCAAAGGAAAGCTTTTTGTCTCCGCCGAGATCATACCGCTGCCAGTTGCGCGCGCGGGCAGATCCCTCACCCCAGTATTCCTTATAGTAAGTGCCGCCGATACTGACCTTGTTGGAAGGCGATTCGTCAAAGCGGGCGAAATACCGTCCGAGCATGACAAAATCGGCACCCATGGCAAGCGCCAGTGTAATGTGGTGGTCGTATACTATGCCGCCGTCCGAACAGACAGGCACATAGATACCCGTTTCCTCAAAATAGCGATCGCGTTCGCGGCACACATCAATCAGTGCGGTTGCCTGCCCGCGTCCGATGCCCTTTGTCTCACGCGTAATGCAGATGGATCCTCCGCCGATGCCGACCTTGACAAAATCAGCGCCGCACTCCGCCAGAAAACGGAATCCCTTGGCGTCCACAACATTGCCCGCGCCGACCTTGACGCTTTCCCCGTACTGCTCGCGTATCCACGCCAGCGTGTATTTCTGCCAGTCCGAGAAGCCCTCCGAGGAATCAATGCACAGCACATCCGCTCCGGCTGCAATCAGGGCAGGAACGCGCTCCATGTAATCGCGTGTATTGATGCCGGCGCCCACAACATACCGTTTGGATGCATCCAGCAGCTCGTTCGGATTTTGCTTGTGGCTGTCATAGTCCTTGCGGAAGACCATATGGCAGAGGTGCTGATTCTCATCGATAATAGGCAGCGAATTGAGTTTGTTATCCCAGATAATGTCATTGGCCGCCTTCAGGGTGGTTCCCTCCGGTGCGGTAATCAGCCGCTCAAACGGGGTCATGAAGGAGGAAACAGGCGTTTCCGGATCCATGCGGCTGGGACGATAGTCGCGCCCTGTGACAATGCCGAGCAGCTTTCCCTCCGGAGTTCCGTCCTCGGTGACAGCCACCGTATTGTGGCCGGTCCGTTTTACCAGCTTCACCACATCCGCCATGGTGGCATCCGGCATAATGTTGGAATCGGAACGGACGAAGCCCGCCTTATGGCTCTTGGCGCGCTTCACCATAGCCGCCTCGTTTTCAATACTCTGCGCACCGTATATAAACGAGACACCGCCCTCCAGAGCAAGCGCGACGGCAAGCCTGTCGCCGGACACGGCCTGCATAATGGCGGACACCATCGGAATGTTCATCATAATGGCGGGAGTTTCTCCCCTGCGGTATTTCACCAGCGGGGTGCGAAGACTGACATTAGCCGGTATGCACTTGTCGGACGAATAACCGGGAATCAGCAGATACTCGTTGAAAGTATGGGAAGGCTCATTGATAAAGGTTGCCATAAATTACATCTCCTCTTCCTTTGCTTTTTCCGGGTGCGATGTGCGTACAGCGGATGCATGCCCGGTTATATTTTTGATATTATACCATGAGGCGGGCGGTAAGTCAATCGTCAAAGATGGTAATTTTTCCCTTGGAAAACTCAAAAAAAGTGCGGTTCTGCCAATCCCCCGGTTACTCCTCATCAAAAAGGCGGGCAGCAAAAACTCCGGGAGAGTTTCCTCTGCTGCCCGCCATTCTAACGAAAAACCGCCGGGCAATCATCGGTTCGT
>CAVDLN010000085.1:934-8209 GCA_963609805.1 Erysipelotrichaceae bacterium | reverse complement strand
GTTCGGTTTGCAATTCCGTACAGTCCTTTCGTGCAGCAATCGGCAATCAGTTGCCGGAACCGGATTCTTTGAGCCGGGCGGCCGTGTCCGCTTCGGTAAGTGCCCGGATCATCGGGTCAAGGTTTCCGTTCATAAACCCGTCTATATCGTATAGGGAAAGCCCGATTCGGTGGTCGGTAACACGGCTTTGCGGAAAGTTATAGGTGCGGATTTTTTCACTTCTGTCTCCTGTGCCGACCTGAGACCGCCGCGCCGACGCCCGCGCGCTGTCTGTTTCTTCCTTCTTTCTTTTGTAAAGAATGGCGCGGAGCATGCACAGCGCTTTATCCTTGTTTTGAAACTGAGATCGTTCCTGCTGACACTCCACAACAATGCCGGTGGGTTTGTGTGTCAGGCGGACAGCCGATTCCGTCTTGTTGATATGCTGACCGCCCGCACCGGAGGATTTGCAGGACTCAAACACTAGGTCACTGTCCCGAATGTCCACATCCACCTCCTCTGCCTCCGGCAGTACAGCCACGGTGGCGGCAGAAGTCTGGATGCGTCCCTGAGACTCCGTTTCCGGTACGCGCTGAACGCGGTGTACGCCGGACTCAAATTTAAAGCGCGAGAATGCGCCTTTTCCCTCACAAAGAAATACAATTTCCCTGAATCCGCCCAGTTCGGTTTCCGTTGCGGAGGTGACGCTGACCGAGAATCCGGACGCTTGTGCATACATGCTGTACATACGGAACAGGTCTGCGGCGAACAGAGCCGCCTCCTCTCCGCCGGTTCCGGCGCGTATTTCCATGACTACACTCCTGTCATCATCGGGATCGCGGGGGATCAAAAGGGCTCGCAATGCCATTTCCGCTTCGGCAAGTTCTTTCTTTATTGTCAGTGCTTCTTCTGCGGCGAGCACCCGCAGCTCCGCGTCGGAAGAGGACATCTCTTTCTCCGCTTCGCTAAGACGCGCCTCCAGCGAGCGGAAAGCACGATAGGCGCTCACCGTGTCGGTCAGACTGTTGTATTCACGTATCATGTGTTGATATGCGGCAGGATCTGCCAGAGTTTCAGGCAGAGTCAGCCTGTACTCCATATCCTCATACCGCCGCGCAACGGGCTCCAAATTTTCGAACATGAACAAAAGCTCCTTTTTCGTTTCCGGATATTCCGATATTTCATGAAAGACAATACATACGGGCGGAAACTCAAATTTCGCTGCATGTAGACAGAACGGGTTTGGTGCTTAAGCAGTCATGAGCCGTCAGGCAAGGAAGAAGGCTTCAAATGCCCGGTGTGCCGTGTAAAGGTCTGCTTTGGAAATAATTTCGTAGGGAGCATGCATGGAAATTACGGGAACGCCCAAATCAACGGTCTCGATATTGTGCTTGGCAATGTACTTGGCAACCGTTCCGCCGCCTCCGACATCGTCCTTGCCCATATCTCCCGCCTGCCAGATAACGCCGGCTTCCGCCATGATGCGGCGTACCCATGCAATGTACTCTGCAGGGGCGTCGTTGGTTCCGACCTTTCCGCCGTGTCCCGTGTACTTTGACATGGCCACGCCGCAGTTGATCAGGGAGACATTGCGCTTGTCAAAAACATCGGCAAAGTTCGGGTCATAGCAGGCCGTCACATCGGAGGACAGGCATTTGGAATTTGCCTTCATGGCGGCGAAATTGCCGCCCAATCCCGCGGCTATTTCCGCAAGGAGATCCGTCATCAGATCGCACTGCATTCCCGTGTTGCCTTCCGATCCGATTTCCTCTTTATCCGCAAGAATAACCATGGATGTGTGAATGCTGTTGTCCGTGTCGAACAATGCTGTCATGGACGGATAGGCGCATACGCGGTCATCGTGCCCGTAGGCCCCAATGAGCGAGCGGTCTAGTCCGACCTCACGTGCGCGGGCTGCGGGAACGGCAGACAGGTCGGCAGAGAGGAAATCCTCCTCACAGATGCCGTACTTCTCGTGCAGAATTGATAGAATATTCAGCTTGATGGCGTCCTTGTCAGCGCCGGGATAGGGACGTGTTCCGAGCAGAAGGTTCAGATTCTCGGCAGGAATGGCCGTTCCGAGAGGCTTCTGGTTCTGCTCCTGTCCGAGATGCGGCAGCAGGTCGTTGATGTATATAACGGGATCGGACTCGTCCTCACCGATAACAACATTGACCGTTTCGCCGTTTTTCTTTACTACAACGCCGTGCAACGCCAGGGGAATCGTAACCCATTGATATTTCCGGATACCGCCGTAGTAGCGCGTCTTGAAAAAGGCAAATCCGCCGTCTTCATACAGCGGGGACTGCTTAACATCCAGACGCGGGTTATCAATATGGGCGGCAACGATGCGCATACCGTTTTCAATAGGCTCGGAGCCGACGCGGAACAGGTACAGGTTGCGTCCGCGGTTGTCATAGTAATACTTGCCGCCGACCTTTAATTTCATGCCGAACGTGTAGGGAATATAGCCGTTCTCTTTTGCCATGGCAATGGCAGCGCATGAGGCCTCCCGCTCTGTTTTTGCCGTGTCCAGAAATTTCATGTATCCGGGGGCATAGTCATAGGCGGCCTTTATAACCTCCTCACTTGCGGCTTCGTAAAAGTTGGTTTTTCTGTAGCCGAGTTTGTCGGCAAGTGCCTGCGCCTGTGCTTGTTTTTTTTCGTCTTTCATTTTTTTGTCCTTTCGTTAAGATAATCCAAATACAAATATATGCTGTGCTTTTGTCAGCCGTACAATTTTTCATAAACCTCTGCGGCCTTCAGCACCTTCGATACGTACTGCCTTATTTCCCGAGAGGGAATTTTCCTCAATCCGCCTGCTCCGTCGGAAAGAGTATCGTCGGCCAGCCACTCATCAACACGGGTTTCTCCGGCTTCGTAAGCGGCAAGAGCCAGGTTCCAGTTTCCGTATTGAAGATAATAGCGGGACAGAAGATGTGCCCCGTAGCGGATGTTTGTTTCTGGGTCGTACCGCATTCCGTCCTCCAGGTATTCATGAAGAACCTCCTGCGTCAGACGGCGAAAATTTTCTGCTGTGATTTGCATCAGTCCGACAGCACCGTCTTCTGATTCTGCGGCACTGTCAAACCCGCTTTCCGTTCGAATCACGGCATACAGTATCTTCGCCGGAATCTCGCAGCCTGCGGCATATGTTTCCACATAACTTTGATATTTCCGCGGGTATCGGAGCTTTTCAATGCCGCTGCATACAAGGTCAAACAGAAAGCCGAACAGCAGGGAAACAATCAAAATAGCCGCAACTACGACCGCATGCGGCGGATTGCGGAAATCAATCCGCCCGGCACGTCCGGGCACGCCCCCGCTCATTTCAGCTGAACGCCCCAACCCGTAAGCAGGTCACGCAGGGGCGCTTCCATCTCGTCGGGAGAGCCGTTGTTATACAGTATGCCGTCGGCACGTTCATAGAAGCTGTCCGGCTTTTGCGCGCGCAGGCGGGCCATTGCCGCACTCATGGGTATGCCGTCCCGCACCATAATCCTGCAAAGGCGGGTATCCGGGTCGGCAAGCACAGCCAAAACTCTATCGCATTCCCGGTCAAAGCCCGATTCGTATAGGAGCGGAGCGTCTACCAAGACGGCGGAAACATTGGATTTCGCCTGCTCAAGACATATTTCTCTTACTTTGTTCAAAATAAACCGATGCGTGATGCGGTTCAGCTTCTCCAGCTTCTCGCTGCTTCCGGGCGAAAACACGATTGCGGCCAGTGCGGAACGGTTCAGTGTTCCGTCCGGGTTGCAGATTCCCGTTCCGAAAGTATCGGTCAGTTCGGCAAGGCAAGCGGACGGTGGAACCAGCAGAGCATGGTATACGGCATCCGTGTCAATGGAGGGTATGCCCCATTGGCGACAGATGGATGAAACCGCGCTTTTTCCGGCGCCGGTCGGGCCGGTCAGCCCGATTGTCAGAAGACGCTTCGATTCCGTCATACCGACACCTCCCGTCCTTCCAGTGCCGAACGCCGTGCAGCATCAATAATTCTGTCTACGGCTGCACCGTCTCCGAAGGATGGATCCGCGGGGCGATGGGCATGCACGGCGGACAGGTAGTTCTCCATGCTCCCTATATGTCCTCTCAGCCAGCCGACCGGAGCTTTCGGTGAAGGGAAGGGCAGCGCAGCTCCGTCAAAGCGTCCGACGCATTCTATGCGCGTAAAGCCGCGTACACCGCCGTGCGGTGTGCCCTCATTCGCTGCATCATAGAAATAAAGGTAATTAGGCTGCATTAAGTCAAAACGTACGGAACCTTTTGTGCCGCATACGGAAAAAGACAGATCATCATTGACGCCCTGCGTCAGTTTGGATACGGTAATCGTTCCGACCGCACCCGATGCTGTCGTTGCCGTTATGTAGAAAGCCTCGTCAGAATCGGTTATCCATTCATTGCCGGAATTTCCGTGCGTCTGAAAAGCAATCTGACTTTTCCCGATAACGGAAGCGATTTCACCGCACAGAAGACGGCAAAGATCCAGCACATGCGGACCCAAATCCGCAAGGGTGCCTCCGCCGAATTCGGCGCGCTGCTTCCAGCCGACCGAACGTTCCGGGTCAATACACGAGTTGTGGCGATACGCAAAATCGAAGGACAGGATTCGTCCCAGACGGCCGGATTCGGCTAATTGACGTGCCCGAAGGACGGGGGACAGAAAGCGGTTGTTGAAGACGAGACCGCATGTCTTTCCCGAGACAGTGGCAAGATCCGCCAATTCACGGGATTCCTCCGCAGACGGCGTGAGCGGCTTTTCACACAGCACATGTTTACCCGCCAGAACGGCCTGACGCGCCGTCCCGAAGTGGCAGAAATTGGGGGTGCAGATATCGACGACATCAATATCCCGATCGGATATCAGTTCTTCCTCGTTGGAATACACTTTGCGGATGCCGAATAAATCGGATGCCCTGACAGCGGATTCCCTGTGCGCCGTACAGATACCTACAACCTCCGCACGATACGGAAGGTCGTAAAAGAAAGGGAGATTGGACAGCGCGTACAAGTGGGTTTTCCCCATAAATCCGAAGCCACACAAACCGATGCGAATACAGTTTTTCATGGCGTTTCTACTCCGTTTCCGTCCTCGCTTTCCTCGTCCGGTTCGGGGAAGCGAATATCTCTGCGCCCCGGAAGAAAGAAGCCGTCTACATTTCCGCGCTGCATAGCGCCGAAGATGCGATGCCGCAGCCCCCTGTTATTTCTCTCCAGTGTGCGCAGCAGCTGCTTCATATTTTCCCGTTCCGTATGTGCGTTTGCAGGGCAGGTGGACGGGACGACAGGCAGTGCCGCAGAGGAGGCGAAGGCGCGTATCTCTTTTTCGGGAACATATATCAGCGGGCGTATGACGCGGATGCCGGTGCGGGACAAATCCGTGACCGGCGAAAAACAACCGACGCGCCCTTCATAGAACAGATTGAGCATGAATGTTTCGACAGCATCATCAAAATGATGTCCCAGTGCGACGGCAGTGCAGCCGCTTTCGCGGGCAGCGTTATGCAGTGCACCCCTGCGCAATTTGGCACACAGAGAGCAGGGATTCGATTCATGCCGAATATCAAAAACGATTTCCGCAATGTTTGACGGTACAACGCGGTACGGAACGTTCAAATGCGCACACAAATTCTGTATTCCGGTAAAATCACCGGGAACACCTCCGAATCCCATGTCCACCGTGATGGCAGACAGCTCAAAAGGAACAGGATAAAACTGCCGCAGTCTGGCTAAGGCACACAGCAGGGACAGAGAATCTTTTCCTGCCGAAACGCCGACGGCTACCCGTTCCCCGGGACGTATCATCCCGTAATCATCCAGTGCCCGCCGTGCATAGCTTAATATATGCTTCATGGGAACGGGATTTGGATCCGATCCCCGGTTGCTTTCCGAGTTTTCTCCGAACTCTGATTTTGTGTCTGAGGTCATGAGCGAGTCCTTTCAAAGTTGATAGCCGATATCGGGGATGCGTTACAGATATTCATCCGGAAATGCGCAGTGCTCATAGATGTACGCCGACTGCCCGGAAGGGATCATCCGGGAATCCGGCTTGTGCGGAAAAACCGCGTCCGGCTCCCAGAGTGAGAGCGGCGGAGTTACTTTCAATGACGGCGCTGCGCCGCGCACGGCCTCGGTCAGCACCAAAGAGGGTGCGGCGAACGGGGTTGCATGGACCATGGTCATGCGTTTCGGCTCCAATCCCGCACTGCGCAGGGCGACCACAAGATCGGCTATTCGCTCGGGACGAAAAACGCAATAGAAACGCCCGCCGTAGCGCAGCAGCCGCCCGGCTGCCCTGCAGAAATCTTCTATGTTCCCGGCGGTTTCATGCCTTGCAATGTATTTTTCATCCGCACGGTTGCGCGCGCCGGAACCGGCTTTCAGGTAAGGAGGATTTGCCGTAATGAAGTCCGCCTCGCCGCCCGTGTCGGCAGGCCGCAGTTCACGCAGGTCGGAGCACACGGGAGTCAAGCGCTCCGAAAAACCGTTTGCGGCAGCATTCTCACGGATAATCGAACAGAATACTTCCTGAATTTCGACAGCAAGGAAAGAGGCCGCCTTGCCGCGTGCGAGGCAGAGCAGGGGGATGATTCCTGTTCCGCTTCCCAGGTCGATTGCCCGATGGCGGGGTGCTGACCGCACATAGGCCGACAGCAGATAGGCATCGGTTCCGAAAGTCAGCCCGTTCCGGTGCTGGAGCAGGCGGATGGATTCGTTGACATCGCAAACCGTTCCTATGTCGCTTGGTATTCCCATGGTGCCCTTCCTTTTTTGCCTTGTGATTCAGTGGTGCATCGAATGCAAATCCAAAAAGCAAAACTCCCGACCCCCGCCGTGACCCGCAGGGTCACGGCCAAAAGAAGTCGGGAGTCTTTGATGCTATGTGGGAGAACTCCGCTTGGATTATTCAGCCTTGGGCGCGTCCACAGGACAGTTCTCAGCGCAGGTGCCGCAATCAATGCACTTGTCGGCGTCGATCTCGTACTTGCCGTCACCCTCGGTGATGGCTTCCACAGGACAGTTCTCTGCGCATACGCCGCAGGAGATGCAGTCGTCACTAATCTTGTATGCCATGGTCATGTTCCTCCGTTTATATAGTATTCCTTGAGTTTCGGGTACCTACCCGAATTCCACTCTATTATATCATATTCACGGAATAATTCAAGAGCTTTTTATGAATTTTTTGAAACGGGGATAAAGAAAATGCCGATTTGCGCCTTGCTGCCTGCTCGGCACTATTTGTTCCAAAAACTCGGATGGTTCCGTCATGTTTTGGGCCATAAAGTACCGATT
>CAVDLN010000085.1:0-890 GCA_963609805.1 Erysipelotrichaceae bacterium | reverse complement strand
ATTCGGTTTCATCGGGCAAATCAGCATGAATAACAAATTATTCTTTCAATTCATGAATTTCAGGATTCCCCAAGTGCAAAAAAGAATCAATAGGAGCATTTCCGCAAAACGCGCAATTAGTGTTCCTCTTCCCAACGCTTTTTTGCTGAATAGTGCCCTCAAAAACCCGATCAAACATTTGAACGGGGAGATTAGGTCATGCCCCAGGCATATAAAGAAAGAGACAATCGGTGCCTGCGTGCCATGAAATGCGGCGAACTGACCGTTCGACCTTATGTAAGCTACGGATATCACCGTAACAACTAAGTAAGCAATCGGAGAAAGCAAAAAAATAATGGAGAAAAAACCAATAAAGCCACTGTGTGCAAGTGCACAGTCAAGCATGAAATTAAAACCGACTTTTAAGACAAATAATGCAATCAGCAAAGAAACCGTACAACCGAGAAAGAGCCTTCTTGTAATTGCAAGGAACCTTGTCATATCTGCTCTCCTAAATTTGATAAAATTTTTTACGACCAATTCGTTAAAATTCCAAAAATCAACAGTGCGAGCAAAACTCCGAACATAATGACAACCGATATAACCTTGTCAAAGAAGGACAGCCCTTTTTTGAAGAAAAATCCCAGTAAACAGCCAACCAAAACGGCAGCCAGCAAAAAGCAAACCGCTTTCATAATCAATAGTTATCTTTTGAAGAGCCGCCAAACAACTTCGCAATCCCAACGATTATTCCAATGATTCCCAGTGCTGCTGCACCGGCTTTTGCTGTCTTTTCTGCTTTTTTCCTTCTGCAGTCATCGCACTCATCAAACTGACTGTTTGACACAAGCTGGCAGCCGCAAGTCTTGCAATACTTTGTCACATCGCACTGCTGATCTTCATCGTAATTG
>CAVDLN010000084.1:0-8288 GCA_963609805.1 Erysipelotrichaceae bacterium | reverse complement strand
CCCATACGGTTGGCTGCCGCGCTCCGCCCGTCTCCGCAGACACACATTTTTAAAACCGATTGTTTAGCATTAAATGTGCGGTTGATTTTGCGGCTCAAAATTCTCCGGTTTTTTTTCGAAAAGCTATTGACAAACCGGGTTGAATCATGTATAATGCCCACATCGGAGCAGAGAAGCTGCAGTCCGCCGGGGGTGAGCCACCTCGTCGCCTGACCTTCTTTGCACACGGTGCTATGTGGAACCAACTGAACAACAAAAAGCGAGGCAATGACGTCTCCCCCGGGGGCGCGCTGTCTCGCTTTTCGTTTTGTATTGTACGAAGTCAGGAGGAACAGAAAATGGAATCGGTTTCGGATTATTTCGGCTGTCTTGTGTTTGATGACCGCGTCATGAAGGCGACCCTGCCTCAGAAAGTGTACCGCTCCCTCAAGAAAACCATCGACGAGGACTCGCGCCTGGACAGCGCCGTAGCGGACGCCGTCGCCGACGCCATGAAGGACTGGGCCGTTGCCCATGGCGCCACCCACTTCACCCACTGGTTTCAGCCGCTGACCGGCGTCACCGCCGAGAAGCACGACAGCTTTATTACACCCGCCCCGGACGGCGGCGTCATCATGGAGTTCTCCGGCAAGGAGCTGATAAAGGGCGAGCCGGATGCCTCCTCCTTCCCCTCGGGCGGTCTTCGCGCCACCTTTGAGGCACGGGGCTATACCGCGTGGGATCCGACGTCCTACGCCTTCATCAAGGACAAAACCCTGTGCATCCCGACGGCGTTCTGCTCCTACGGCGGGGAGGCGCTGGACAAGAAAACCCCTCTTCTGCGCTCCATGCAGGCACTCAACAAGCAGGCCATGCGCGTGCTGCGGCTGTTCGGAAACACCGATGTGCACTGCGTGCGCACCTCGGTCGGCCCGGAGCAGGAATACTTCCTTGTGGACCGGGAAATGTATGACAAGCGCAAGGATCTTGTCTTCTGCGGGCGGACGCTGTTCGGCGCAAAGCCCCCCAAGGGGCAGGAGCTGGATGACCATTATTTCGGCGTCATCAAGCCCCGCGTCGCCGCCTACATGGAGGACCTGAACCGGGAGCTGTGGCGTCTCGGCGTGCTTGCGAAAACGGAGCACAACGAGGTTGCCCCCTCTCAGCACGAGCTGGCCCCCATCTACACCACCACCAACATCGCCACCGACCACAACCAGCTGACCATGGAAATCATGCAGAAGGTCGCCCTGCGGCACGGGCTGGTCTGCCTGCTGCATGAGAAGCCCTTCGCCGGCGTCAACGGCTCCGGCAAGCACAACAACTGGTCCATGGCAACCGACACCGGCGTGAACCTGCTGACACCCGGGGACACGCCGCATGAGAACGCGCAGTTTCTGCTGTTCCTGTGCGCCGTCATACAGGCGGTGGACGATTATCAGGATCTTCTGCGCCTGTCCGTCGCGTCCGCCGGCAATGACCACCGGCTCGGCGCCAACGAGGCACCGCCCGCCGTCGTGTCCATGTTCCTCGGCGACGAGCTGACGGCGGTTCTGGATTCGATTGAAGCGGACACGCCCTACAGCGCCTCGGAAAAGACCGTCATGAAGCTGGGCGTTCACGTACTGCCCAAATTCACGCGGGACTCCACCGACCGCAACCGCACCTCCCCCTTCGCCTTCACGGGCAACAAGTTTGAGTTCCGCATGCTGGGCTCCGCCAACAGCATCGCCTGCACCAACATCATGCTGAACGCCGCCGTCGCGGAATCCCTGCGGCAGTACGCCGACCGTCTGGAGAGCGCCGCCGATTTCGACAGCGAGCTGCATGCGCTCATCCGCGAGGTGATCCGCGCCCACAAGCGCATCATCTTCAACGGAAACGGCTATGACGACGCATGGATCCGTGAGGCGACCGAGGTCCGCGGCCTTTTGAATCTCCGTACGACGCCGGATGCCCTGCCGACCCTGCTGGAAAAGAAAAACGTGGATATGCTGACATCCCTCGGCGTGTTCACGCCCGCGGAAATCCGTTCCCGCTATGAGATTACGCTGGACAACTACTGCAAGACCGTCCTCATCGAGGCGGAAACCATGGTGGACATGGCGCGCAAGGAAATCCTGCCCGCCGTCACGCGCTATGCGCATTCCCTCGCCGACACGCTGACCGCCAAAACCGCCGCCGTGCCGGGACTTGCCTGCCGCTATGAGCACGGTCTCATTGCCCGCCTGTCCGCCGCCGCCGATGAAATCGACGCACGCACCGCCGCGCTGGAGGCCTCCGTGCTGACTGTCCGCGGCATAGACGACGTTACCGCCGCCGCCTGCCGGATCCGCGACGAGCTGCTCCCCCGCATGGCGGAGCTGCGTGTCGTCTGCGATGAGGCGGAAACCGTCACGGATGAGTCCTTCTGGCCCTTCCCCACCTACGGCAAGCTGCTGTTCGGGGTGAAGTAAACAAAACACGTTCTTTCCGGTGCAGGGGTCTCTGCCCCCCGGCATCCCCGCAGATGCACCGAAAATAGCACGGACTTCCCCTTCGGTTTCCTTTGCCTTTCGGAAAGCCGGAAACATCGGTTCCGGTATACCAAAATCTTTTTTCCTTCTACCGGAATGCGGAAGCCAGGGAGAGAGGAGGTCCGGGGGAGAGGAACTTCGGCGTTTGAGATGGTCCCCTCCCCCGGGGCAGAGCAAAGCAAACCAACACCGGGGACACCCCCAAGACAGCAAAAAAACGATATTTCAAAGACATCCGAGTCGGGAAAAGTACCGGGATACGGACGGCGGCAGCGAGCGCGGAACGGTGAGAGCCGCGCAGCCGTCCCCCGTGAAAGAACACCCGACAAGCCGCAATCCGAAAGGGAGACCGCGCAGGACGGTCGTCCCGAGTAGGTGCGCCGGGAGCCGCCCGTTCCAGCGGCAGGACCCTTTGCGGGGTCGGAAACAAGGAGAACGCCGGCGCGCGGCATCGGAAATCGGTGCCGCTCCTGACGCGGCGTTCTTGAAGACGGGTGGCACAGCAAGCCGGCACTTGCCCTGTCGAATGCCGATACATTATCCAGAAAACGGAGGAAAATGGTATGTGTTCGATTATGGGTTACTGCGGGAGCCGTGCTCCCCTTTCCGCGTTCCGCGCGGGCTTTTCCGAAACCGCTCTGCGCGGGCCGGACGACTGCCGCGTGGTGAGTACCGGGCGCGGTCTGCTCGGCTTTCAGCGTCTTGCCATCATGGGGCTCTCACCGGAGGGCATGCAGCCGTTTGAGCTGGACGGAAGCTATGCCGTGTGCAACGGCGAAATATACGGCTTCCGCAAGCTGAAGGAGGAACTGTCCGATTCCTATACCTTCCGCAGCGGTTCGGACTGCGAGGTTCTGCTGCCGCTCTACCGGAAGTACGGGACGGATATGTTCCGCATGCTGGACGCGGAATTCGCCCTGATTCTGTACGACGCGGAGGCGGATGAGTATATCGCCGCGCGGGATCCCATCGGCATCCGCCCGCTGTACTACGGATACGATGCCGCCGGCGTCATGGTTCTGGCAAGCGAGCCGCGCTGCCTGACCGGACTCTGCGCAAAGGTTCTCCCCTTCCCGCCCGGCCACTTCTGGCGCTCCGGGCGCGGCGGCTCCGGAGATGAGGGAAAGTTCTTCTGCTATGAGGATATATCCGCCCCCCGGACCGTATGCCGGGACGGCCTTGAGGAGGTCTGCGGGCATATCCGCGAGAAGCTGATCGCCGGCATCGACAAGCGGCTGGATTCGGACGCACCGGTCGGTTTCCTGCTCTCCGGCGGGCTGGACTCCTCCCTGGTGTGCGCCGTGGCGGCGCGGAGGAGCGCCGCTCCCATCCGCACCTTCGCGATCGGCATGGACAAGGACGCCATCGATCTGAAGTACGCGCGGCAGGTAGCGGACTACATCGGCAGTATCCATACGGAGGTCATTATGACGCAGCGGCAGGTGGTCGGCATTCTGCCGGAGCTTGTCCGCAAACTGGGGACCTATGATATCACAACGGTGCGCGCCAGCGTCGGCATGTACCTGCTGTGCCGCTGGATTCACGAGCATACCGACGTGCGCGTCCTGCTGACCGGCGAAATATCGGATGAGCTGTTCGGCTACAAGTATACCGATTTTGCCCCCTCCCCCGCCGCTTTTCAGGCGGAATCCGAAAAACGCGTGCGGGAACTGCACGCCTACGACGTGCTGCGCGCCGACCGCTGCATTTCCGAGAACTCCCTGGAGGCGCGGGTGCCCTTCGGCGATCTGGATTTCGTCCGCTATGTCCTCTCCGTCGATCCCGCCCTGAAAATGAACGTGTACGGAAAGGGGAAGTATCTCCTGCGCCATGCCTTTGAGGGCGACTGGCTGCCGCACGACATCCTGTACCGTGAGAAGGCCGCCTTTTCGGATGCGGTCGGTCACTCCATGGTGGATGATCTCAAGGAATACGCCGCCTCCCGCTATACAGACGCGGACTTTGAGGCGGGCTGCCGCCGCTATACGGAAAACCCGCCGTTTACCAAGGAATCCCTGCTCTACCGCGATCTGTTTGAGGTCTCCTACCCCGGTCAGGCGGCGCTTATCCCCGGCTTCTGGATGCCGAACCCCGACTGGGAGGGCTGCCGCGTCACGGATCCCTCCGCCCGCGTGCTGTCCAACTACGGGGACAGCGGGAAATGACTTTTCTGCGCAGACGATTTCCCCTGCCGTATCAATATCTTTTTTCCCATCTCCCTACCCCCTTCCCCTCCGGGGAAGGGGGATTTTCTTTTTCTGTGCAAGGGGCTTCGCCCCCCGCATCCCCGCTCCGTGCAAGCCTCAAAAAGCCCGGAACCGTTGAAACACCGGTTCCGGGCATGCATAGATTAATTTTTTAATGTTCTTGGGGGGTTCGGGGACTTCTTTCAAGAAGTCCCCGGCGTTCTCTTTACATCTGTCGGTACAGGTTCATGTACTTGCCGGCGGAGGCGTCCCAGGAGAAATCGCTCTGCATGGCGCGGCGGCGCAGGGCGGCAAAGCTGTCGTGCTGCTCGTACAGGGCCAGTGCGGCGTTCACGCGCTCCTCCAGCTCGGAGGCGGCATAGTTGGCGAAGGTGAATCCGTTGCCGTGCATGCCGCGCTCATCCTCATAGTAGGGATGGATGGAGTCGTACAGACCGCCGGTCTCACGCACCACGGGGACGGCTCCGTAGCGGCAGGCAATCATCTGCGACAGTCCGCACGGCTCGCTGCGGGAGGGCATCAGGAAAATATCCGCCGCGGCATAAATCTTTTTGGACAGAGCTCGGTCGTACTGGATGAAGGAACGCACGCGGTCGTGCCGCTCGCTCTCAAGCTGACGGAAGAACGACTCGTACTCGCCGTCCCCGGTGCCCAGCACCACGAACTGCGCACGCGGATGCGTATCCAGAATATGGCGGATAACACCCGAAATCAAGTCAATGCCCTTGTGCGCGACAAGGCGGGAAACCACGGCAATCAGCGGCGCGTCGCCGTCCTCCGGCAGCGCGTACTCGTGCTGGAACGCCAGCTTGCAGGATGTCTTGCCCGCCGTGTCGTCCGCCGTGTAGCGGAACGGAATATCCTTGTCGGAGGCGGGATTGTAGTAATCCGTGTCAATGCCGTTGAGAATGCCGCTTACCTTCTCCACGCAGCGGTTGAGAATAAAGTGCAGGCGGTGCGAGTAGGCGGGCGTCATGATCTCCTGCGCGTACGTGGGGCTGACCGTCGTCACGCGGTGAGCACTCTGGATCGCCGCCTTGACCAGATTGATGCAGCCGTCATACGCCATCAGCGGCGCATACTCCGGCGCGACGTCGAACACGTCCTGCATAATATCAAAAGAATACTGACCCTGATACTCGATATTGTGGATGGTGAACACCGAACGTATGTTCCCGTACCCCTCACGGTGGCAGTACTCCGTGGACAGGTAGACAACCGACAGGGCGGACTGCCAGTCATTGGCGTGCAGGATGTCCGGGAAGAACCCGATGTGCGGCATCATTTCCAGCACAGACTTGCAGAAATACGCGAACCGCTCGCCGTCGTCAAAGTGACCGTACAGCTCTCCGCGCTTGAAGTAATACTCGTTGTCCACAAAGTAGAAGGTCACACCGTCCCGCACCAGCGACAGAATGCCGCAGTACTGCTGACGCCATGCCAGCTTCACGGTAAACACCGCCTCCGTCTTCATGGAGGCATGCACCTCGGGCGGAACAGACTCATACAGCGGCGTAATCACGCGGATGTCGGCCGCATCCCCGTATTTCTTCTTCAGCGCGCGCGGCAGCGAGCCCATAACGTCGCCGAGGCCGCCCGTCGCGGCAAACGGCATGACCTCCGCTCCCACGAACAGTACCTTCTTCGGGACGGCAGGCTCCGCGGGCACTTCCTCCCGTGCAGGTTCCCGTACGGCGGTTTCGGCGGCAGACGGTTCCGCCACGGTCTCCGCTGCGGCCGGTTCGGCTGCGACGGCTGCTTCCGCGGGAGCGGCATTCTCTGCCGGAACCTCCTTTTTCCTGCGCGGGGCACGGACCTTCTTAGGCGCGGGCTTTTCCTCCCCCGCCTGCGGGGTCTCCGCCTGCGGGGTCTCCGCCTGCGGGGTCTCCCCGGAAACCTTCTCCGCCTTTACCGCCTTCTTCGCGGCGGGTCTGCGTCTTGTTTTTCCGGCAGCCGGAGCGGGTGTCTCCTCCGCCTCGGATATGATTTTCTTCTCGTCTTCCATATTGGTGTTGCTCCTTTCTCTTCTCTGTTTCCGGTTTCGCGGTCTTCCCCCGATCCGGTTACAGCCGTCCGCCCTTGCCGACAAAGTACGGCAGCTTCTCGCATCCCGCAAGGCGGCGTCCGTCGCGGATAACGACATCCTTGTCCGTAATCACGCTGTCCAGCCGGACATCCGCTCCGACATAGGTGTTCTGCATCAGAATACTGTTGCGTACAACGGCTCCCCGTCCGATATGGACGCCGCGGAACAGAATGCAGTTCTCCGCCTTGCCCTCAATGATGCAGCCGTCGGCGACAACCGAATCGGTCACATCGGCGTCCCCGCAGTAGCGGGTGGGCGGCGAATTGCGCACCTTGGTCAGCACCGGCCGGTTGCGCACGCCGAACAGTCCGTCCCGCGCCTCCTGCGTCAGCAGCTTCATGGAGCAGTCATAGTAGTTTTCCAGAGAGCTTATGTAGGCATACCAGCCGTCATAGTCATACACGCGGTACTTCACGCCCGGATTGTACAGGTCGCGCAGCATGACATCGTGGAAGAAGGAGGTATACCCGCGCGCGGCCGCGTCTGCCAGCATCTGCAGCAGGTACTGCCGGCGCACCACCATAATATTCGTATACAGGTTCACGACGCCCTCGGACGGCTGCTTTCTGGCAAACTCCGTCACCCGTCCGTCCTCGTCCGCGGATACGCAGACTACCTGCTCCGCCAGGGACATGCGGGAGGCATCCACCTTCTTGGTCACGAAGGTGATATCCGCGCCGCTCGCGGCGTGGGCCTCGATCACCTCGGACAGGTCGATATTGCAGATAATGTCGCAGTCCGACATCACAAGGCAGTCCTCGCGGCAGTGATTGATAAAATCAATCGCGCTCAGCATGGATTCCAGTCTTGTCGTGGGCAGGAGACCCGATCCCGCGGCGGTCAGGTTGGGCGGAATCAGCTTGAGTCCTCCCGAACGGCGCGACAGATCCCAGTCCTTGCCGGTTCCCAGATGGTCAAGCAGGGACTGATAGTTGTAATGCGTCACCACACCCACGCGGGTCACGCCCGAATTTACCATATTGGACAGCGCGAAATCAATCAGGCGGTATCTTCCGCCGAAGGGAACGCTCGCCATATTGCGGACACGCGTCAGCTCCGGCAGGCTCCCGTCATGGATATTGGCAAAAATCAATCCGGCAGCAGTCATTTCTGTTTTCCCCCCTTACTCCTTACTCGGACAGCATAGCGCCCGGCTCGACAGTCGCGCCGGAGGCAATGGTGACATCCTCACCCACAACGGCTATGGCGGCACCCGACGCCCTGTCGGCTCCCACCGCGGCACCCGCTCCCACCGTCACGCCGGTGTCCAGAATCGAATACTTCACGACGGCGCCCGGCTGCACGGTCAGGTCGCCCATCAGCACGGAATCCTCAACAACCGCGCCGTGCATGACCTTCACGCCGGGGCCCAGAACCGAATTCTTCACGGTTCCGTATATCTCGCAGCCCTCCGTGACGTAGCTGTTCTCGATCTGCGCCCGCGCGCCGACGAACTGCGGGGCGGACGCGCTGTGGCGGGCGAATATCCGCCAGCTCTCG
>CAVDLN010000083.1:0-8417 GCA_963609805.1 Erysipelotrichaceae bacterium | reverse complement strand
CCGGATGCGGAGGAGAGAACCGAGGCTGAGTTTCATGACCTGCTGAACTCATGTCACGGTGCCTACAAAATTCCGGCCGCTGCATTCGACAGCTACAAGGTCAAGCGCGGTTTGCGTGAGCCGGATGGAACCGGTGTAACAGCCGGTGTGACGCGTATCGGCAATGCGCACGGTTATGTTATTAATGAAGGTGAGAAGTGCCCGGTCGAAGGCCTGCTGGAATACCGTGGATACAACATGAGCCAGCTTGTTGAAAGCTGCATTGCAGAGGGTCGGTTCGGATTTGAGGAATGCGCGTTCCTCCTGTTTATGGGGCATCTTCCGACGAAGGATGAACTGCAGGAATTTGTGGATGTTCTTGCAATGCTGCGGCATCTTCCGCCTCGCTTTACAGAAGATATTATCATGAAGGCCCCTTCCCGCTCCATCATGAATAAACTGGAGCTTGCTGTTCTGTCGCTGTACGCATACGATGACAATCCGGATGACACATCCTTGGAAAATATGATGCGCCAGTCCATGGAACTTGTTGCCAGATTACCGGTTATAGCGGGGCAGGCTTATGCCGTGTACCGCAATAATTTCTTTAACAAATCGCTTAACTTGCATAACCCGCGTGACGGACTTTCTACTGCCGAGAATTTCCTCCGTATACTTCGCTCCGACAAAAGCTATACGCCGGACGAAGCGCACCTGCTGGATCTGTGTCTGATCATTCATGCGGAGCATGGCGGCGGAAACGCATCTACATTTGCAACCCGCGTACTTTCCTCCACGGGAACGGATACCTATTCCGCCATTGCAGCAGGTATTGGTGCTTTGAAAGGGCCGTTGCATGGCGGGGCTAACATCAAGGTCCAGGAGATGTTCGACTGCGTAAAAGCAAATGTGCAGAATCCTCACGATGATGACGAGCTTTCCGAATTCCTGCTCCGTATTCTGAAGGGAGAGGCCAACGACGGTTCCGGCTTGATCTACGGTATGGGTCATGCGGTTTACACAAAATCCGATCCGCGTGCTGTTATGCTTAAGCGTTATGCGCGTAAGTTGGCAGCGGAAAAAGGATATGGAGAGGATTTCGAACTGCTGGAGTCCATCGAGCGGCTGACGCCGGGGATTTTCAACGCGTATAAGGGCACGCATCACGATATGTGCGCCAATGTCGATCTCTATTCCGGCTTGGTGTATCGGATGTTGGGCATCCCGACGGAAATGTACACACCGCTGTTTACCATAGCACGCACGGCGGGATGGTGCGCACACAGAATGGAGGAAATCCTTTCTTCCGGAAAAATTATTCGCCCCGGTTACAAGTGCATTGAAAGGGCTCGCGTTTACACGGAGCTTGAGAAGCGCTGATTTCAATTCCGATAATCCATAAACAAAATTCGGCGCTGACATTTGTGTCTGTGCCGAATTTGTCTTTGCAGTGGGAAAACCTCGGAAAAAGCCTTGATTTTCAACCCGACATGTGGTAAAATAGTACCCGTATGTTGAGCACCGTCAAAAAAGTCGGTGCGGATAGGAAAGGAAAATAGTATGGCTCTTGTAACAACAACAGAGATGTTTAAGAAGGCGTATGCCGGCGGTTATGCCATCGGTGCCTTCAACATCAACAACATGGAAATCGTACAGGCAATCACGGAGGCGGCCGGGGAAGTGAAATCCCCTGTTATTCTGCAGGTATCTGCCGGCGCGCGGAAGTATGCAAAACCCGCCTACCTTATAGCGCTGGCACAGGCTGCCGTTGCCGACAGTGGGATAGATCTTGCCCTGCACCTTGATCACGGCGCTGACTTTGATATCTGCAAGGCATGCATTGACAGCGGCTTTACTTCCGTTATGATTGACGGTTCCAAGCATTCATTTGAGGATAATATCGCCTTGACACGAAAAGTCGTCGAGTACGCCCACGCACACGGAGTGGTTGTGGAGGGAGAACTCGGTAAACTTGCCGGAATTGAGGACGATGTGCATGTTTCTGCGGCGGATTCCTCCTACACACAGCCGGGCGAGGTTGAGGAGTTCGTAACCCGCACCGGCGTAGATTCGCTGGCTATTGCCATCGGTACGTCGCATGGAGCATACAAGTTTACGCCTGAGCAGTGCACACGCAATGCGGATGGTGTGTTGGTCCCCCCTCCGCTCCGCTTTGACATTTTGGAGGAGGTTTCCAAGCGCCTGCCCGGTTTCCCGATCGTTTTGCACGGGGCCTCTTCGGTTCCTCAGGAGTTTGTCAGGGAGATTAATTCGCTGGGCGGAAAGATGCCCGATGCCATCGGTATCCCCGAGGAGCAGCTTCGCCGTGCTGCTACCATGGCAGTCTGCAAGATCAACATTGACTCGGATATCCGTCTTGCAATGACAGCGGCAATCCGTCGCACCTTTGCTGAAAAGCCTTCCGCGTTCGATCCACGCGAATATTTGGGTGCCGGACGTGAAGCCGTTAAGGCGATGGTAAAGCATAAGATCGTGGATGTCCTCGGATCTGACAACACCCTCTGATTTCAAAGCCGATGTTTCATGCAGAATCGTATAACCTGCTTTGGCACGATGCCGATCCGACAGGCTTAGTCCGTCCGTCCGCACTTTTGCGATATATGCAGGAGACTGCCAATCGGCAATGCCGCGGTTGGGGATATGACCTTGACAGGATGTTCCGTAACGATGGGCAGGGCTTTCTGCTTGCGCGGCTGCAGTTGACTGCATATACCGCGCTTCACCCGTATGATGATATTGAAGTCCGGACGTGGTGCCCTCTTTCGCATGGATATACGTTTTTGCGCTGTTTCCGTGTAATGAGGGGCAATGAGATCGCCGCAGAGGCACTGACAACCTGGGCTCTGATGGATGTACGACGGCACGCTTTACTCAAGGTGACGGATTTTTATGGTGAGTTTCCGACAGACGAGCCGTTGGAGACAGACCGTTTGCCAGGAAAGGTCAGACTTTCACCTGCCGTTCAGATGGAAGCGGCAGGTGAGCGAAAGGTCGCTTGGAGCGACATCGATTTTAATCGTCACATGAATAACACCCGCTATCCGGATGTCATTTGTGATTTTCTTCCCGCTGAAGCCATTGAAGGGCGTGAGCTGGCATCCTTGTCAATCTCCTATAAAAAGGAAGCCCCGCTCGGCGATGTCCTGCAGATAAGCCGAGCGCGTATGCAGGATTCGGAGAACGGGTATTTGGTTAAAGCCACACGCGGAGACGGTGAAGTTTGCTTCGAGGCACAAATATTGTATCGATAAGCAGGCAGTCGGCAATCGGCTGCCTGCTGGCAAAAAAAGAACGCCGAAGTTTGAAATGCTTCTGCGTTCTTTGATCTGATATCGCAGTCAAAAAAAGCATGGGAGCGGCGATAAAAATCGCCGCTCCCATGTTTTCTTGACATTTTATTTATCGGGATTATTCTTGTCGGATTTTCCCTTCAGCATAATGTTTGCAAGGATGCCCAGAATCAACGCGCAGGCAATGGATGTAATTGTGATGGTATGATCATTGCCAAGCGAGAATGTCAGGGACAGACCGCCGATTCCAGCAATCAGAATTGTCGATACGACGAACAGATTGCGGTTATCTTCGAGATCCACCTTCTGAACCATCTTCAGTCCGGATACGGCAATAAATCCATACAGAGCCATGCAAACGCCGCCCATCACGCAATTCGGGATGGAGGAGAGGAAGACTACAAAGGGATTGAAGAACGCAACCAAAATTGCCATGATGGCGGTAGCCAGGATTGTCACGACGGAAGCATTTCCGGAAATAGCGACACAGGCAACCGATTCACCGTATGTGGTATTGGGGCAGCCGCCGAACACTGCACCGACCATAGATCCTACGCCGTCGCCCAGCAGTGTGTTGGACAGTCCGGGAGAGGTCAGCAGATCCTTCCCGATGATGGACGAAATATTCTTGTGGTCTGCGATGTGCTCGGCAAACACCACGAATGCTACCGGCATATATGCAAACAGAATATTGACAACATAGGAACCAGTCAGGTCTTTGATTCCCTTGAAGGCATTAACGATAGTCAGCTGCTCGAAGATGTCCGTGTTTATAAAAGTCTTTACAGACACGCCGCCGTCTACCAGAGTCTTAAAGGAATCCAAGTTGATAATGAGAAGGTCGGCAGTGTCGGTTGCTTTCCCGATGAGAGTAAAGACCAATGCGACTGCGTAGCCGGCAAGAATACCGATGATAAAAGGAATCATTTTCAGCGTTTTCTTGCCGTATACCGAACAGAGCATCGTAACGGCCAGTGTGATAAGTCCGCACAGAACCGCGAGAAGCGTATTCCCACCGGCAGGCGCTGTCTGCAAATCGCCGATGGCGTTTTGAGCAAGTCCCAAACCGATAATTGCAACGGTCGGGCCGATAACGGCAGCCGGCATCAGCTTATTGATCCAATTCACGCCTACCAACTTTACGATAACGGCAATAATAACGTAAACAAATCCGGCGGCAACGGCACCGATCAGCAGTCCCAGATATCCGACCTGCATGGATACGGCACCGGCAAAGGCGGACGCCATAGAGCCAAGAAATGCGAAGGAAGAGCCCAAAAACACAGGGCTGCTGAATTTGGTAAACAGAAGGTATACGATCGTGCCAAAGCCTGCGCCGATCAGAGCAGCAGCAGTACTCATGGACACATCGAAACTCCCGACTCCCTCATAATGACCGGAAGTAATCATGGGAACTGCGATGGTTGCTGCCATAATGGCCAGCAGCTGTTGAAAAGCGAAAGCGAGCAGTTGGGGGAAACGGGGCTTGTCCTTGATTCCGTAAACGAGCTTCATGGAAAATCCTCCTCATTTTTTGAGGTAACGGAATAATTCGACCCGATACAATAATTAAATTCAGCAGATCCCAAACAATAGCCCGGGTAACTCTAAAATTAGCCGGGCATAGTTTTTTACTGATTCAACTTAACGCATCTGCCGTTCCGTAACCACAGTTTTGTAGATTATATCACAGAATCGTCACAAAGTAAAGTGCTTTGGGCAATTTTTATTATAAAATCAAAAAAAGTTACGCATTGCGCTCTTCCAACGCGTGAATCAGATTCACGATCATCTCATGACAGGGTGTCGGAATACCATACTGTTTTCCTAACCGGACAACCGCACCGTTGATAAAATCGATCTCTGTGCGCCGTCCGGCTTGAATATCCTGACACATGGAGGTGCGACCCGTTGCAGCTGCATGTGAGGTCTGCATGATTGAGGAAAACACGCTTTCCGCATCAAAGGAGACGCCGTCCGCCGCCGCTACCGCGATTGCCTCCTCAACCAGCATTTTTGTTATATTCCGCATGTGCGGATTCGTTTCATTGAAACCCAATGTTGTGTTCAAAAGTGCTGTCACGGGGTTCACTGTCATATTGAGCATCAGTTTTCCCCACAGCAGCCGCTTGACATTATCACATACAACAACAGACTGAATACATGCGGAAAGTGCTTTAGCGGCAGATTCAGCCATTGCAATATTCCCGGTCGGGGATCCGATTTGCGTCTCACCGGCTGCCGAATGATAAATAACCCCGGGAGCCTTTGTTACACAGTTATGCCGCGTTGTGCCAAGTAAAATGTGCTCGTCGGCAACGTATTGCTTAATGATTTCAAAATTTCCCATGCCGTTTTGCAGGGACAGCAGAACCGTGTCCTTCCCGATAAGCCCGAGATTGGCGCGCAGCGCAGCCTCACCAGCGATATCCTTGACGAAAAGTATCACAAGATCCTGCGGCTCCTGCTCCTCACCGCTGAAACAGATCGGGATTTTGTGTCGGCTTTCTCTTCCGTCCGGTTCCTGAAGCAGGATACCATTCTTTTCTATGCATTCCACGGTTGAGGGGCTGACATCGAACAGCTTCACATCGTTTTTCTCCAATAGGCAGGCGAACAGCGCTCCCATTGCGCCGGCTCCGACAATTGCGATTTTCATCAATTATACCTCTGTGCTTACTTACTCGATTTTCATAATCCATCCGTCCGGCGCAGGAATCTCGTTATGCTGGATGGCAAGCAAAGTTTTGCGAAGGGCGTCGATGCGGGAATCCGGCTCTCCTGTACGGAAGGAATACACCTCTCCGCTTCCCGGTTTTTCAATAGTTCCGACAGGAGAAATAACCGCGGCAGTACCGCATAGACCGCACTCAACGAAATCCCCGAGTTCGTCGGCACGTACAGGGCGTTCAATTGTTTTCATGCCGAGATAATGCTCTCCGACATAAAGTAGTGAGCGACGTGTAATCGACGGCAGAATACTGCCGGACTTCGGCGTAACCATTTCTCCGTCTTTGGTAATGAAAATAATGTTTGCGCCGCCGGTTTCCTCAACGTAGGTGCGCGTCGCCGCATCCAAATAGAGGTTTTCATCGTAGCCCTTCTCATGAGCATCGGCAATGGCGTAAAGACTCATAGCATAGTTCAGCCCGGCTTTGATGTGACCGGTTCCGTGCGGTGCTGCGCGGTCAAAATCTGTAATGCGTATGCGCAGGGGACGTGCACCTCCTGCAAAGTAAGATCCGACCGGAGACGCAAACAGTCGGAACTGGAATTCCGTGGCAGGCTTTACGCCAAGGACCGGATTTGTTCCGAAAATCACCGGGCGCAGGTACAGAGATCCGCCGCTTTTCGCGTCCGGCACGTCATCCCGGTTGGCCAGAACGACCTGACGCAGCGCATCCTCGAACATGCCATCGGGCAGTGGCGGAATTCTCATCCGAATGCAGGAATCATGCAAGCGGGCTGCATTTAAATCAGGACGAAAACAGATAATATGTCCGCTCTCTGTCCGAAATGCCTTTAGCCCTTCAAAACAGGTTTGTGCATACTGCAGGACGCAGGCGGATTCGTTTAACGTAACCGTCTCATCGGTTGTAAGACTGCCGGGCATCCAAGCTCCGTTTTGATAGAGCGAAACATAGCGAAAAGCTGTTTTGTGATAAGCAAAACCGGTAGGCATTGATTTTTCCATTGCAGTAAACTCCCTTTCAGTTTTTCATAAAAAAAGGCAAAGACATCACGACACACAGGAAATCTTGTGTGTACGGACGCCTTTGCCCTCAACGGCTCGTATTATACACCACATTTGCAAGTTTGTCAATAGGAAACTTGCAAAATCGCAGAAAAAATAAACTTTCGCGCGCAGAGCGGCCTGCACATCACCTCCGTCAATCGTTACAAAATTTAGCACGTATAGCAAAAATTAAATGTAAATTTTGCCATTCTGCACTTGACATTCTGAAGAAAGCATAGTATAATCAAACAGATATTTGCAAGCATGGCATTTTGATATTACCAATATTACACGAAAACAGGGAAGGGAACGCATATGTCTACACAAATCTCAAATCAGATCACACAGGTTTACACGAAAATCAAGGAAAACATCGGGAAGGTAATTGTCGGAAAGTCGGACACGGTGGATATGCTTCTTGTATCGCTCTTGTGCGGCGGACATGTGCTGCTTGAGGATGTTCCTGGAACAGGAAAGACCGTGCTTATCAAATCGCTGGCTGCTTCCGTCAGCTGTCAATACAAGCGTATTCAGTTTACGCCTGACCTCCTGCCTTCCGATATAACAGGCGTAAATTTTTTCAACATGAAAAAATCCGAGTTTGAATTTGTCCCCGGGCCTATTTTTGCAAACATTGTGCTGGCGGATGAGATAAACAGAGCTACTCCCAAAACGCAGTCCGGTCTGTTGGAATGTATGGAGGAAATACAGGCAACGATAGACGGAAAGACATTCAAACTTGCTCAGCCGTTTATGGTTATCGCAACACAAAACCCGGTTGAAAGCATGGGCACATTCCCGTTGCCCGAAGCGCAGTTGGACCGTTTCCTTATGAAGGGACGAATGAACTACCCGACTCACGAAGAAGGTGTTGCAATTCTGGAACGCTTTGACAAAGACAGCCCGCTGAGCACTTTGTCTCCTGTCGTGACAGCCGAGGAATTGATGGCCGCTATTCGGGAGCTGCCGAATGTGTACATAAACCGCGACATGATGGGTTATATTACCTCCATTATCGAGAAAACTCGCAACTACCCCAAGGTGCTGCTCGGTGTTTCTCCGCGTGGGGCATTGGCTCTTATGAAAGCATCCAAGGGTTATGCGGCTATAGCCGGGCGCAATTATGTTACACCGGACGATGTAAAGAAGGCCGCACACCCCGTTCTGGATCATCGCCTGCTGCTGGAAAACGCTGCCCGCATCAAGAAAAATGCAGCCTATGAAGCCGTAGAAGATATATTGGGAATGGTTACCGTACCGACGGAGAGCGTCTTTGAAAATCGGTAAAGAGAAGAACAACGGTGTTTTAGTACTTGATTTTAAGTGAGGTTTTTTCATGGATCAGTTGACGCGGATCGGAGACTTTTCCGATCGCATGATTCCGGGTACAC
>CAVDLN010000082.1:0-8446 GCA_963609805.1 Erysipelotrichaceae bacterium | reverse complement strand
GATCAGCAGGGTTACTGCGTGATGAAGAGATACAGTGGAACCGAAGAGAAAAGAATATGTGAACAGTTTGACAAATACCTAAAAGGGAAAGGATCTCTTCCGCAGTTTCTTTGTGACTCTTGCCTTGAAACACTTCGAGAAACCGTTTATTGTCAACTATTTAGGTAACCATTAAGTAAATAATGGATAGGAGGTACCCCCATGAAACGAATTCCCGTACTGTCAGTCGCTGCCCTGCTTGCCGTTTGCCTGTCTGCCTGCGCAATTCCTGAGGAGTCCTCTGAAAAAAACGGCGTCGCCGCATCGGTGGCGGTGGATTCCGCGTATACCCAGGAGGAAACCGGGACTGAAGCCGATACGGAAACCGCCGCAAAAGCCGACACCGTCGCGCCGCCGCCGGACGGCAGCTTTACAACAGACCGCCTCTCCGTGACCGAAAAGGACGGCGTGTACTACCTGAATTTCGCCGACGGCAACACGCCCGCCACAACGGTGGAGGGGTTTCAGGTCGGCGAGGTGCTGTACAATTCGGTCGAGGCGTTCTATAACGCCGCCCGCGGCTTGGATCCAGCCCACGATAACATCATAAAACGCGCCTTTTCCCGCACGGAAGACGGCATTCTGACAGTGAATACGGCGCGGCTGTACTGTCCCGCCCTGCCTGACGGCACCGTCGGTTCCCTCCGCGCTTACTGGCAGGGGTCAAAGTACAGTTACTTTACTTACCCTCCGGAAGGGAAAAACATGTCAATGCTGATATCCTGCACGGACATTGCCGCATACCGCGTAATCCATCCCGAACCGACAGCCGATCCGTTCGGATGGTTCAGCAGATACTATGACGAGTTGTTTGATCCGTCCACGGAGGAAGGCAAGGACTGGGTGCACACGGAGACAACCTTTGACGGCGTTCCGTGCGAGATGATTACCAAGACAAACGAGAAATACACCTGGCACTATATCCGCCTGACGGTGCAGGACGGCGACCGTACCGTCACAGCTTTCATTGACTATGAAATACCTGTCGATGCTGCCGGGCAGCAAAGCGGGCAGAACGTATCCGAACTGGTACCTTACGACATATTCATGCGCTGGTGCGATGAAAAGGATGCGTTCACCGTTTTTATCCAGCACGTGGACGAGGTCGTTACGTCAGAGTGGCTGCGTTCCGTCAGGCTCGCACTGTACAATCCGAACCAAGGGAACCCGTAAACGGCTGAAGCCGTCTGAAGCAAAGCGCCCCGGAGGATATTTCCTCCGGGGCGCCCCTGCTTTACTTGCCCAGCTTGCCGAGCGCTGTCCGGATATCGCCGCAGTCGTCAATCAGCGCGGCGGCGGTATCACGGTCACATCCGCCCAGCTCCATGAGAATGCGAATGCACCGGTCACGCAGCTTGACGTTGGTGGGGCGCACATTTATCATAAGGTTGCCGACAACCTTTCCGGTACGGATCATGGCACCGGTGGACAGCATGTTTAAAATCAGTTTCTGCGCGGTTCCCGCTTTGAGACGGGAGGAACCGGTGATGACCTCCGGCCCGACATAGGGTGCCATGATGATGTCACACAAAGGGTGCATCCGGCTCTCCGGGTTGCAGGTTATGCCCATCGGCACTGCCCCCAGCTCGCGTGCGCGGCGCAGGGCTCCCAGTACATACGGGGCACCACCGGAGGCAGACAGACCGACAACAACATCGCCGGCGGCCACGCCATCCGCTTCCAATTCGGCCGCACCGCGCTCGGCACTGTCCTCGGCACCCTCAATGGCATGGAACATGGCCTCGTGTCCGCCTGCAATGACGGCTCTCACAAGCCTGTCATCTACGCCGAAGGTCGGCGGACATTCCGATGCGTCCACTACACCAAGCCGTCCGGAAGTTCCGGCTCCGACATAGATTAAATGACCGCCTGCATCAAGACGGTCCGCAATGACATCAATGGCCGCCGCTATCGCATCAGCCTGTGAGGTCACCGCATCCTCTACGACGCGGTTTTCGTCGCACATCAGACGCACCATATCCGCGGTCGGCAGAGTGTCAATGTGCAGGGTGCGCGGGTTTCGCTCCTCCGTACGCAGGCGGTCAAGGTCTGTTCTGATCGGATTTGACGGATTCATTGCTTTGCCTCCCGTTCCCGCTGCTTCATCAGATATACTTTCAGAATGGCTGCCTGCGTTTTGCTGTCCTGTATCTTTCCCGACAGAATCATATCAACCAGTTCTTCCAACGGGATTTCCACAAGCTCAAGGAATTCATCGTCGTCCGGGTCCGTTTCGCCAGGCTCCAGATTTTCTGCCAGGTACATGTATATGATTTCGGTCAGAAGGGCAGGGGAGGTTGACAGATTCCCGATCGGGGTCAGCGTTTGCGTGCGGTATCCCGTTTCCTCACGAAGCTCACGCAGAGCGGCCTCGGTATGGTCTTCCCCCGGGAAGTCCAGCTTTCCCGCGGGTATTTCCAATGTTACCCGGCCCAGTGCGTAGCGGTATTGCCGTACGCATACTACTTTTCCCTCGCGGGTCAGCGGGACAACAGCCACGGCACCGCCGTGACGGCAGTATTCACGCATTCCCGTTTTGCCGTTTGGCAGATTGATGGTGTCTTTATAAACATGCAGAATCTTTCCGTCGTACAGCAGCGTGCTGTCTTTCTGTGTTTCAAGGAAATAGGATAAATCTTTCATGCAGGCAGAGACCTCTCACTTTTGAAATTGACGCGCGGAAAATCGGAGGTTCCGATGGGTTACAGCGTGCCTTCAGATCATATTATAATTCAAAAGGCCCTTTTTGTAAAGAATAATCTTGAAAAAAATCCCCCGCTGTGGTAAAATGAAACGGAGGATTACAATTATTTTCGGAGGATGCGGGTGCGATATGGAATCGGTTGGTTGTGTTCCGGAGGAGTTTTCCCGTACGGCGCGGGTATGGGGTGAGGATGCGGTAGCCCGCCTTTCACATGCGCGTGTTGCCGTGTTCGGAATCGGCGGTGTGGGGGGACACCTTTGCGAGGCGTTGGCTCGCGGCGGCGTGGGTCAGATTGATTTGATTGATAAGGATGTGGTTTCCCTTTCCAACCTGAACCGGCAGATTGTCGCCCTGCATTCCACTGTGGGGAAGCCTAAAGTAGATGTCATGAAGGCGCGCATTTTGGACATAAATCCCGCCTGCCGCGTCATAACGCATGAGATGTTCTACCTTCCGGAGACAGCCGGCGGCATCAACCTTTCCGATTTTGATTACGTGGCCGATGCTGTGGATACCGTTGCCGCAAAGATAGAGCTTGTCACACGGTGCACGAATGCCGGCGTCCCGCTTATCTGCGCCATGGGGGCGGGCAACAAGTGTCATCCGGAGCAGTTCCGCATAGCGGATCTGTTCAAGACAAATACGGATCCGCTGGCGCGTGTCCTGCGGCATGAACTTTCGCGGAGGGGCGTACGTCATCAGACCGTTGTCTACTCGGAGGAGTCTCCCCTCCCGGTACGGCAGCTCGGTGAGGATGGATGTGCCGTTCCGGGCAGTCTTTCCTTTGTCCCCGGCGTGATGGGAATGATTATGGCGGGGGAGATACTGCGGACACTGATACAGGGGCGCGGAGAAAATCCCGAATCGGGAAATTGATACGGAGGTGACTTACTGTGGCTGTACAGAAAATTCTGCTTATCGTCAATCCGGTATCCGGAAAAATGAAATCACGTTCCGGACTGTTTGATATTCTGGATGAACTGTATCACCTGCCGGACGGAGCTCCGGCAGCAAACCGAAGGATCACGGTTTGCACGACGCTGCACCGGGGACATGCTGCCGAGGTGGCGGCATCCGCGGCAGAAGAAGGATTCGAGCGGGTTCTGTGCTGCGGCGGGGACGGAACGCTGAACGAGACGATCAATGGGCTTATGCGCATCCCCGCGGAGGCCCGCCCTGCGCTTGGCTATATTCCTGCAGGCAGTACCAATGATTTCGCTGCCAGCATCGGCCTGCCGCCTGTACTGCGTGCCGCCGCACGGATGGCGTGCGGCGAGAATCTTCTTTCGCTGGATGTCGGTGAATTCTGCCCGACGGAAAGCGGCGAGAAACGCTTCTTTTCCTACATAGCCTCATTCGGAGCGTTCAGCGAAACATCCTACTCCACATCTCAGACGGCAAAAAATGTTATGGGCCACATGGCATATCTGCTTGGCGGAATCCGCGATATCGGAAATATAGTTCCCAGGCACCTGACCGTCGAAACGGTAGAGGGAATCCTGCTTGACGGTGACTATATATTCGGCGCCATGACCAATACGGTTTCGGCAGGCGGTGTGGTTAAGCTTCCGGCGGAAAGTGTTTCGCTTACGGACGGTGAATTTGAGGTATTCCTGATCCGTCAGCCGAGGACGCCGATAGAACTGAACCGTGTTGTCGGTTCGCTGCTTGCCGGCAGCTATGAGGGAAATCCCATGATAGATTTTCTACACGCCAAGGCAGCCCGTTTTTCCTTCCGGGAGCCGACCGCGTGGTCTCTCGACGGTGAGGAGGCATTCGGCGGTGACTTGGTTGATATATGCTGCCATCCCGGCGCCGTGATGCTTGCGCGGGGTGAATGAAGGCTAAGCGGCGCAGATCGGCATGAACCTCTTGATTATGGCGGATTGATCCCCGAAAACTTTCATTTTCCTTGCCGAAATTTGACATATTAGCATGAAATACGTGGCAAAATGAATTATTTTTTATTTTTCTTGCAGAAATTGCGGAAAACCTATTGCATTTTCTTCGAACATGGTGTATAATGCAGCTCGTCATAAAGAAGGAGAGACCGATTCGCGCAGAGCAGCGCAGGATCGATGCTGCGGCAGTCGGTTTTCCTAAAAAAAGAAAAGGAGTGTTCCCTTATGTCGTATGTAGATGAGGTCATTGAGCGCGTAATCAAGCAGAACCCCGCACAGCCCGAATTTCACCAGGCAGTCAAGGAGGTTCTGGAGTCCCTGCGTCCCGTTGTGGAAGCGAACGAGGAGAAGTACCGCCGTGAGGCGCTGCTGGAGCGTCTGACTACGCCGGAGCGTCAGATTCTGTTCCGCGTTCCGTGGGTGGATGACAAGGGACAGGTTCAGGTCAATAACGGTTACCGTATTCAGTTCAACAGTGCCATCGGTCCTTACAAGGGTGGTATCCGGCTGCATCCTTCCGTCAATTTGGGCATTATCAAGTTCTTGGGCTTTGAGCAGATTTTCAAGAACTCGCTGACAGGCCTGCCTATCGGCGGCGGAAAGGGAGGCTCCGATTTTGATCCGAAGGGCAAGTCCGACCGTGAGGTTATGGCTTTCTGCCAGAGCTTCATGACAGAGCTGTTCCGTCATATCGGCGCAGATACCGATGTACCTGCCGGGGATATCGGAACAGGTGCGCGTGAGATCGGCTACATGTACGGCCAGTATAAGCGCATCCGCGATGTATACGAGGGCGTGCTGACCGGAAAGGGTCTGTCGTACGGCGGCTCGCTGGCACGCAAGGAAGCAACCGGTTACGGTCTGCTCTACTTTACGGAGGAAATGCTCAAGGTCAACGGCAAGGATATTGCAGGCAAGACCGTAGCAGTGTCCGGCGCAGGCAATGTGGCAATCTATGCTATCGAGAAGGCATGGCAGCTGGGTGCGAAGCCTGTGACCTGCTCCGATTCCACCGGTTGGATTTATGATCCCGATGGAATCGATGTGGAGCTGCTTAAGGAAGTCAAGGAGGTTAAGCGTGCGCGTCTGACCGCCTATGCGGAGGCAAAGCCCAATGCCGTATACCATGAGGGACGCGGCGTATGGGGCGTGAAAGTGGATGTCGCTCTGCCTTGCGCAACGCAGAATGAACTGACGCTGGATGACGCGAAGGCACTTGTCGCAAACGGTGTTATCGCTGTGGCGGAGGGTGCTAATATGCCTACCACGCTGGAGGCAACCGAATACCTGCAGAAGAACGGTATTCTGTTCGCTCCCGGCAAGGCATCCAATGCCGGCGGTGTCGCAACCTCTGCACTGGAGATGAGCCAGAACAGCGAGCGCCTGTCCTGGACATTTGAGGAAGTTGACGCCAAGCTGAAGGGCATTATGGTCAACATCTTCCATAACCTTGATGCTGCCGCAAAGAAGTACGGCATGGCAGGCAACTATGTTGTCGGAGCCAACATTGCCGGATTCGAAAAGGTTGCCGATGCTATGGAAGCACAGGGGATCGTTTGAGACAGACGGTTCCTTAGTAAGAGGGGCACTTTCCGTATGGGAAGTGCCCCTTTTCCGCCCCATGGGAATGCTGCAGAAAAGTTTTCGAAAATCCGTTTTACCACTTGTTTTTTTGCCTGCGGTATGCTATAATAGCGCTACCATATCAAAAACAGAATGGAGTATGTTTAACGATGAATAAGAGTCAATTGATCAAGGCTGTTGCAGAGAAAAGCGAGCTGTCCCAGAAGCAGGTAGGCGAGACATGGAAGCTGTTTGAGCAGACCATTTTGGAGACTTTGAACGCAGGGGATAAGGTTCAGCTGTCCGGTTTCGGAACTTTCGAAGTCCGTGAAAGAGCCGAGCGCAAGGGACGTAACCCCAAGACAGGTGAGGTTGTGGCTGTTCCTGCCTGCAAGTACTTGGCGTTTGTGTCCGCAAAGTCGGTCAAGGCAGACCTGAACTGATATGCGCCTTGACAAATATCTGAAGGTTGCCCGCATCATCAAGCGGCGCACGGTTGCCAATGAGGCGTGCGATGCGTCTCATGTCACTGTGAACGGCAAGCCCGCCAAGGCGTCCTATGAGGTTCGGGAGGGCGATGTGCTGGAGGTTACATTCGGAGCCAGAACCCTGCGCGTGCGGGTGCTGGATGTCAAGGAAACCGTCGGAAAGGCGGGGGCATCCTCGCTGTATGAGGTGCTGGACTGACTTGCTGTGACGGATGCGGCAGCAGTGCATGCACCGGGAGGCGGAATTAAGCGGGAAAGGCGGTGTGCCCACACATGGAACACAGGACGGAAACCGGCGAGGAGCGTGTCCTTGCGAATGTCGGGACATATACGCAGGAACAGGATACCGATGCCGAAAAGCGGCGTGGGATGTCGTTATGCGCACGGGTGGCGCTTGCCGCTGTCGTGGCCGCATCGCTCATTATCAGTATTTCCTCCATTATGCGCTACAACGAATTGGAGGAACAAAAGGCGGAACTTCAGGCCGAGATCGACGTCTGCAACGATGACATAGAAGAGAAGCAGCAGTTGATCAACGCTCCGGTTGATCAGGATTACATCGCCCGCATGGCACGGGAACGGTTGGGATTGCATTATCCGAATGAAAATGTGTACTACAGCCGAATAAACGGAACGGACGGTGGAAACTGACGGCGGAACGGTTCTGTCTTCGGAATCCCGTCGGAAGGAGGCTCCAGTGGCAGAACCAAAATCGGAAGGGCACAAGCAGATTGCCCAGAACCGAAAAGCATATCATGATTACTTCGTAGATGACCGATATGAGGCCGGCATTGCGCTGACGGGTACCGAGATAAAAAGCATACGTGCCGGCGGTGTGAATCTGAAGGATGCGTATTGTCAAATCAAAAGCGGGGAAATATGGGTTGTCGGGGTGCACATCAGTCCGTACGAGCATGGCAGTTTTTTCAACCGCGAGCCTCTGCGGGATCGCAAACTTTTGATGCACAAGCGTGAAATACGGAAGTTGGCCGGTCAGATTACCCAGAAAGGATTTACGCTGATCCCCCTGTCCCTGTATTTCTCAGGTCAGCGGGTCAAGGTTGAAGTCGGTTTGTGCCGAGGCAAAAAGCAGTACGATAAGCGGGATGCCATTGCCAAAGCAGAATCCGATCGCGAGATTGAAAGAGGAATGAAGACACGCACGAATCGACAGTTCGGGCGTGGAGACGACAGTGAGTGACGCCTGCTGGTCTTGATTTTCTCTTTTCTGCAGGCGGCTGTTTGCCTGCGATTGATAATGTGCCAGGCGTTGATACACGCATGGGGGTGTACTGGTTTCGACGGGGGTTTTGAAGCACGGTAAGCGGGTCAGGCCGGGCAATCCTGTAAAAGGCCCAACCTTAAAAAATTAAACGACAACGATTCTGTTGCACTGGCGGCGTAAGCCGCGCCGCGGCGCTTAGCGCCGCCCGTTCGCCGGGGAGGACCACGAACCCGGAGTGAGCGTCATGAAGTGGTGACCGTGCACCGGTAGTTCGCCATTGAACCGGTCATGCACAAAATGGCTGCCGCTGCCCGAGTTTGTCCCCGGACGCCTGCAGCGGGAGATCAAAGCAGGGAATACACCCGTAGAAAGCTGCGTGGAGAGATTTTCGGACAGGGGTTCGACTCCCCTCATCTCCACCATAACCGGACACCAATTTTGATACAATGCGTATCATGATTGGTGTCCGGTTCCTTTTTGCAAAGTCCTTGATTTGCAAGGCTTTCTCGATACTTTTTAACGATAA
>CAVDLN010000081.1:0-8470 GCA_963609805.1 Erysipelotrichaceae bacterium | reverse complement strand
TTCCAGTTGTATATCTGCTCAACCGTCCAGTGAACATCCGGCGCCACAACATACATGGGTGACCATGAACAATTGAGAATTCTGAATCCGGCCCCCAGCAGAGACGGGGTTACCTGATAGTAATTCTCCCAACTCATGACAACCGTTTCCGACGGAATCAAAGAGTTTACGGCAGCGGAAAAGCCCTCCCAAACCACGGGAGTTCTCCCGCAGGACAACACGGCTTTTGCCGTGCGGGATATAAAGTTTGCATAGAGAATCTGCGCCAGCTCTTCCCTGCCGCCGTCACGGGACAGGTACGCGTCCGGGTCAATGCCGTGCGCCCTGCAGGATGCCAGCGTCTTTTCGCACTCCGTCCACTTGGCAATGGCAGCCTCGTCACCGCCGATGTGAATATACGGGCTGTTCGGAAACATGCCGCATAACTCCCGGAACAGTGCTTCCATGCACCCCATGGACAGATCGCTTTGACAAATAATCCCGTCCGTTCCGAAAATTTCTCCGTATTCCTTCGCAAAAGACGAACAGTGGCCGGGAACATCGATTTCGGGCATCAGCAGAACCTCACGCCGTGCCGCATACGCAACCAGTCGGTTTATCTGTTTCTCGGTGTAACACCGCCCCGCAGTGGACAGCCGCGGAAAAGCGCGGGACGGCAGTGTGTAGCTCTGATCATCCGTAAAATGAAGGTGCAGCGTGCGTATTTTATAAAACCGGCACAGATCCACATACTCCAACAGTACGGGAAACTCATGAAAATCCCGTGCGAGATCCACCATCAGTCCGCGCCAGCTGCAGCCGGGTTCGTCAGAAATTTCCCCTTCCGGAACCACCAGATGAGCCGCATCACTTCCCCGCTCCATCAACTGAATCAGCGTCGATACGCCGTTCTGCCAACCGGCACCGTCGGCAGCCGTAATCGTTACACGATCGTCTAGGGCAAGTCGATACGCCTCGGACGGCATAGCGGCATCCCGGACAAAACCAACCGAACCGGATACAGGTTGGACGGAAAAGTAAACGCCGTGCGTGCGTGCGGCAAAACGTGTCAGTGTATCGGCGGCATCGGACGCCTCGGTCATAGTCAGTGAGACAGTTGCCGGCAGGACAATGCTCCGTCCGGTCAGCCGTACATCATGCGGTGCCGGGACAACCGAAGGCAAAGTACTTTTCACAGTCTCCATACAGTCACGCCTTCCCGCCGTGTTCCGCCACAAGTGCGCAGAAACGTTCAATCTGCTCTGCCAACCCGGCCAGCCCTGCCTCCCAGAATGCTTTGTCCGTCAAATCGATGCCCGCAATCTGCGCGCACTCCTCCACATCCGTGTGAGTGGTAGCCGCAAGCATTTTCTTGTAAACAGGGACGAATTCGGCACCGCGCCGCCTGTACTCCGCATACAGACCGCGGGCAAACAACCCGCCGAAGGCATACGGGAAATTATAATAGGACATACCGTAATAGTGACTCTTGCAAAGCCACATGTAAGGATGCAGTGTGGCGGGATCCAAACCGTCTCCGTATGCTGTTTTCTGCGCTTCCAGCATCAGCTCGCAGAGACGATCCGCACCCATGAATTCCTCCAAACGATGCGCAAACACGGAGTCCTCAAACAGGAAGCGCGAATAAATGTCGCATATGATCTGCGCGGCGTCGGACAGCTGTGACTCAAGAAGACCTAGTTCCGTCTCTGCATCAGGCGCGGCGGAGACAGCGGCTGTTCCGACCAGAATCTCATTGAAATTGGAGGCAGTTTCAGCCACCGGCATCGTATAGCTCTGCACTAGGGCAGGGTGTGAGAATATCTGCTGGTCATGGAATGCGTGACCAAGCTCATGCGCCAAGGTAACGACATCCGAAAATGAACCGGCAAAGTTAGTCAATATACGGCTTTGATGAGCGGAAGATACCTCGCAGTCAAACGCGCCGCCGACCTTTCCCGGGCGGGGGAAGAAATCAATCCATGCCTCGTTGAAGGCGCGTTCCACCATGTCATGCATCTGCCCGTCAAAGTTTTCAAAAATATTCAAAAGGTAATCCCGTGCGGTTTCCGGCGTAAACACGGCATCGTTTTTCCCGATCGGAGCAAACATATCCCACCAGGGCAGCGACCCCTTATATCCGAGGTAGGCGGCCTTTGCACGCAGGTACTTCCAAAACACGGGCATGTACTCCTGCATGGCGGAAAGCAGGGCATCCAGCGTTTCCCGCTTCATGCGGGAAGCATGAAGCGCCTGATCCAGCGGCGAATCAAACCCGCGCAGAGCGCACTCGTTGATAGTCTGGAGTTTAATGCTGTTCATGGCAAAGGCCACCGCCTCGCTGATAGGCTCGTAGCATGCGATTTCGGCATCATATGCATCCCGGCGGACTTTCGGATCCGCATCATAGGCAAGATTCCGCACGTCCGACAGAGTAATGGTCTCCCCGCGGTATTGAACCTTTACGGAACTGGTCAGACTGTTCCGCAGATTCTCCCATGCCGCTGCCCCCGAAAGATTCATTTTGGCAAGCAGAGACTCCTCGCGGTCGCTCAGCCGGTAGCGGCTGTCCTTCAGAACGCCCCGGAACATGTATGCATATTCCGAAAGGGATGCATCGGAGGCAAGCAGCTCCTCAAGACGTTCGCTGCCGATTGCGGCGATCGCCTCCTGAATACGGGTGTCATCGGCAACGGATGCAGACACCTTATCCATTACCCTGTCGCGGGCGCTCGCCGCGACCGTGTTGCCGGTATCGGCAGAGCAGCGAAGCATCGCATAAATTCCGAGTTTGTTCTGCAGCGCCGCCAAAGCGTTGCCCGTCTCTGCGTACCGATGCAAAAGCTCAGCCGCAGGCAGCGTTCCGGATGCCTCCGCCAACTCGTGAAATGCTCCGATGGCCGCATCCAGCGCCTTCAGATCCGCTGCATAGGCAGGATCGTCGAAATCGCTGTACAGAACAGACAAATCCCATCTTTCGTTCATGTTCGTTTCCCCCTTTAATATGTGTTCATCGTAAAATTCGCTGCATCGGTCAATAAAAAGGCTTTTCCCTGCCTTGCAGGAAGTTTCGCAGGCAGCGCAGTCGATAGCGGACTTTCTTTTTGATTCTCCGCGATGCCGGATACCTGAGAAAATGTCGAATGGCGGACGCATATCCGTTCGACTCAGCCCATGCGTAAAACGCCGCACGCTGCGGATGCGGCTCGGAAGAGCATATCAGGCTTTTATTGAACTGTATTACCTCCTCAAGGGAGCAGGGTTTCCTTTCCTGCGGCAGCTGCTCCAGAAAAGCGCGTCCTTTCTCTGTATTGACCAGCACAGCGGAAGTCCCCCGGTTGTCATCTTTCCATGACGGCATCGTCTCTATGCCCCAAAAGTCTCCCAGCGCAATGTCGCATCCCGCGGTAAAATTTCTGAATCGGCAATCATAGCAGCTCGGCTTGAGCATATAGCTGTTCAGGAAGCCGTTCATATACTCGTCTTCCGTAATCGGCGCCCGATACACTTTCCTGTTTTCAAATTCCATCCGCACGGCGCTACGATGCCAGCCCTCGTCCTTGTTCCGGAATTCCAATTTGCGGAGTTTCGCACCATACTCTTTCTCCCGCATGGCAATGTAACTGTCAAGCATCTCCGCACTGGGAATTCCGTGGCATATCAGCTCAACCAAAAGCAGCTTCGGATATTCCCTGTCGAGATATGCGCGAAGCCCCGCAACCTGACAGGGACACCCGCTGAACAATACTTGTCTTCCGGCTGCCAGCTGCTCCTTTATCTCCCGGTAGCACATCCCCATGTCGCTCTGCGCATATTTAGAGCCCATCATGCGCCGCACGTCATCCGGAGAATCCGACACAATGTGGCGGACGCGGAACCGCTCATCAAACACCGCACCGCAGACGCAGCCGCCCCCCTCCAGGACACGCGACGCAAGCAGATGGAACAGCCCGCCGGATGTGCTGACCCTCCTAATTTCGTCATTTAAATTTCGCGCGGCGCAGGCAGTCGGCTGCGCTACAGCTGCATCGGCTGATTTTCTGTCCTTTAAAACCGGACAGGCCCGTTCGCACCGATTGCATTTAATGCATCGCTCCGCGTCAATTTTCGGATAAACAAAATCAAGATATTGATTACTGAAAGAAATAGCATCAACAGGGCAGGCATTGCGGCAGCTTCCGCACAGCACGCACTGCTCGGCAGAAACTTTATCGATCATTTTGCTTTCCTTTCGGATTTTCGCTCTTTATGTTGAGTTTGCTGAGTAAAGCCGCCAGCCGCTTCGCGACATCCGCAAGCACATCTTCTGCCGCGCAGGAATCATGCAGAATACGGCGCGCCTCCTCCAAAACCGAAGAAAGCTCCGCATCCCGGCCGTCCGTCTGTTCCGCAGCCGCAATATACCCCGAAAGAGCCGTATATCTGGCGGTTCGATTAAGTGCATCCTTTGCGCGGCGTATCTCGGTTTCCATATCCTTCCCCTCCATCTCTGTCAGGGGCTGCAGAATCTCCGCTCTTCTCTCCGGCACGGCATTCCACAGATAATCGAATTTCGATATATCCCGGCAGCCTTCCGCCAGCTTTTCAAAGCGGGGGGACGATCTGGCCGTCATGTCCCCGCTCGGCTCATCGGGATAAATGAGATAAATATCGCCTGCGGCAAACAGGCGGTGTAAGCTGGATCGCAGCGGGTCGGCGTTGAATGCATCCAATGCCCAGCGCAGAAACCCGTCTGTTCCGCACTTTCTGCAGTACCACAGCGTATAAAGGCCTTCAATCGGACGGCTTTCCAAGGCGCTGAACTGTGCACCGCAGGTGTACAGTGTCGTTGTCAATCCGAGACTGCGCCGATGTTCCGCTATCTTTTTGACTTTTTCAGCATCCATATTGAGTGCCAGCGACAGGTCGGTCACGCGATCAAACAGATACTCTGTTTCAAAGGTATAGACAGCCAGCGCCGTGCGGAAACACGCCCCCTTGCCGTTCCGCACCGACTCGACAAGATCCAATACGCTCTCTGCCACTTCAGCCGGTCTTTCGTCCATGGCCATATACACACGATCAAATACGCCGGTTTCCGTCGTGTAATCCATGAAGCTGCGCAGAAACGCGCCCCAAACCTCTTTCCAACGGCTGCTGCCGGGCGTAAGGTCTTCCGTAACCACTCTTTCGGCAGCCTCATCAAAATAGGTTACGCGGTTTGCCCAGTCCGAAATCGAGAACGCCAGAATACGCCCGTCAACCCCGTTATCCCCATTGAGCGCTACCCAATAGCCGAAATCGCTGTAGTCAAAGGAAAATTCGCCATTGACCTTGCGGGTCCATTTGATCATAGACGGATACGGGTCGGGAGTCTGGGAATTCCAGGGATCCTCCACAATGGTCGTTGTAACCGATTTTCCTCCCGCCGAGGCATACAACCGAATCTGAGAAATCAGCCCCGCCTCATACCCGGGATCAAGGTGCGTTTTCCACATTCCCTCAACGCCGGAACCGAAATACTCCTCCGTCGTCTTTCCGGAATAGTAGCGGTTTGAACTGTACGGATACTGCCACAGTTCCAGCTCCGCCGTGTTGGCGGGAGCCGCCAGTCCGATAACTTCAACCTTCAGCGGAAATGTAAGAGTAATGCCGCCGTCAGCGGTTATATGTATACTCCCGGTATACAGGCCCGGCAGTGCATAGGAGGCAGTTTTGAGACGAACCCATACGGAGGACACCGACTGAGCCGGCATATCCACGGATTCCTGCGCACACAGTACATCGGGGATGTCATGACCTGTATCGTGCGCATTGGTGTTTTTGACAAAATACACAGCGGTATCCGCTTTTAAAATATTGCCGCGTGCATCGGTTAAACGGCCGACTGCGGCACGGACGCCTGTCGCGCACCTGCTCTTTGTCATCAAGTCAAGTTTGACCGCAGCTGTATCGTTCTGCCAAGCAACCGCCGAAATCGATGTATCCTCCGGGTTCCATCTTTCAAGGAAGGAAAAATAATCCCTCTGACACGTATGCCGATCGGTAGTCCCCGCCATGCCGGACAGATCCCCGCCGACAGGCTCGCGTACCGTGACAGACACGGAATCCGCGCAGCGCCCGTGTCCAACTGACACAGTTACGGATGCCGAGCCGGGTTTCAAAGCAAGAAGTTCTCCGTCAGTGCTGACTTTCATAATATTTTCGTCTGACGAGGTCAGGCCTACCTCCGGCGTTTCGGTAGCATATTCGGGGAGCAGCGTCCAACTCAGTCCGCATCTCATTCCCGGCTCCAGCGTCAGCGTTCGGATAGGCAATTCTACCCGATCTACGGGTATTTCCTTATCCGTCAGGACGACTGCATAATCAATGGCAGCCTCATGGCTGTCGCCGGCAGACGGGTTATGATCATCTACCATTTGAATGTTCAGTGTATGCGGACCATTGTCCAGAAAAGGACTTTCGAAAAGGAGCACCTTCTCGACTCGTTCGCTGTTGTAGAAATCAATCACTCCCGCATCGGTTCCGTCGATAGTCAGACGTGCCATGCCGCCTGCGGGGACCTTATGTCCGTACAGCGACACTTTCACGCCGGAAAATCGCAATGTGGCGGAAGGAAGAATGCCGCCGGACACCGCCGCGGTTGTCCAATGCTCGTCACCGCCGAAAAAGCGGGAAGGATACCCCGTATCGTAATTCCAGCCGGAGCTGAACTCAAATCGAAACATCCCGCTGCCCGTCGTGCCGTCATTGACGGTCATTTCGGTCAATTCGGCTTTCCCATTGGCATCCGAAAAAATTTCGGCCGATGGCGTCGGGAGGACACCGCAGGAAAGTGCGGTCAGCCTGCAAAACGTATCATGTATTGCGGAGAAAAAACGGTCGAATTTCATGGAAGCGGTTCCCTTTCACAATTCCGGAATTGCCGACTGACCCGTCGGCGCATCTCTTTATTTTTCACGGCAGTATCTTCAGGATATCGGTCAGGCTGCCGCATTCGGCCCAGAGAATAGTACGAATATCATTCGTCGGGCGGATCAAATCCGGCACCATCACGGCGCGCATTCCCGCATTATGAACAGAACGGATGCCGTTGAACGAATCCTCCACGCCGATGCAGTTTTCCGGTTGAACATCGATCAGCTGCGCTGCCAGTAAATAGATATCCGGCGCAGGCTTTCCGTTCTGTACCATGTCTCCAAACGCCATCCCGTCAAAGAAATTCAGCATACCGGTGCGTTTGAGATGACCGGTTGCGGCATCGCGGTTTGAGGAGGTTGCAAGTCCCAGCTTATAGCCCCGCTTCTTGAGTGCCTCCAGTGTTTCCATAGCTCCCGGCCGCAGCGGAACATCTTCCGCGGTAAACTGTTCAAAGAAGCGGTTGCGGAGCTTGATATACGAATCAAACGGGATGTCCGGATATTTCCGCTTCCAAAACAATCCTATGTCGTGCAGGTTCATGCCGGTGCAATGAAGAATGGTGCTTTCTATGTCCGGCACATGCATCTGCTCGGCTGCCGCTTTCCATGCCCGCCAAAAGACACGCTCCGTATCGTGCAGCGTTCCGTCCTTATCGAAAATCACTCCCAAGACGGGAGCTCCATACTGTTTCGACGGTATCATGGTCAGTCGGGATTGCGCTCTCCCAGCGCTATGTGGTACTTTTGATAGAAGCTTTCAAAATAACCGCCGTCCAGCGCCTCGCGAACCTTTCGGGTCAGGTTGTTATAAAAATACAGATTGTGCGTCACCGCCAACCGCATTCCGAGCGATTCCTTGGCCTTGAGAAGATGGCGGATATAGGAGCGGCTGTAATTTTGGCAGGTCGGGCAATGACAGGTCGGGCTGATGGGTCGGGGATCACGCATATATTTTTCGTTCATGATGTTGACTTTGCCTTCCCACGTGAAAAGATTTCCGTGCCGCGCATTGCGGGAAGGCATGACGCAATCAAAGAAATCCACGCCGAGGTGCACAGCTTCCAGAATGTTACAGGGTGTACCGACTCCCATAAGATAGCGAGGCTTATCGGCAGGCATATACGGTTCCACCGCATCGATAATCCGATACATTTCCTCCGTTTCCTCACCGACAGCAAGTCCTCCGATAGCGTACCCTTCGCACGGAATTTCTGCAATCTCCTGCATGTGCGCGATGCGCAAATCCGCATAGGTTCCGCCCTGGTTGATTCCGAACAGCATTTGGTGACGGTTGATCGTTTCGGGAAGGCTGTTCAGCCTGTCCATTTCCGCGCGGCATCTGCGCAGCCAGCGGGCTGTACGGGCAATGGAATTCTTCACGTAGTCGTATGGGGACGGATTCTCTATGCATTCGTCAAACGCCATTGCGATGGTGGAGGCAAGATGCGACTGGATCTGCATGCTCTCCTCAGGACCCATAAAAATGCGCTTTCCGTCGATATGAGAGGCAAAGCGTACGCCCTCCTCCGTAATCTTCCGCAAGCCGGCCAGAGAGAAAACCTGAAATCCCCCGCTATCGGTAAGAATAGGCC
>CAVDLN010000080.1:0-8649 GCA_963609805.1 Erysipelotrichaceae bacterium | reverse complement strand
ATCTTACGATTCAGCTCGTTTTTTGTGCGTTTCATACGAAACTTTGGTCTGAGTGACAAGACTTGAACTTGCGGCCTCTACCACCCCAAGGTAGCGCGCTACCAACTGCGCCACACCCAGATGCTGCGCACCACACATTTCGTGTGCCTCGACAGCCTGTACAGTATATCACAAAACTTCAAAAATGTCAAGAGTTTTTACTTCGTTGTTATGACGAGCAAATGCCAAAACTTTTCGTAAAATATGTGCAATGTGTCCATTTGAACATACCGTGACCATGTGGTTCTGCTTTCATATCTCCGCTGATTTTTCTCAAGGTGTTTGTTCCCGTGTGTTGATTTTTAACGGCTTTCTCAATGCCGCCTTGACAAAAATCGTGCGATATGCTATACTTGCATCGGATTTTTATTACATTGTGTTCCGTCTGAAAGGATTATCCGATTATGGAATATACAGAATTTTTTCGGGAAGCAAAACCGATAGCGTATCCTGAATCCGATGCGAACTGCGCCGAAGCGGTTCAATATGCGGTACGGCAGTACGGCTTCCACAAAGCGCTGGCTATAGCCGATGTTCCGTTACAGGCGGTGCTTCGCATTGCCGGAAGACATACCTTTCGCGTGTATGTAAACGGACAGACGGTTTTAAACGGACCTGCCCGTACTGCGTACGGGTATGCGCGGGTAGACGAGGTGGATATAACCCACGCCATAAGGCAGGGAAACAATCACATTGCCGTAGAAATACAGGTATACGGAGACGTTTACAAAGGGTATTCCAACGACTGCACGCTGGAGCCGAACGGTTTTCTGATCTGCGAAGCGGCAGCGGACGATAATGTGCTGACCGCAACAGGCAGAGACCAGTGGGTGGCTTGCCGCATTACAGCCAGACAGGAAAATGCGTCCCGTATTTCCCATTGCCGAGAGGCGTCTGAAATATATGCGCTGCACCCGGGTTGGGATGGGTGGATTATGGGCGGCTCGACCGAAACGTCTGTTGTCGCCCAACCCGTTTCGCTGCCTGCGCTGCGATTCCTTGCCCACTCTGCCGCCCGGGCGGTTCCCTCCATGCGCAGATTTTCGCACGTTTGTTCCTATGGCGGCTGTGCAATTGATCAAGATGCCAGGCTTCCGCAGCTGTTTTTTGAGGGGAATCCCGGTTATTATCCGGACGGGTATTATGCTTCCTTGCCTGAGTATCCGCTTGAGGACTGCCGACGCACAAAAGAATTCTCGGATGCGGGAGTAAGACTGGCCCGATCGGGCGACGCTTTGACGCTGACCGGTAATGAAAGCATGTTTATCATGCTGGAGGGGGAAAGCAATACGGCGGGATTCCCGTATGTGCGGTTTACCTGTGAAAAACCGGGGACGGCGGATATTGTGCGAAGCGAAATCCTTACACCGGACGGAAGTTTTGCATATAATTTCAACACTGTTACCCGTCTGCATGTTCCTGCCGGGACGACATATTTTATTGCAAGGGAGCCCGGGGCGGCACGCTGGCTGAAGCTGTATTTCCGGGGCACCGGTCATGTGACGCTGCATGAAGCCGGGATGATGGTGCACGAATATCCTGACGAGGGCCGTGCCTTCTTTTCCTGCTCGGACGGAAACCTCAATCGGCTGTACGGGGCGGCGAGGCGTACGCTTCTGTGCAATATGCAGGACATTTTCATGGACTGCCCGGACCGCGAACGCGGCGGCTGGCTGTGTGATTCGCTTTGGACAGCTCGTGCGGCTTCCTTGCTGCTTTGTGACACGCGGGTTGAGAGAGAATTCCTTGAGAATTTTCTGCTGACTCCCGCAAAGGAGATGTTCCGTGGCTTTTTCCCGGAAGTATACCCCGGCAACAAGTCGGATTATGCGTCCATGACGGGGATCACCACATGGTCATTCTGGCTGATGTGCGAGCTGTGCGAGTATGTACGCCGTACAGGGGATGTGAGTTTGCGTGACCGCTTTGCCGACCGTGTTGCTGCCTTTGTAGAAGGAAGCAGAGAATTTATCGGGGAAAGCGGACTTCTCGAGAACCTGCCGTGGCTGTTTATTGACTGGTCTGTATCCAATTATCGCGAATATCAGACCCCGATTTCGGTTCCCGCCAATGCATTGTACGCATATATGCTGAAGGAACTCGGCGATCTGTACGGTCGCTCGGATTGGTACCGGGCCGGAGCCCGTATGAGAGACATCCTTCGCGCGGCGGTTCTGGGAAGCAGCCTGCCAAATACCGTGCGGTTGATTCCGGACAGTCTGGAGCAGTTGCCGGATGGCAGTCTGCGCGGGCGGGGGCGTTCTTCGGAGACGGGAATTGCCACCTGCCTGTGGGCGGATCTGTTTGTGCCGGGTGAGCTTCCGGCATTGGATCGCGCCTTCCGCGACTGCATGGGAGTATCCCCCCGCTATGCCGCCGATCCGGAAATCGGAAAGAGTCAGCTTTTTATCGGCCTGTGCATTCGATTGGATGCACTGGCACGGCGAGGCTGCTATGACAGACTGTGCGAGGAATTAAAAGCCGTCTATCTGCCTCAGCTGCAGGAGGGTCCCGGAACGCTTTGGGAAAGTTTGTGCATGGATAATTCTTCCCGCTGCCATGGATTTACATCTCATGCCGGCGTACATTTGGTGCGTGACGTGCTGGGGCTCGGTGAGCCGGACAGATTGGAGCGGACTTTGACAGTGGCGCCGCATCTCTGTGGACTGCGCTGGGCCCGCGGAACAGCGGCGCTCGCGGAAGGGACGGCATCCGTATCATGGCAATACGACGGAGACAGCTTTTCCATGGAATGCCAAATACCCGATTACTATACCGTACGGGTGAAGCTGCCGCGCGAGATTTCCATGCTGCAACCCAATCGGGTACATGTCAGGGTTAACGGAAAAGATACAGATATTTAGGGAATCGATGAATGAAAGGGGGATGTGCGTATGGCGGACACGGTGACCGGCAGCATGCATCCCGCTTTTTTGTCGGCGGTGCGGCGGGTGCTGCCATGTGTCTGTCTTGTCGCTTTGCTGATAGTTTGCCTTGTTCCGGATCACTCGCACGCTGTCGATCCCGATACGGCAGAGTTTATATTTTTCGATGTAGGGCAGGGGGATGCGTCCCTTATTCGTACAGAGACGGGATGTGTCCTGATCGATGCAGGTACAAATCTATCCGAGGACAGTCTGTCGGCAGAGTTAAAACGGCTCGGCATCGAAAGGATCGATTGCCTTCTTTTAACTCACGCGCATGAGGATCACGTCGGCGGTGCCGACCGCATACTTCGTGATTTTGACGTAAAAACCGTCATAGCCCGCGATACGGAGGAAACCGACGCTGCCTCGCGCGCTGTGTGGAATGCCGTGCGATCCTGCGGTGCCGAGGTTGTTAAACCGAAGGGAATAACAACATACGCAGTTGGCGGATTAATCCTTGATGTAATAGTTCCCTTTGAGGAAGTGCAGTCCGATGGAAACGACAGCAGTCTGGTTGTTCGGGTCAGCTATGGCGGAACGGCTGTTCTGTACATGGGAGATGCCGAGGCCGCAACGGAGAAGGCATTGCTCACGCAGCTGACAGACGGGAATTTCCTGCGTTGTGACGGATTGAAGTTGGGACACCACGGGTCGGATTCTTCTTCGTGCACGGAGTTTCTCCATGCCGTTTCACCGTACTATGCCGTGGCTTCCGCGGGAGCAGGCAACAGCTTCGGACATCCGCACGGACGAGTTCTTTCCGATCTGTCGGAAATCGGATGCATTTGCCTGCGGACGGATCTGAACGGAACGGTAACGTTGATTTCGGACGGAGAGAACTTGATCTGCAGACAGTAATTGTGCAATACACAGGCTTTTCACAATCTTGTCATTTTTCACACACGTAAGCCGAACTTTTTATTGGATGTTCCGCCCCCGGCGGGCGGAATAACCGGCTGAAATTGTAAAAAATGACTTTTTTATTGCTTAAATTGACAAAAAAGCACTTGACAAATTGTATACTATGTGGTATAGTAGGTGTGTAAAAATCCTACAGGTACGGGAAACGGCCGTTAGAATGAACAAATAACGGATTGGCTTTCCTATGTCCGATATGCATGAAAGGAGATGCGCGGATGCCCCATTTTTTTGTGGAGTCGGATGCCGTATCAGATTCCGAAATCATTCTGACAGGGGATAATGCGCATCACGCCTCCCATGTGCTGCGGCTCGCGGTCGGAGATTCCGTTACCATATCCGATCAGCATGCAGTATATGATTGCGTGCTGACACGGTTTGGGGAGGGAACGGTTGCGGCTTCTGTCCGCGGTTTGCATTCGGCTGATGCGGAACCTCCCTACTGCGCTGTGCTGTTTCAGGCACTTCCCAAGGGGGATAAGCTGGATACGATAATTCAGAAAGCTGTTGAATGTGGGGTATCGAGGATAGTTCCGTTTGAAAGCAGCCGCTGCATCATGAAGTCCAAGCCGGATGCGGAGGAGCGCAAGACGCAGCGCCGGGCACGAATTTCGGAGGAGGCCGCGAAGCAGTGCCGCCGCGGCGTTGTCCCGACCGTTGTCCCGACCGTGACCGATTATACATGTATGTTGCGGCAGGCATCGGCTTGCGATCTTGCGCTGTTTTGCTACGAAGGAGAGGGAACCCGGCCGCTGCGCATTCTGCTGGACGAATTTGCTTTTCCGACCGATCATGTGCCGACAGTGGCGATCGTTGTCGGCAGCGAAGGCGGATTTTCTCCTGAGGAGGCAAAGGCGGCTGCGGAGGCCGGACTGCTTCCGTGCGGATTGGGAAGGCGCATCCTGCGGACGGAAACAGCTTCCGGATTTGTCCTGAGTTGCCTTTCTTACCGTTTTGAACTTTGATTTTCTGATTTTTCCCGCCGGGGGCGGTTGTCCATAAAAGCTGAAAGAAGAAAGAGGTAAAGGATCATGTCTAACAGATTGTTTCAAAGTGTCATCCACCAGATGAAGGATGCCGTTGGCGGGAGAACCATTGGGGTAATTGATGAAACCGGCGTGATTATCGCCTGTTCCGAGTTGGTCAAAATCGGCGAGGTACGTCAGAGTATTCGGGACGAGATGGCATATTCCGCCGACGTGATTGTGACCGGCGGCTGCACCTACCGTCCGCTGACCAACGGAACCAAGCGCGAGTACATCACGTTTGTAGAGGGAGAGGATGCGGAGGCAGACATGATTTCCCGTCTGCTTGCGGTATCCCTGTCCAATATCAAAAATCTGTACGATGAAAAGTATGACAAGGGTTCTTTCATCAAAAATGTTGTATTGGACAACATTTTACCTTCTGACATTTATATCAAGTCCAAGGAGCTTCATTTCAACGCAGAGGAATGCCGTGTCGTATTCCTGATCAAATTCTTCGGCAAGACGGACATGATGCCGTATGAGATGGTTCAGAATATGTTCCCGGATCGTACGCGCGACTATGTAATCAGCGTCTCGGAGCATGATGTGGTGCTGGTAAAGGAAGTCAAGCCGGGCACGGAGACGGCCGAGATGGAGGCTGTTGCCGTAAATATTGCGGATACGCTGTCCTCGGAGTTTTACACGAAGGCCTCTGTCGGCGTATCTACCGTAGTTGAGAACATCAAGGATCTCGGCCGTGCCTACAAGGAGGCGCAGATTGCGCTGGATGTCGGAAAAGTATTTGAAACCGACAAGAATGTCGTTTCCTACGATAATCTGGGAATCGGAAGATTGATTTACCAGCTGCCCACCACGCTGTGCGAGATGTTCCTGCAGGAGGTTTTCAAGAAGGGCAGCCTGGAGTCGCTTGACCGTGAGACGCTGATGACCATCCAGTGCTTCTTCGAGAACAACCTCAACGTGTCCGAAACTTCCCGCAAGCTGTTTGTTCATCGCAATACACTGGTCTATCGGCTTGAGAAAATCCGTAAGCTGACCGGCCTGGATCTGCGGGAATTTGAGCATGCCATCACGTTTAAGGTGGCACTTATGGTTAAGAAGTATCTGAATTCCAAAAATACAGTCAAGAACTGAGAATGTTCTGATTAAAATCATAAAAAGCGGCAGTTCACTTGTGGGCTGCTGCTTTTTGCAGTTTCGCGGGAAGTCGGCAGCGCCATGGGCGGATCCTGCTCTCAATCTGTCCAGAATCATGTCCGAATGGTATGCAATCAAGAATTTTTCGTGAATTCTGACGGAATGCTATTGCAATCGGACGTAAGCTGTGATATAATTAAAACACAATCAATCCGTCATGCCTTCGCAAGTGAGATGCGGAGCAGGTACAGAGAGAAAGGAAGAATACAACCATGATTAAACTTTACGTCGGAGTCAAGGGAACCGGAAAAACAAAGTCTCTCATCGATGAAACCAACAAAGCACTCGCTACCACCAGTGGGAATGTGGTTTGCCTGGAGAAGGGCTCAAAACTCCGTTATGACATCAACTATCAGGTGCGTTTGATCAACACGGATGAGTACCTGATCGGGAATGCCTCCGGTCTCGGCGGTTTTGTGGCCGGCATTTTGGCCAGCAACAGCGATGTGACCGATCTGTTCATCGATTCGGCACTTAAGATTTGCAACGGCGATCTCGGAGAGTTCGATAAATTTCTGATTGATCTGGATAAGCTGACAAAGGGCTCCGAGCTGCATATCCTTATGACGGTTTCGCTGCCTGAGGAGGATGCGACGGAGACCATGAAGAAATTCATGGTGAATTTCGCATAAACGAAAATACAAATAAACTGGGGAGGGAAGTCAGTGACCGGTTTTGGCACCGGCTCCGGCTCTCTCCCCTTTTTGTATCGTGGAGGTTTGTGTGTTTACTGTCAGATTGTGCGGGATAGATATTGAAATTGACAACCGGTACGGTTTTGTTGAGGCCCTGTGCCGTGGCTATATTGTTGCGGATTCTGCGCCGGAATTCCGTGTCCGCGTGGGCATGGATGACATCCGCTGCTTCCGGGCGGAAAGTGCACGCCCTATGAATGACGCCGAGGCGGAGAGTGCTCTCCTTTACCGTACTATCTGCGGCAGGCTGCCGGCATATGACGCACTGCTTATTCATGCGGCTGTTGCTGCGGCAGACGGACGCGGATATGCCTTTTCCGCTGCGCGCGGTGTAGGCAAGACGACCCATCTGCGCGCCTGGAAGGAGATGCTGGGCGACCGGCTGACCGTGGTAAACGGTGATAAGCCGTTGGTTCGCCGTGCACCGGACGGGCATTGGTGGGTGTACGGGACTCCCTGGTGCGGCAAGGAAGGGGAGCAGACTAATATCCGCTGTCCGCTTTGCGCAGTCTGCCTGCTGTCGCGCGGGCAGGAAAATTCTGTTTCCCGTGCGTCCGCGGCCGATGCCGCTGCCGGTTTGCTGGAGGCAACTATTCTTCCTCCGACAGCTGATCTGCGTGACCGTATGGCTATGCTGGTTGGGGCTTTGGTGCGTGATGTCCCCGTTTTCAACCTGTCCTGCCTGCCTGACCGTTCGGCAGCGGAATTGGCATATGCCACACTTTCGGGACTGTCATGATGCCTGCAATTCGCGGTAAAAGCCGAACAGATAGGCAAGGAGGGCGCTGCTATGGAGTGGCTTGAGTGGCTGCTGGATCACACACCTCGTCTCGCTGACCGCCCCGCTGTGTACGGGGCTTTTCATGTTGGCTCTCTTATAATAATTTTTTCTCTTTTCCTTGCTATGATTTTGGAGCGGCGGAGGCTTCCGAAAGGGGAGCGCGGACTGCGGGGTGCGCTTCGTGTATTTGCCTTTGGTCTGCTCTTCTTGGAAATCGGCAAACAGATTGTTTACAGCTATGAGCCGGGGGTTGGATGGAGTTACAATTGGTCCAGATTTCCCTTTCAGTTTTGCTCCACGCCCATATATATTGCACTGCTTGCGGCTTTTCTGCGCAACGGAAAACTTCGCGGTTCTCTCTTGTGTTTCCTGGCAACCTATTCTCCCGTTGCGGGCTGTGCCGTGCTTTTCTGGCCGTCGTCCGATGTGTTTTCACCGATCCTGTTTTTGGATATTCACACCATGGTCTGGCATGGAGCCATGCTGCTGTTCGGTTTGTACCTGTGGCTGGGAGGTTATGTGAAGCCGGTATTGCGCACGGCACTGCGTGCGTTCTGCGTTTACTTCCCGCTGAATTTCGTCGCATTGGCACTTAATGAGCTGGAGCATGCCTGCGGATTTGCCGGGAAATATGTGTTTAATATGTTTTACATAAGCCGTTATTATACATGCCACATACCGCTTTTGCGTATCGTGCAGCAGAAAGCGCCGTATCCGGCTTTCTTTGCGTCATTTGTTTTGCTTCTCGGCTTTGGCGGTCTTTTTGTGACGTTAGGCTTTATGCTGATCCGCCGGGCGGAGAGAGGACTTGGGAAATGTTGATTTAAGACAATACCGCGAGAAGTGATGCAATCGGAGCTGTGTCCATTTTGCGGGTATGACATTTTCATCCATGCTCATGGGTACTTTGAAGCGGCATTATACGGAGATGCCTTTCATTATACCGCAAAAGCATAGGAAAAATCAGTTGCTAATCTGTAAAAAAGTGCTTTCCGATTGAATTTTTTGATTTTTCAATCGGCAATTTTACACATTTGATAAGGGTGAAAAAATGGCTGAAGTAAATACAAAGCAATGGTGGATCAGCGAGCTGAATGCTATAT
>CAVDLN010000079.1:7898-8675 GCA_963609805.1 Erysipelotrichaceae bacterium | reverse complement strand
TCCTTATACAGGGTCAGAAATTCCTCCTGCCTGTCTCCCGCCGACAGCAGCTCGGTCAGCTGCCCGATCTTCTGACACAGGGTTTCATACTGCTCCTCCGTGTACGAGTATACCATATCCGGATTCCGGTTTATGACATCATCATCCTCCGTATCCGCGCCGCTTTCACTTCCGCTCTCCTCCCCGGATTCGGCGGCATCTGCGGTATCCGAGCCGGTCTCCGTACCGGTTTCCGTTCCGCCGGCCTGCGAGGTGCAAGCGGAAAGCAGCAGTGCTGCGCAGAGCAGCAGCGACACAAGAAAACTCATCTTTCTCATAGGTCATGCAGACTCCCTTTTTCTATTTTTGTCAATTTAGCAACTGTTGCAAGCTGCAACCTGCAACGGTTTGTTTTGTCTTACGAATAGAGCGGATACTTTTTGCAAAGCTCCGCGACGATTTCGCGGCATTCCGCGGCGCCGGCTTCAAAATCCACCGCCGCACGCTTGATGAGGTGCGCTATGGTTGTCATGTCCGCCTCATTCAGGCCGCGTGATGTCACGGCAGGTGTTCCGACGCGGATACCGGATGTCACGAAGGGCTTCTCGGGATCGTTGGGAATGGCGTTCTTGTTCACCGTGATGTGAATCTCATCCAGCCGATGCTCCATCTCCTTGCCGGTAACTCCCATCGGGCGGAGATCCACCAGCATCAGGTGATTGTCCGTACCGCCGGATACAAGGTCAAAGCCTTCCGACAGCAGCGCATTGGCCATTGCGCGGGCATTCAGAATAATAC
>CAVDLN010000079.1:0-7888 GCA_963609805.1 Erysipelotrichaceae bacterium | reverse complement strand
ACGATGCTGATAGTCCCGGAACTCCGGCTTGAGAGCCTCCCCGAAGCAGACAGCCTTGGCCGCAATGATGTGCTCCAGCGGACCGCCCTGAATGCCCGGAAAAATGGCCTTGTTTATCTTCTTTGCGATATCCTCATTGTTGGTCAGAATCAAACCGCCGCGCGGTCCGCGCAGGGTTTTGTGCGTTGTTGTCGTGACAACATCCGCATACGGCAGCGGAGAAGGATGCTCTCCGGCGGCGACAAGGCCGGCGATATGCGCCATATCCACCATCAGCAGGGCGCCGACCCCGTGGGCGATCTCCGCCAGCCGGGGAAAATCAATAACGCGCGGATAGGCCGATGCGCCCGCGACGATAAGCTTCGGGCGGACTTCCTTTGCCTGTGCTTCCAGCTTGTCATAATCAATGCGGTGCGTGGATGCGTCAACACCGTAAGGAACAAAGTGATAGTAAAGACCGGACAGATTGACGGGACTTCCGTGCGTCAGATGTCCTCCGTCCGCAAGGCTCATACCCATAACCGTATCGCCTGCGTGCAGCAGCGCCACATACACCGCGGTGTTGGCCTGCGATCCGGAATGAGGCTGAACATTGGCATACGCCGCACCGAACAGAGCCTTCGCACGTTCAATGGCAATGTTCTCCACAACATCCACACAGGAGCAGCCGCCGTAGTACCGATGCGCGGGATACCCCTCGGCATATTTGTTGGTAAGGACACTGCCGGCGGCGGCGAGTACCGCCTCCGATACAACGTTCTCCGAAGCGATAAGCTCCAGTCCGTCCTGCTCGCGGGCAAGCTCCGCACGCACGGCAGCCGCGATCTCCGGGTCATGTGCCTCCAGGCACTTGTCGGTGTTGCGAATCCATTCATTCATTACCATGTTACTGCATCCTTTCAGCCTTTTGTTTTGTTCCGGCGGAGAGCCGATAACATTCCTTATTATACAGAAAATTCCCGTAAAATTCAATACCCTTTCACGGATTTCCGCCGCGACCGCTCCTGTATTTTCCGACAGCCGCCGCCACATCCCGATACATATACAGGGATCCGAGGCAGAGCAGCGGGACGTCCGCGTCGATACTGTCCGCAAGCGCGGCGTCAAATGCCTCGCGGACAGACAGAAAGCTGCATACCGGCACATTCTTTTCCCTGTAGACCGAGGCGTAGACATCCCCGGACAGCGCGCGCCCGTTGTCCGGCGTAACCGTGAACACACGCCGCGCCACAGCCGCAAGGCTGCTTGCCATCGTCAGATAATCCTTGTCCGCCATAACGCCGGTAAGCAGATTGACGCGCGCCCCTCCGAAGCAGGCCGCGGCACTGACGGCGGCGGCGGACACACCCTCCGGATTATGCCCGCCATCCGCCACAACAACGACGTGCGGATGATCCGGGGCACGGTACAGCACTTCAAAGCGGCCCGCCCAGCTGACATGCGCCAGCCCGTCGCGAACCGCCTGCTCCGGAATACGGGCTCCCCTTCCGCGGAGAGCATCCAGCGCACACAGAGCGGTCGCGGCGTTAAAGGGCTGATACAGACCGGGAAGCGGGATATGCAAACCGCGGCACTCGCCGAAGTCAAATTCCGACCCGTCCAGCCCCGTGCGTACGACATGCAGCGCATCGCAGGGAACCGGAATATACGGAGCCCCCAATTGCTCCGCACGCAAGCGGATAACCTTTCCGCAGGATACGGGGTCGACACAGATGCTCGGCACAACCCCGGCAGGAATCAGCGGTTCGTGCGTCCCGCCGAACACCACTGGGACGCCGGGCTTTATGATGCCCGCCTTCTCCGCGGCGATCTTCTCGGGAGTATCCCCCAGGTATGCCGTGTGATCCATGGCGATGCCCGTAATGACGGAAACGGCAACCTCATCCGCCGTAAGTATATTGGTGGAATCCAGCCGCCCTCCCATGCCAACCTCGAACACCACGAAATCGCAGGCATGCCGGGCAAAATACAGTAAGCCGACAGCGGTTATCAGTTCAAATTCCGTCGGGACATCGGTCATGCTGTCGGCGACGGGACGGATATACTCCGTAATTTCGGCAAGCTCGCCGTCCGGTATAGTCTGCCCGTCCAGCCGTATGCGCTCATTGAAATTGACAAGGTACGGCGACGTGAAAAGCCCCACACGGAAGCCCGCGGTGCGCAAAACGGAGTCCAGCATGGCGCAGGTTGACCCTTTTCCGTTGGTGCCCGCCACGTGCAGGAAACGAAGCGATTTCTGCGGATCCCCCAGCCGGCGGCACAGCTCCCGCATCCGTTCCAGCCCCGGCGCATGCCGTGTCCATGTGTTGGAGTGGATGTAGGCTACCGCCTCGTCAGCGGATTTGATAGCTTCTGTCATATGTCTGTCATTCCCCCCGATTCCTCTCTTGCCCGTCCGTACGGTCTCTCGCCACAATCAGGCGGACAGGCGGCAGAATGCCCAATGTCATCAGCGTCGTGCAGACCGTACGTAGCGCACCGCTGCCCAGCCGGAGCGGGAGCAATACCCAAAACGACTTGACGGTATACTGCATAATATATGCATCCAGATACAGCATTCCGGTGTTGACCAATGTCATTATCAGCTCCGCCGTGACCACGGTTACAATGGTTTGCCAGATGCGGGGTTCCCCGCCCGACAGGCAGCGGAACAGTCCCGTGAGCGCACCGGCGGTCAGTGCGGCTGCGAGCGGCGCAGCCATCCAGAGCGGCGCGGTCGGTGATAGCCCGTACAAAACCTGCTCCAGAAAGGACCCGCACAATGCCACCGCAGCGGCATCCGGTATGCCGAATACGACGGCACCGAGCAGAATCGGCAGGGAGGACAGAGAAAACTGCGCTATCGGCAGGTTAATGGACACAAACGAGGAAAGTACCACGTATACGGCAACCAGCACGGCGTCCGTGGTCAGACGCACCGTCACGGTATGCCGTGCCGACGCCGGATTTTTTTTCGTTTTCACTGAAAGAAAGACCTCCTTTCCCACAGCCATTTGGCGGGAAAGGAGGTCTCCCTATGCACCGTCGCACGGAAAAGCCCCATAATTTCAGCCAGATGAAGCGGGATGCAGGATACAGACCGCAACCGGAGCCCGCGCTCCCGGCATTTCGTCCGGCGGACAACTCCCCGTCCCGTCGGCACTGTACGCCCGTACCCTTACTCTTCAATTTTTACCGATTAATTATACGACAGCCGGCGCACTTTGTCAAGGAGGATCCTCGCGGCAGGGAGAGATTCCCTCTTCTGAACAAGGTTTCACTTTTTTGTTTTGCAAAATTAGGCAACTCATCAAACTCATGAGCGTGCCCTTTCCCGAGTTCTTGCAACCGTTGCGCACAGCACACCGGATGCGCGGGCGGAACGGGCCAGATCGGAAAGCCGCGACAGCGTGGCCCCTGTGGTAAACAGGTCATCCACCAGCACAACCCACCGCCCTGAAAGCCGTGCCGACAGACGCCCATCCAGCACGTAGGCAGCTTCGGCATTGGCGCGCCGTTCGGCGGCATGTAATTTTTTCTGTTCTCCGGCTCCGTCCGATACGCGTCGGACGGCAGGCAGGCACACGGCACCGAGGCTGTCGGCCAACCCGCAGGCCAGCCGCCGTGCCTGATCAAACCCGTCGCGCCTGACAGCCGCACGTCTGCGGGGCGGATACAGACAGACTGCTTCTTTCGCATCCGCCCCGGCGGACGCAAGGACGACGCGTACCGGATCTGCCAGCTGCGCCGACAGCCAATCCGCGAGCCGCCTGTCGTCCCGGTGCTTCAGACGGAAAATTACCTGCTGTACTGTTGCGGAAGGTTCCTCCGGGCAGTACGGAACCAGCCAGACGATCCGCTCGGGGAATCGGTCCGGCGCCTGCGCACGCGCCTTTTCCCACAGTGGGAGGCAGTGTTGGCAAAGCATCGGCGACTCGGCACTTTTCAGCCTGCCAAACGGCGGGAGAAGCTCCCCGCAGGCCGCACATCTCGGCGGGAAGAACAGGTCGGTCAGCACGCTGCCGACCGCAGATATCGCGCGCCGCATGTCATTCCGCTGCGTCCATCGCCTGCAGGCGGTGGCACAGCCCCGTATACCGCATGGACTGGCGGTTGTTTCCGACCATCGTCCGAACAACCGATTCCCGCCCGACCAGAATCACCATGCGCTGGGCGCGTGTCACGCCGGTATACAGCAGATTTCTTGTCAGCAGCAGGGACGATGCGCCGTACATAGGCATAATGACAAAGGGATATTCGCTTCCCTGGCTCTTATGAACCGTGACAGCCCACGCATGTTCCAGGTCATCCAGCATATCCGACGTATAGACAGCCACTCTGTCATCGAATCGGACATGCATGGTGCGTTCGGATACGTCAATATCCACGATAATGCCGATATCCCCGTTGAATACACCGCCCCGTTCAGTCGGTTCCTCATCCTCCCATTCGCCGCGGCCGCCGGTATGCGGCAGATCAGCCCGGCCGCGGCCGGGCGGCGCATACTCCGACTCCCCGCTGTCCGACTCCCCTGACCGGCCGTCCTCCCATGTCACATCGTAGTTGTTCCGAATCTGCATGACCCTGTCCCCCACGCGGAACAGCTTGTCCCGGAAGGAAAGCTCTGTCTTTCCCCTCCCTGCCGGATTCAGCGCCGCCTGCAGCATTCGGTTCAAATGCTCCGTTCCCGCCTCGCCGCGTCTGGACGGAGAAATAATCTGTATACCGTTCTCCGCCGACTTCCCGTAGGTGCGGGGCAGCCGCGTCCTGTACAGATCCACAATGGTAGCGGATATTTCCGTATCGGTTTCCCGCGGCAGAAAGAAAAAATCTCCCCGCCTGTCGGTCAGTACCGGCATCTCGCCCCTGTTGATGGCGTGGGCATTGGTAACAATCCGGGATTCCTGTGACTGGCGGAATATTTCGTTCAGGCGCACGGTCGCAAAACTGCCGCTGTCTATCAAATCGTTGAGTACCCGCCCCGCGCCGACACTCGGCAGCTGGTCTGCGTCTCCGATCAGGATCAGCCGCGCCCCCGGCTTGACGGCTCGCAGGAGGGCTGCCATCAGCGCATTATCTATCATGGACGCCTCGTCGATGATAACAACCCCTTCCTCCAGCATATCCTGCTCGTTGCGCCGGAATCCGCCCCGACCGTCATCCTCCCCAAAGCTCATTTCCAGCAGACGGTGGATGGTCTTCGCCTCGCAGGCCGTAGATTCGGACAGACGCTTCGCCGCCCGCCCTGTCGGTGCCGCCAGCGCTATTTTCATTCCCATGGAATCAAATATGCGGATAAGCGCGTGCACCACCGTCGTCTTGCCCGTTCCGGGGCCTCCGGTCAGAATCATTACGCCGTGGCACAGAGCGTCAAAAATTGCCTTTTTCTGCCCTGCGGCATAGGACATGCCGACTTCCTGCTCCTCCCGCCTGATAAACGCCTGTACATCCCCGCCGTCCACGGCGGGACACAACCTATCCAGCAGTCTTAATTTTTCGGCTATATACTGCTCGCTGCGGTCGTCTGCGGCCGCGTACAAATAATCCGTATCGGAAAAGCGGCGGCATACCAAGCGCCCCGCTCGGATCTGCGCCGCGACGGCGCGGTCTATCTTCTCCGTATCCGCACGCAGAAGCTGCGCCGCCGCCGGAATCAGTTTTTCCCGCGGCAGGCAGACATGCCCGTTCTGCGCGGCGTTGGAGGACAGAATGTACATCACGCCGCTCATCAGGCGTTCCTCGCTGTCCTGCCCGATCCCCATGGCTGAGGCAAGCCTGTCTGCCTTTTCGAATCCGATGCCGTCCACCTCGTCGCACAGGCGGTACGGATGGCTCTTGGCTATGTCCACCGCGGCTGACCCGTACTTTTTGTAAATACGGACGGTCAGCGACGCTCCGAAGTATTCCCGGAAAAACAGCATGGCAGCACGGATGCCGGCCTTGGAGCGAAAATCCTCCGAAATTTCCTCGGCTTTTTTCCTCGATATGCCGTTCACCTGCGCCAGCCAATCCGGGTGGTTTTCCATGACCTCCAGTGTTTCGTCGCCGAAAGTATCCACCAGCCGTTTCGCCAGTGCCGGTCCGACGCCCTTGACGGTTCTGGAGGAAAGATATCTCAGAATGGCATTGCTGTCGGCAGGGAGGGAGCGCTCATACTGATCCACGCGGAACTGCCTGCCGTATCGAGGATTGTGTGTCCACGCTCCCCACACGGACAGCTCATCCCCCGCGCCGATATACGGCATGGTGCCGTACAACACCGCCACATCCCCGTCTTCCAACCCGAAATCACATACGGTATAGCCTGTATCCGTACTGAAAAAAATAATCCGCTCCACCGTACCGTGCAGAGATTCCCCCGCCTCCGCACCGGCGTCCATGCCGTATCCGGCTGTCCTGTCTTCCTGCATGGCGGTATTTCTCCTTTCTGCGGCTGTACGCTGTACGGTTTATGCTGTCGGCAGCAGCCGTCTCGGAATGGAATTACAGCAGTTCGCTTCTCAAAACGGGAGCCAGGTCACGGGCCTCCCACGGCGCGTTCAGATCTTCGCGCCCCATATGGCCGTAGGCGGCCAGCGGACGGTAGATAGGTCGGCGCAGATCAAACCGCTTGATGATGGCGGCGGGACGGAGATCCACATGGCGCAGAACGGTACGCGTAATCTCCTCCTCGGGAACAACGGCGGTTCCCGCCGTGTCGATCAGTACGGACACGGGACGCGCCACGCCGATGGCATACGCCACCTGCACCTCGCACCGATCCGCGAGTCCTGCCGCGACAATATTCTTCGCCACATAGCGGGCTGCATAGGATGCGGAACGGTCAACCTTTGTCGGGTCCTTGCCGGAGAAAGCGCCGCCGCCATGACGCGCATATCCGCCGTAGGTATCCACGATAATCTTCCTTCCCGTCAGTCCCGTATCGCCGGAGGGTCCCCCGATGACGAAACGTCCGGTCGGATTTACGTATATTTTTGTCTCGTCATCCAGCAATGCGGCAGGGACGGTCGGCAAAATAACCCTGTCAATCATATCCCTGCGGATATCGGAAATTTCCGCATCCGGGCTGTGCTGCGTCGAAATGACAATGGTATCCACCCGCGCCGGCACTCCGTCACGGTACTCCACCGTTACCTGCGTTTTTCCGTCCGGTCGCAGATATCCGACTTCGCCGGTTTTGCGCAGCGCAGTCAGCTGCTTGGCAAGCGCGTGGGAAAGCGCAATCGGAAGCGGCATCAGCGTCGGCGTCTCGTTGCAGGCATACCCGAACATCAATCCCTGGTCGCCCGCGCCGATGTCCAGTCCGTCCCCACTGCCCTCCTTGGCCTCAAGGGAACGGTCAACGCCCATGGCTATATCCGGCGACTGCTCGTGAATGGAGGAAATCACCGCGCAGCTGTCGCAGTCGAAGCCGAATTTGGCGCGCGTGTAGCCGATCTCGCGCACCGCCTCGCGCACCACCTTCTGCAGATCCACATACGCATGCGTTGTAATCTCTCCCATGATGGCAACAAGCCCCGTCGTGCAGAAAGTCTCGCACGCCACACGGGACAGCGGGTCCTGCCGGAGCAGCTCATCCAGAATCGAGTCCGAAATAATGTCGCAGACCTTGTCGGGATGTCCCTCGGTTACGGATTCACTTGTAAATAACTGTCTTTTCATACTGTATTAATCCTTCTTTTTTCTTTTGCATCGGCTGCGGGGTCATAAAAAGCCCCTGCCTTTTCAAAGACAGGGGCCGCTTTTTGCCTCTTCCGGAATCTGTCCCGGGTCTGCCGCTTGCTCCTATCTGTCAGGATTTGGCACCTTACCCTTGCATATAGGCAGGTTGTCGTGACTTCACAGGGCCTGTCCCTCCGTCACTCTTGATATGAGAACCGGAATTGCTCTCCGCCGCGGATACCGTCCC
>CAVDLN010000078.1:0-8745 GCA_963609805.1 Erysipelotrichaceae bacterium | reverse complement strand
ACGGTTTCGATAAGCAGCCGGAGAATTTTCGGCGATATGTGCGTGAGGAGGAGATTGTATGAATCGGCATCACGCGTCTGCCAAGGCCTTTTTTAAAATTTCAAACAGATTTTTTTCTGTCCTGCCTGTCTGCCTGCTTGTGTGTGCAGCTCTTCTTTTGCTGGCCTGCCGGAATACCGGAACGGAGCATCCCGATGTTTCCGATACGCTGACGGAAACCGATTCGGAAACGGAGAAAGGCTTCGGGACAGAATCCGAAACGGAATCCGAAACCGGCGGCGGGGAAACCATCCATCTGCACGTCCTCACCGAGTGGAAAACAACGGCAGAACCAACCTGCACGGATGTCGGTGAGCGCATGCGTACCTGCACTGTCTGCGGATACGCAGAGACCGAACCGATTCCTGCCGCGCGACATACGGCTGTTGCGGACGCCGCCGTTCCGGCCGGTTGCACGGAAACGGGACTGACGGAGGGATCGCACTGTGCCGTGTGCGGAGTTGTGCTTGCCGCGCAGGAAACCGTTCCGGCACAGGGACACAAGGCTGAAAAAACAGAGGCCGTACTGCCTACCTGCACCGAGGACGGACACGGCGTCGGTTCGCGCTGCAGTCGGTGCGGCGTGATTCTGGCGGAGCCGGCGATGCTTCCCGCAACGGGGCATCAGATCGCCGTTGTTCCCGCAAAGCAGCCGACCTGCACGGAATCCGGTCTGACGGAAGGCGCCGTGTGCTCGGTCTGCGGCGCTGTCCTGACAGAGCAGGTTGAAATCGCGGCCGTCGGTCACTGTCCCGACGGTGCCGCCTCCTGCACGCATGCCGCCTGCTGCGCGGTCTGCGGTGCGCTTCTGGAGGATAGGCTGCCGCATACGCCTGTCCATGCACCGACAGTGGAACCGACCTGCACGGAAGAGGGTCATACGGGCGGAACGGTATGCTCTGTCTGCGGCGAGATTCTTGAGGAACCTACCGTAATTCCCGCCGCGGGGCACACCTTCGGGGCCGATGCGACCTGTACGGAGCCTCAGGTCTGCCTCACCTGCGGCGCCGTCATATCGCCCGCGTCAGGGCATTTTCCCGCCGTATTGCAGGGCGTGAAGCCGACCTGTACAGAGCCGGGTGAATCGGATTATATCTGGTGTACCGTATGCGGGAAGGTTCTGCAGGAGCGTACCGTACTTCCGGCAACCGGACACACGCCCGTTGCGTCACCCGAAATTGCGCCGACCTGTACGGAGCCCGGCCGGCGGGGCGGAACGCAGTGCGCGGACTGCGGCATCGTTCTGACAGAGCCTGTGCGCATAAACGCGACGGGACATCAGCCCGTATATGATCAGCCTGTGTCTGCCACCTGCATCGAGGACGGTCTTACAACCGGATTCCACTGCGGAAAATGCGGCTGCATAATCAAGCAGCAGGAGACGGTTCCCGCCAAGGGGCACACGGCGGTGACAGACACGGCCGTTGCTCCGACCTGCACGGCGGCGGGAAAGACGGAAGGCTCACACTGCTCCGTATGCAAAGCGGTGCTCGTCCCGCAGGTCGAAATCGAAGCCGCGGGGCATTGCTTCGGCGCATGTCCCGAAACGCCGCCGACCTGTACCCGTCCCGGCTACGAGGCAGGGGAGAGCTGTATGGTCTGCGGCTACGAGCGGACTGTCCGTGCCGTCATTCCGGCAACGGGACATACTTCTGTGACTGACCCCGCCGTCGCCGCAACGGCCGATGCGTACGGCTGGACGGAGGGGTCGCACTGCGCCGTCTGCGGTACGGTGCTGACTGCGCAGACCCGGCTGCCCAAATCGGGTACCGTTCTGCATCCGGGCGATTCGGAGCAGTACAGGGGAGTCCTGATTGTTTCCGTGTACGGGACAGGCAAGAAAAACACGGATGCCTCCGCGTCTCACGGCTACATTCAGCTGTACAACTCTTCCGATGCGGACATAAAACTCGCAGGCGCGTCGCTGTATTACCGCAAGGACAGCGGCAGCTATGCGGAGCTGTGCTTCCCGGAGGATGCCGTCATTCCTGCGGGCGGGTACTATCTTGTGCGCGCTGCCTCTCCCAAGGGGTACGATACCGCATCCGCGGTTATTGATGTGCTGTATGCCGACCTTGACTGGGATATATACATAGACAACAAGGAAGTTCATCTTGTACTCGCACCCTCCGGCTGGGATATGTATCCGACCGAGGATATTACCGCGCTTACGGACGCCGTATCGGTATTTGTTTCCTCCGAGAAGGAATCCTATGAGTCCGTCTATGCGGTGAACAGCCTGTCCAAGAAAAAGGTTGCCGTGCGCACCGCCTACAAGGATTACAGCGGCTATCACATCGTCAATCTGACAAAGACGGCTACGCCGGAGCTGGAGAAAATCAGCCCCCGCACGGCGGACGGGCGCGTCAATCCCGTGAGCTGCAGTTTTTCCGAGATCACCTTTTCCCATGCCGCAGGCGTTTACAGCGACACGGTGGAGCTGATTCTGACCCCGCCGGACGGGTATACCGTATATTATACGTTGGACGGAAGCGATCCCCGCGTCAGCTCTGCGGCGCAGGTCTTTGAGGGCAGCATCACCCTCAGTGATTCCTCTTCGCTGGCATGGCGGGATACCTACAACAGGTTCTATGCCGGAAAAGTCGCGGGCGTGGATGCCATGATCGGCGGGTATGTCGTCAAGGCCTATGCCAAAAACGGCAGCGACGCAACCGCCGTATATACAAACACCTACTTCATCCTGCCCGAGGGCGCCGACTGGAATGTCAACATTGTATCAATTTCCATGTCCGCCGAGGATCTGTTCGGACAGGACGGGTTCTATGTGAAATATGATTCCGCAGACGACGAGGGTTCCCGTCCGCGCGGCACGGCAGTCCTTGAGGTGTTTGACCCGCAGGGAAGCCGTGTCGGACACTCCAATGTGGAGCTTGCCGTCAGCGGCCACGGTTCTACTTCCAACGCCATGCGTTCCCTGCGTGTCTATTACAAGGGCTCTCTCAATGAGGAGGGCGGCATGGAGTCTGACCTCAACTACGATCTGTTCGGCGGGCTTGCCAGGGATGAAAACGGGCAGGCGATCACAAGTTTTTCACGCCTGTTGCTGCGCAACGCCGGGCAGGATTGCTCCATGGCGGGCTTCCGCGATGCGTATGTGCAGCGCGTCTCGGCGGGACTTTGCGTGGATACCATGGCATCCTCTGCGGCGCTCGTATTCATCAACGGGGAGTTCTGGGGCGTGTACAATTTCCGGGAACGCTACAGTCCCGAGTATGTCAGCGACCATGCCGGAGCCGACAAGGATACCGTGGCCGTCATCGAAACCGCATACAGCATAAGCAATCCGAACCCGGACGTTGCCTTTATCGACAGCAGCGGCGTGACGGGGTACGCGGATGAGTTCAATTGGATTCTGGAATATGCGTACGGCAGTGACCTGAGTAGTGCGGAGGCCTATGCATGGATCGAATCCAAAATCGATCTGGATTCCCTCATTGACCTGTGCGCCGTCCGCTGCTATTTCAATGCGGAGGACTGGCCGAACAACAATGTAAAGCTGTGGCGTGATACAGACTCGGACAGCCCGGACCCGCGGTGGCATTTTGTCCTGCTGGATACCGACTGGTGCATGGGATACAAAGTCAGCTCATGGCTAAGCAGAACCAGCCCGCTGTATGCCATGTTCAAGGACGACTGTCCGCTGTCGCGGCTGCTCGCCGCGCTGAAAGAGAATCAAAGCTTCTATGAAAAACTTCTCGCAAGACTCTGGAGCATTCCGGACTGCTTGGATACAGACCGCCTGAGCGAGGAACTGGAGAACATGATTGCCGAGCGTGAGCCGCTTATGGCGCTGCAGGAAGCACGCTGGCCGAAAAACGGCACGGCCGTGTTCAGCATGAATATCTGGTATGAGCAGGTCGAAATCCTGCGCGATTTTGTCAGTCGGCGGGATGAATACTACCATAATACTCTGAAGTCCTATTTCGGCTTGTCGGAAGAAGAATTCGCCGCGCTGGCTGAGCAGTACTATCCGGCGGGGTAGTATGTTTTAAAAGCGGCTGTGAGGTTTTTAACATGGTAAAAATATCGCTTAACGGAAAATGGCACGGCCGCGGATATGCTCCCGACGGAAAAACACTTGATTTTGAAGGTACCGTGCCCGGATGCGTTCACACCGACCTTGAACGGGCGGGGATCATTCCGCCGCCGCTTATCGGATTCAATGCGGAGAAATGCAGGTGGATAGAGCAGTGGAGCTGGTACTATGAGCGCACTTTCGACTGCGACAGGGCAGGGAACGGCGCGTATCTTTCCTTTGACGGGCTGGATACGGTATGCGACGTGTATCTGAACGGGGTTCGCGTGGGAAGTGCCGATGATATGCATATTCCGCATACCTTCCCGGTCGGAAAAGCTCTGAAAAAGGGGGAGAATACCCTTCGGGTGGTGCTCTACCCGCCGGTACTGCTGACACGGGCACGACCGGAAAGAGGAGCGGCGTTCACATCCGAGCGGCTTTATACACGCCGCATGCAGTGCACCTACTCATGGGACTGGGTCGGACGGTTTGTGACCTGCGGAATTTTCAGGGATGCCGCGCTTGCATTCCCGGGAACAGCCGACATTGATACCGTGTATGTGTACACAAAGAGCATTGACTGCTATTCCGCACAGATAGGCTTTGTCATGAACTTTGCGGTGCGGGGCGAGGGCGCCCGGGCGGAATATGAAATTTCCGATCCGGACGGCAGAGAAATTTATCGGAAGTCCCGACCGATAGTCGGCAGGTCGATTGCCGAGAAGGTTGATATTCCGTCTCCCACACTCTGGTATCCGAACGGATGCGGAGAACATCCGCGCGGAGAGCGTCCGCTTTATTCCCTTGCACTCACGGTAAGGGAGAGCGACGGCAATATTTCCGACAGAAAAACAGTGAATTTCGGTATAAGAACGGTAAAGATTCTCGAGCTTCCCGACATCCCCGGCAGTGAAAGCTACGGAAAATGCATGGAGATAAAAAAAGCTCCGCATGTGAGCGGAGAAAATGCGTTTTGGGACAGAAATGAGAGCTTTTCCGGCTTTACGGTTGTAGTAAACGGCGTGAAGATTCTGTGCAAGGGCGCGAATTATGTTCCGTGCGAACCGTTTCCGTCGGCTGAGACTGACGGGAAGATAACGGATATTCTGTCCCTCGCCGCGGAATCCGGAATGAACATCGTCCGGATTTGGGGCGGCGGAATCTTCGAACGCGACATTTTTTATGATACCTGCGATCGCTTAGGACTTCTTGTGATACAGGATTTCCTGATGGCGTGCGGCGATTATCCGGAGGACGACGAGCAGTTCTGCGACAGGCTGGCGGAGGAAGCGGAGCACGCGGCGGTAAGACTGCGCAATCACCCGTCGCTTGCGTGGTGGAACGGCGACAACGAGAACGGCATGGATGCCGACGAGAGCATGACGCAGTACAAGGGAAGGAAAGCGGCCAACGACATCATAGCGCCGGTACTGCGGAGACTGGACCCGTACCGTGATTTCCTGCCGTCCAGCCCGTACGGAGGGATTCCCTTCGGCTCGGTGACTGTCGGAACGACGCACAACACAAACTACATCGGGCAGTGGTTCGACCATTTGAGAACCACGGAACTTAACGACTACCGGGAATTCTTTGACGGATTTCTTTCCCGCTTCTGCGCGGAGGAACCGCTTCTCGGGACGTCCTTTACGTCGTCGCTGAGGAAATACCTGTCCGACGCGGGGCTCTACGGGGCTGACGGCTTTGCGGAGTGGCGGTATCACACGAAAAACAATCCGTCCGAGTACTTTCGCACCTTTGAGATATACGACTATATGGCGGCATCGGCGGAAAAGCTGTTCGGGGAGGCTTCCGGCGGAGAACAGCTGGTCAACAAGATGCAGTACCTGGGCTATGAATGGGTGCGCGTTACGGCAGAGCTGTACCGACGCAATAAGTTTTATTCTTCTGGGCTGATATACTGGATGCTTGATGACTGCTGGACGGGATCTGTCTGGGCGCTTATCGACTACTACGACCTTCCCAAGCCGGGATGGTATGCCATGAAACGTGCCTGCCGGCCGGTCATCTGCTCGGTGACAAAGCGCGGCGGCGCGTATGCCGTTTTTGTATGCAATGATTCACTTGCGCCGATTGGCGGAGAGGCGGATCTCTTCTTACTGGATACCGCAACCGGGGAGCGAGTGTACGAAATGAAAACCGCTTTTTCTGTCTGCGCCAACAGCTCGGAGGATATTGCGCAGGTTCCGGAAGGTGAGATTCTGCCGTATGCGAACGAAAGTACGATTCTTATCTGCGAAATATCCGGAGAGGGCTTCTGCGACCGGGCACACTTCTTCGAGAGGCGTCCCCGGGATGTCGCATTCCCGGTATGCCGGCCGGAGATCGTTGAGCAGGGAGACGGTTTTGTGACCTTGCGTGCGGAGAGGTACATTCACGCCGTGATGCTGGACGGAGATTTCATATTTGATGATAACTGTTTCTCCATGCTCCCGGGCGAAACAAGAACAGTAAAGTTCAGAAGAAGCAAATACTGCACATCGGAGTGTCCGACGGTGTACACGGCCTGTATCGGATGAGCGTACGGCAATTCCGGCAGATAGTGCTTGTCGTAAAGAGACGTACGCCCATAGTATTTTAATAATTACAATTGCAGGATGCGACGCATCAAAAAACTGCAGCCGACTATAAAGTCGGCTGCAGTTTTTTTGGTACGGGCAACAGGAATTGAACCTGCACTCTGTGAAGAACCGGATCCTAAATCCGGCGCGTCTGCCAGTTCCGCCATGCCCGCAAACCGACGGACAAGCCGTCGGAAAGGGAAGTATCTCCCAATTTAATCTTTCTGTGCCGACAGCACGATTTCAACTTTTTCCGTGCTGCCGCCGCGCTCGATCTGCACGGTCACGCTGTCTCCGACATATCGGTCATTCAGTGCCTCTGTCAGGACGCTCATGCTTGTGGCGCGCACTCCCTCCACGGAAAGAATGATATCGCCAACCTGCAGCTTTCCCTCGGCACCCATGCCGGCGGTTACGCTGATAACATACACGCCGCTTGTATCGGCCTGAATCGTTACGCCGGGAGTGCCTCCGGACTGCGTAATCTGATTTCGGATTTCCGCGACGGTGCTTCCCTCGCAGTCCACGATGCGCCCCAGCGAATCGTCCATGACGTAGGTGTGTCCTTCCTCAACGTAGACACCGACAATACCCAGCAGGGGGCGGCGGAAGGAGAGGGAGGAGTTGACGCTGTCCGCATTGCCGTCTTTAATGATGGCGTTCAGTATTTCCAGTGCGCCGTCGGACGGAATTGCAAATCCGATGCCCTCATACCCGTCTCCCAGCTTCATGGACACGATCCCGACGACTCGGCCCTCCGTGTCTACAAGGGGGCCTCCCGAATTACCGGGATTGACCATGGCGTCTGTTTGGATGGTTCGTACCTTTTTAGCCATGGTGCCGTCGCTGTTGTACTGGCGAACCTCTCGGTTGATATAGGATATGATGCCCTTCGTTGTGGTAAAGGCATATTCCGCACCGCCCGGCGTACCTATGGCGTACACCGTCTGCCCGACATAGTTGTCAGCGGTGCTTTCCACGAAGGTTGCGGGATACAGCTGCTCTGCCACAGCGGACGCATCCACTTTAACAACGGCCAAATCGTCCATGGCAGACGAGCCGACGACGGTTGCCTCCGTCTGCGTACCGTCCAGAAATGTGATGCGAATCGACTTCGCACCGTCAATCACGTGCTGGTTTGTTGCAATGTAACCGCCGGTTGTCAGGATGACCCCTGTTCCGGTCCCGGTCCCCGATTCGGTGGTGACTTCAATCACGACGACCGAACGCTTGGCGTTTTCTATCGGTTCCATGTCGCTTTTGGACGCGGAATCATTCTGCGGTGTTCCGGAGTCGGTTTTGACCCGGTTTTCGGTTGTCAAAACCGCCAGCAGAATACCGAAGCTCACCGCAAAAACAACGGTTATCACCAGGGCATATATACGGATGCCGCGCGATTTTTTCGATTTCTTTCTATAGTCACATCCGGACTGCCGGTCGTAAGACCAGACATACCGGATTTCCGATTGCGGGTTGCTTTCCGACTTTTCCGGCTCGTCAGTACCCACATCAAACTCGGTTTGTTTCTGTTCCTCCGTCCCCGAGGGGGCAGTGCATTCGTCCTGTGCGGGTTCGGAAGGAGCAGGGTCTGCGGTCTGTTCCCCGCCGGTCATGCCGGCATCCTGTGCGGCGCTGCTTCCGGTGTCCGCCGTATCCTCCGGCAGACTGTTGTCCTGCCGCTCATCCTGTTGGTTTTCGCTCATAAAACTCCTCTTGCTGTGAAACATTCTTTTTCAGAGCTTTTCCCGGCTTGACGCCGGTCGTTACTCATCGATCCATTTATTGTCCGGTAGTTCCTTTTTTAGAATTTCCCTTGCCTTCGTCTGTCCGTCTATTGCGGCTGAAAGACTTTTTCTGTACATAATATCGCCTCTTCTGACCATATCAAACAGAAACTGTTCGGCTTTCTGGTAGCACAAAAGAGCCGACCGGGCGTTTCTCTCTACCCCGACGCCGTTGAGAAGGCACTTGCCCAGACGGAGATAGACAGGACCTGCAACATCCCCGGAGGCCTCCTTCGTCATCGTTTCCATGCACCGACTGTAAATACGGAAGGCCTCTGCCGTGTTCTTTTGAACATAGTAGCCG
>CAVDLN010000077.1:0-8959 GCA_963609805.1 Erysipelotrichaceae bacterium | reverse complement strand
ATATCTGCGAGAAGATGATATTTCGGCATCCGCATGTGTTCGGCAGCGTGCAGGTGGACGGCAGCGAGCAGGTTCTTGCGAACTGGGAAAAGCTGAAAGGCGTGGAAAAGCAGGCGGAACGGGTTACGATGACGGATCAGCTGCGGGCCATTCCCGCCATGGAGCCGGCACTTATGCGGGCGCAGAAGGTCGGGAAAAAGGCGGCATGCTTTGATTTTGCAAACGCCGACGAGGTGTTTGCAAAACTGGATGAGGAAATTGCGGAAGTGCGTGCGGCATCGGAATCCGGCTGTCAGGCGGCCGTGGAGGAGGAGCTGGGGGATCTGCTGCTGACCGTGACCAGCCTTGCGCGCAAGCTCGGCGTACAGTCCGAGGAGGCACTCACGCACGCCACCGATAAGTTCATCGGCCGCTTTGAGCAGGTGGAGAAGGCTGTCGGTGCGCGCGGGCAGAGCATGGAGGATCTGTCCATGACAGAGCTCGATGCGGTGTGGGATGCCGTCAAGCAGGCGCAGAGGGACAAAAAGGCGTGAAGGATACCTCGTTGCTGTCCCCGCCCTGTACGGTTCGCGTGGGAGATGCGGTTACTCTGCATATGTTGCAGACGGACCGATTCAAAACGGCAAGGCTGAGCATCTCGGCTGTTCTGCCGGCGGATCCGGAGCTGTCGCCCCGCATGACGCTGCTGTTCGGCGTCCTGCGCCGCGGGAGCCGCAGCTTTCCCGGTCAGCAGCAGCTGAACCGGCGGCTGGATGAACTGTACGGTGCAACTTTGACCATCCGGAATTTTCATGCCGGAGACAGGCAGATTTTGGGATTCACTGCCGAGATGCTGGACGACGCCTGCATCCCGGCAGCCGACCGCGGACCGGATATTCTGGACGGAGTGGAGGACCTGCTCGCAAGTCTTCTGCTGGAACCGCTGACGGATGACGACGGTGTTCTGCGCCGGCATGCGGTGGAAAAGGAAAAGCAGGCACTGTGCGATGCGATTCTTGCGGACCGCAATCAGGCGCGCAGCTACGCAGAGGGACGCATGCGGCATATTCTGTACGGAGGCGAGCCGAGCGGGGCTTCGCTGTTCGGACGCACGGAGGATATCCGCAGCGTGACGGCGGAGCAGCTCACATCCCTGTGGCGGGATTTTTTGTCCTGCATGCGGCTGGAGGTGTTTTATGTGGGCAGCGCTTCCCCGGAGACCGTGGAGAGGCACTGGAGAAAGTCCTTCTCTGCACTGACGCCCGTGTGCCGCATTCTGTCGCCTGCAACGCCGCATGCGGCGCCGGCTGTCCCGCACAGGGCAGACGAGGCGCGCAGTCTGTCGCAGGGCAGGCTCTGCATGGGATGGTCATCGGGAATTACACCGTTCGACGGCAGGGAATTGCTGCCGGCCGCCGTGCTTTTCAATGAAATGCTGGGGGTAATGCAGGATAGCCTGCTGTTTCGCCATGTGCGGGAAGAGAAGGGACTGTGCTACTATTGCGATTCGGCTTTCTTCGGATCCAAAGGCGTCCTTACCGTTTCGTGCGGAATATCTTCCGCCAACCGTACGGCGGCAGAGCAGGCCATCTGCGAGCAGGTCACCGGTGTGGCGGAGGGGAATTTTACGGCGCGGGATCTGCGGCTGGCCAAGGCATCCTATGCGAATGCCTTCCGTCAGATCCCGGACAGCCCGTGCGCACTGGAAAATCTGTGGTTCGGCAGAGTGCTGAACGGGCTTGAGCAGCCGTCCGACGGCGACGCAGACACAAGCGACACGCCGGAGGCGGAACTGGAGCAGGTGCTGGCGGTAAACAGGCGGCAGCTGATGCGTGCGGCGGCGCGGTTTGCGTCGGATACAGTGTATTTTCTGGGGAGCGTTTCAAACATGACGTCCGGTGCGGAGGATGACGGCCTGTCCGATTGTGACTGCGCAGACGAGGACGAGGAGGATTGACCGGTGGAAGCTGCATCATTTTGTCTGCACGAAAGTCCGGAGCTGGGCGAACGGTACTACGAGACGCGCCATCCGTCCGGGATGCACATTCTGGTATGCCCGAAGGATATGGCGGCGACATATGCGGCTTTGGGCGTTCCCTGCGGATCCTTTGACAGGTTTTGCGGAGAACCGGCAGGGGTCGCGCATTTCCTGGAACACAAGATGTTCGAGACCGCGCGCGGCGGGGATGTCGAGACGGCGTTTGCGGCGCTGGGTGCCGAGGTAAACGCCTACACGACCTACGACAGAACTGTTTACCTGTTTTCCTGCACCGACGGAACCCCCGGATGCTTTGACAGAGCGCTGGCGCTGCTCTTGCGCATGGTTTCCGGTTTGCATGTTACGCCCGATTCGGTCAGCAGGGAAAGACGCATTATCCGTGAGGAAATACGCATGGGAGCGGATGATCCGTGGGAGGTGTGCTCCAATCTGCTACTGCGTTCCATGTACCGCTTCCACCCGATTCGGGGCGATATCTGCGGAACGGAGGCATCGGTTGGCCGCATTAAGGCCGATGTCCTGCGGAGTGCCTTTGCGGAGCGCTACAAAAGGGAGAGCATGACGCTGGCGGTTTGCGGTCGGGTAACGCCGGAACAGGTGCTGGCTGCTGCGGATGCCTGCCTCGGATCTGCCGGAAAAAAAAGAAATTGTGCCGCGCCCCGCCGGGCTGCCCGCTTTCTGCGGGAGCCTGCTGCCGTGTATCGGGAGCGGGCGCTGCGGGACATGCGGTGCGGAGCGGCGGGAGAACAGGCCGGCGCTAGGACGCACGGCAGCAAGAAGGTATTCTCTCTGGGCATTAAGGACGCGGATGTCCCGGAGGATCCGCGTGGCATGCTTCGCAGGGATATCTGCATGTGTATTCTGTCCGAGATGCTGTTCTCCTGCTCCGAGGATTTTTACAACGGTCTGTATGAGTCGGGGCTGGTCACGCCCGGCGTGTCCTACGGATCGTCCGTCGGCCGCGGATACGCGTTTTATGACTTTACGGGAGAATCCGATGATCCGGAGGCTGTGTACAGTGCCTTTCTGTCCTACGTGGACAGGGCGGCGCGCGAGGGGCTGTCGCGTGAATCCTTCGCCCGCAGCCGACGCATTCAGTATGCCGATTATGTGACCGGCTTTGATTCCACGGAGGGGATCGGCGGCTCGCTCCTTTCCTATGCCATGGACGGGTTGTCGATGTTCGACTTTCTTCCCATGGCGGATTCCGTTTCGTTCGACGAGGTGGAAGCACTCTTCCGACGGACATTCCGACCGGGGCAGTACACATTGGCTGTGGTGTGTCCGCCCGATACCTGATCGTTCCTGTATAATAAAATGAAACAAGGAGAAACAGTATGGCAGTTATTCTTGACGGGAAAGCAACCTCTGCGCAGGTGCGCGGGGAAATCGCAGATGCGGCACGCGCTCTGACAGAGCGCACCGGAACAGTGCCCGGTCTGGCAGTCATCATTGTGGGGGAGGATCCGGCATCGCAGGTTTATGTGCGCAACAAGCGGCGGGCCTGCGAGCAGGTCGGCTTTTACTCGGAGGGGTACGAACTTCCCGCCGATACATCCCAGGACGCATTGGAGGAGCTGATTGACCGTCTGAACGCGGACGATCGCATACACGGCATTCTTGTGCAGCTTCCCCTGCCGCGTCAATTGGATGCGGGACGCATCCTGCTGCGCATCCGCCCCGATAAGGATGTGGATGCTTTTCACCCGTATAATGTCGGCAGAATCATGACGGGAAATTACAGTTTCCTACCCTGTACGCCTGCCGGAATTATGGAGCTGCTGAAGCGCTACGGGATTTCCTGTGACGGAAAGCAGTGCGTTGTGGTGGGACGCTCCAATATTGTCGGGAAACCGATGGCTATGCTGATGCTGCAGGCAAACGGTACTGTGACGATTTGCCACAGTCACACGCAGAATCTGGCGGACATCACTCGTCGGGCGGATATATTGGTCGCGGCCATAGGGCGTGCCGATTTCTTTACCGCGGACATGGTCAAACCTGGCGCGGTGGTTGTGGATGTCGGCATGAACCGGCGGGCGGATGGAAAACTGACGGGGGATGTTGACTTTGCGTCGGTGGAACCGATAGCGTCTGCCATTACGCCGGTTCCGGGCGGAGTCGGCCCCATGACCATTACAATGCTGCTGCAAAACACGCTGACCTCGGCGGAAAGTTTCTCACGTAGCACTAAATAAAAGAAGGAAAAAGGGAAGTGCCGGCTTGCGGTGAAGGCACTTCCTTTTTTGTGTGGCTGCCCGTTTCTGTCCCAATGCGGCGATGCAGTCGGTTCCTTAAGATTTCTTTAATTTTCGCCTGCCCGCTTGCATTTGCAAATGAATCATGATATAATGTGGTGCAATTCGGAAAGAGAAAGGAGAAAAAAATGCCGACGCCGTTGCTGGAATTGAGGAATATCGGGAAAATATATGTGTCCGAGGGGAATGTGGCAGTAGGCATACGCGGAGTGAATCTGACCTTTGACCGTGGAGAATTTGTTGCGGTCACGGGCAAATCCGGCTCCGGTAAATCCACGCTGCTTAATGTGATCAGCGGAATGGATACCTATGAGGAAGGGGAGATGCTTGTCTGCGGCGAACCGACCTCGCACTACATGCAGAGTGACTGGGAGGAGTACCGGAAGAAGTATATTTCCTTCATCTTCCAGGAGTACAATATCATCGAGAGTTTTACCGTTCTGCAGAATGTTGAGCTTGCGCTGATGAATATTTCCGACCGTCGGGAGCGCCGTGCGCGCGCGCTGGAGCTTCTGAGACGCGTGGGACTGGAAAAATTCATCCACCACAAGGGCAGCAAGCTGTCCGGAGGGCAGAAGCAGCGAACTGTTATCGCGCGTGCGCTCGCAAAGGACAGCCCCATTATCCTGGCGGATGAACCGACGGGAAACCTGGACAGCCAGACATCGGAGGAGATTATCTCGCTGCTGCGGGAGGTCTCGCACGACAAGCTGGTGGTGGTTGTCACGCACAACTTCGAACAGGTTGAACACTGCGCTACCCGTCATATCCGTATTTTTGACGGGGCCGTTGAGTCGGATCAGGTCATCACAAAGCCGGAGACGCCCCCGGAAAGCACTGCGGCATCGAAAAAAGAGAAACCGCAGAAGGCATCCGCCCGCCGCCTGGAGCAGCTTCGCAACGGATTGACGCTGGGACGTGTCCGCTTCCGTGCCATGCCCAAGCTGTCGGTCTTTCTCTGCACGCTCATGACGCTTACCGCTATGGTTCTGGCGCTGGTTACATCGGTATCCTCCGGCGCCGAGAATCTGTTCAGCAAGAATTACATGTTTACCCACGAAGAGGGACGAACCGTCATTGCGCGATCCGACGGCGGCATTATGACGGCGGAGGAGCTGGAAAAGCTGGCACAGACTGTCGGTGCGGAGAAATCGGTCAGATATGACTATATGCTGGATCAGACCGTATCGCTTTTCCTGAGCGACCATTATATAAGCTTCAGCTTCGGGTACGCCGACGGGGTTACGCCGGACGGAGGACGTCTCCCTGAGGCCGCCGACGAAGTCCTGCTTGAAATGCCCATCTACATGAAGAGAAGCTACGGGGAGGGGGATGCGTTCGAGCCGTTTGTACTGTCGTCGGACACAAGCTACAGCAGCGGCGCGCTGACCAGCGCCAATTATACCGTCACGGGTGTGCGCTATTTCTATGACAACACGAAGGACGCGAGAATGCTGTTCACGGAGGAAGGCTACAGGACGGCGACGTCGCTGGCTTTCTTCCAGAACCACCAGTACTCGTTTTCCGTTTCGATTGCGCTGTCGGTCACGGATAAAAAACAGGATATTCATGAAAAAACCGCGTATACGCTGGATGCGGGAAAAATCGTAGTGGATTTCGGTATGGAACCCGGAACCTACACGCTGTCATGGGTTGCAAACGGGAAATATTCGGAAGAGGCAGATGTGTCGGCCGATGTCAACCTGACAGGCAGCTTTGTCAGCTACCGGAAGGACACATACGCGGATGGCATGTATTACTCTGCCGAAGTTGGGGCGGTAGTCGGAAGCAGCGACAGCGTCAGCACGGATTTTTCCGGGTATCGTCTGGTTCGGGGGGCAAGTGCGGATACGCTTGCCAATCTCAACCGGAACGGAACGGATACGGCCCTGATCATCTCGCCGGATATTCTCGATTCCTTTGTGGAGGGGGAGTACTTTTCCAAGGCATATACGCAGGCAAGCCTGTTTTTCGCAAGCGACAGGGAAGCGCACGACAAGGTTGCGGAGCTGCGGAAAGCCGGCTATGTAGCCGTACCTTCCGATGAGACCGTGGATGAGGACATTACGATCCGTCTGGGGACGCTGCTTAACTGCGGACTGTTGCTGGTCGGCTGGATACTTGCCGTTGTGTTCATCGCGCTGTTCCTCGGACTGTGTACATCGCACGCCATGAATGCGTCGCGCGGCGATATTGCCATCATGCGATCCATGGGCATACCGACACCGGTTGTGAGAATAAGCATTTATGTGCAGACACTGACGGCATTGATTCCCGCAATTCTCATAACAGCCGCTGCCTGCACGGCAGTGTTTATGATCCCGCGGACCAATGAGCTGTTCGGATTTCTGCACGCGCGGGAATACATCCTTCTGACAATACTTCTGGTGGCGGTTGCCCTGCGCCTGTCTCGCCGGTATGTCCACAAGATGTTCAGCCAGTCGGTCAAGAAAACTCTGAAGGGAGGAAACAAGTCATGACGGAAAAGATTGTTCTGAAGATAGACAACGCCGAAAAGTACTATAACCGCGGCAGCGGCAATGAGATACACGTCATGAACGGAATCAGCCTGTCCCTGCCGGAGAGCGGAATGGTTGCCATTTTCGGCAAGAGCGGCTGCGGGAAAACCACGCTGCTCAATGCCGTCGGAGGACTGGACAGCATTGCGTCCGGCAGCATTGAGATTTTCGGGGAGAACCTCGCACACAATCCGGATGTGATCCGCAACAGGTACACGGGCTTCATTTTCCAGAATTATAACCTCAACATCGGGGAGACTGTGTTTGAAAATGTTGCGGACGCGCTGCGTCTGTGCGGCGTGGAGGACGAGCAGGTTATCCGAACGCGTGTCATGGCCGCGCTTGCCGATGTGGATATGGACAAGTTCCGTGAACGCACCCCCGATACGCTGTCGGGCGGTCAGCAGCAGCGGGTCGCCATCGCACGCGCCATAGTCAAATCCCCTGCCATTATTCTGGCGGACGAACCGACGGGCAATCTGGATGAGAACAATACCGTGCTGGTTATGGATATCCTCAAGGAGATTTCCCGCACGCGGCTGGTGCTGCTGGTCACGCACGAGGCCAATCTGGTGGATTTCTACTGTGACCGCGTGATTGAAATGGCGGACGGGCGTATTGTGAACGACCGCATCAATACCGGCGCAAGCGGGTATGTTCAGCGCAACAAAAATGACATTTTCCTCGGGGATCTGGAAAAGCGCGAGAGCGAGCTGCCCGGAGTCTGCCTGACGTCATATGGGGAGCTGCCTGCCGACCGTCCGGTGCGTATCCGGTTGGTGAGCGAGGGGGGCAGACTGTTCCTGACCTGCGATACGCCCGGCGTGCGCTTTCTGGATGAGACATCCGAGGTTCATCTGCGGGAGGGCAGCTTCCAGGCTGCTGCCGGTATGGCACACGTCAATCGGGACGGCAGGGCACCGGACATGTCCGCCCTGGAGCCGCTTGATTCCGGAAACGGACACTACGGACGGCTGTACCACTTCCGCAACGCACTGGCCATGGCATGGCGGGAGAACTACTCTCCGAGGAAGAAAAAGGGCAAGCGGTTTCTCCGTGGATGCCTGATTTTGCTGGCGTTCGTTATGGTGTTCACCGCCGCGTCCGCCGCAGTCAATCTGAAGGGGTATGTCACATTCAAAAAAGATTATGACCCCAATCTGTTCTTTGTCCCGATCGATGCGGGGAAGGACGGAACGGATTTCAAGTATGACTACAATGCGCTGGTGGGCGATCTTATCGGGCAGCACGGCATCGACGGTGCGCAGCTGTGCTCGCGGCCTACCGATGCACGCGTCAGCGTGAGCTTCCGCACGGCCGCATTCATGACGGCGCAGAGTGAGCCGACCCTGAGTGCGCAGGGGTACGCTCTTCCCGTGTCCATGCTGAAGAATGCCGAACTGGTATGCGGTACGGCAGAGCTTGGCAATGCCTCCGAAATTCTGGTCACAACCGCCATGGCGGATGACCTGCTGGAAAGCAGTGACGCCAGCTATATCAACAGCTACGAGGACCTTTTGGGGCTTGTGACCTCCTCCTCGGAGCAGCAGAGGATTGTCGGCATTGTCCGTTCAACGGAAAAAGCATACCTGCTTACCGACCTTGCCGCGGCGCAAAACGCACTGCACGGCAGTGCCTATCTCCCGATAACGCCGTATTCGCAGCAGATCCGGTATACAGGGGAACTGCAGAGCGGCGAGATAGCGGCGCTGGGCGGCGAATACAAAACCGGCGAGAAGCTGACCATATTCGGACGCAGCTTTACCGTGCGGGAGGCTGTTGAATCTTGGGAAAACCCGAATCTGTACACGCAATACGTTACCGAAGTCAAAGGGGAAAAGATGCTCTCCCTGTCCGACTATTGCGAGCAGTCGGACAACGGCCTGACGGAGGAGCAGCTGCGCTGTGAGTACCTGTTTGAATACTTCCCGCGTTACCTTGCCGAGTATCTGCAGCTGGGCGGCGAGAGGACTGATCCGTCGCTGTGGCTGTACGCCGAAAAGGGAAGCAGGGAGTCGCTGTACAACTTCCTGTATGCCAACAAATTCGACGTATTCGATCTTGCGTCGCTGACAGACGGGCAGAATCTGTTTGCGGAAGCCGAAAGCCTGTGGCAGGCATACAGTTTCCGGACGGAGATCGGATATTGGCCGAGCGCAGCCGAATTGGCGTTTTGCCAATATGAGAGCTGGGAGTCGGAATAC
>CAVDLN010000076.1:0-9008 GCA_963609805.1 Erysipelotrichaceae bacterium | reverse complement strand
ACTGAAAAATGCGCACGGCACTTGGCAAGCCTGCCCGCATCGGGTGCCCCTCCGCAAGCGCACTTCCGATGCGTTCCGGCACGTCGCAAAACAGAATCTTTCCGCCGTCCATAAGAAGAACCCTGTCGGCGGCGGGAAGGATATCCTCAAGACGATGCTCTGCCAGTATGACAGTCAGACCGAACTCCCGGTTCAGTTTCTGCAGTGTTGCTAGAAAATCCGATGCGGCAATGGGATCCAGCTGGCTGGTCGGCTCGTCGAGAATCAGCACCTTGGGCTGCATCACCATAACGGCGGCGAGATTCAGCATCTGCTTTTGCCCGCCGGACAGCTCATCCGTCCTTTTCCGAAACCAGTCCTGAATGCCGAAATAGCTCGCCATCTCCCCGACCCGCCTGCGAATCAGCTCAGTCGGGAGGCCCATATTCTCAAGTCCGAAAGCAAGCTCGTGCCATACCTTGTCGGTGACAATCTGATTGTCCGGATTCTGAAGTACAAAGCCGATATCCGCCGCTGTACGCTCACCCGCGCCGAAGGCAACCCGGCCGCTCATTTCCCCGACGGGCGCGAGCTCCGGTTTGAGCAGCCGCAAAAGCGTTGTTTTGCCGCAGCCGGATTCGCCGCACACCACCAGAAATTCCCCGCTGCGCACGGAGAAACTGACCTGCTCTATTGCGTTTCGGTCCGAACCCGGATAGCGGAAGCTCAAATTCTCGATCTGCAGTATTTCCATACAATTGCCTCCCTGACCTCAATGGCAAACGGCAAAACCGACAGCACCCCAAAGGAAATATACACTGCCGCCGCAGTCCATGACAAATTCAGCTCACTGACTCGCGGATAAAAGCGGAATGACGTGATGCCTGCGGCCATGCCGACTGCCGTAATACCCATCAATGCCGCACAGACAGCCAGCAGCACCCCGTCGTACACGGTAAAGCGGAACAAAGAAAAATTTGTTCTGCGGCCCCGTCCGTAGCCGCGCGCCTTCATGGACGCCGCAGTTTCCATAGAGTTTTCCAGAGACCACGCAATCATGGCAAGAAAAACCCTGCCGGCACTGCGAACCCTGTCCGTGATGCCCCGTCCCGCATACAATCCCATAACCTTTTGGGACTGCCTGACCTTTCCCATCTGCCTGCGAAACTGCGGAACAAACCTGAGCGCCATAGACAGCACCAGAGACAGCTTCGGAATAATGCCGCCGAACAGGTACAGGAACTTGTCGCTTGTCATGACCTCGCTGTATCCCCTGCACCACAGCAAAACCCCGACAACAACCACGGCCATAAATCCCCCGTACAGAAAAGCCTCCAGTGTCACAGGATTCCCGTTCAGAAAAAAAAGCGGCGTCACGCCGTTGTGTGAAAACAGCGGGTTTGTAATCGCAATCAAAAGGAAAAGCGGTACGTAAAACCCGATGTCCCCCGCCACCGCTCTCCGTCTCACCAGCATACAGCAAAATAGAATTCCGCCGAGCAGGGCAGTCAGCGACAGCACCGGATTGGAGGAGAACATAGCAACAATCAGTACAGACAAAAAGTAAAACATCAGAACAATCGGATGCACTTTGCCAAACGCCTTCACGGTATATCTCCCTCCTCCCACACACAGCCGATGTCCCTGCCGAGATCGCAGGTATACACCCATTCTATTGTCTGCCCGTCCCGCAGCACATATTTGGAGCATCCGTAATCCGGAAATTCCCCGTCCACGCGGTACATCCAGCCGGACAGCGGGCCGCAGGAAAATTCATACAGATAATGCAGCCCTTGTATATACACACTTCCGAAACTGTTCTCCTGCGCTCCCTGGTACTCCATCTGAATCCGATTGTAGCGCACCGCACGGTCAAGAATATCGAACACGGTATCCCCGGGGCGAAGCACATACTCTGTCGGAGGCAGAATCACCCCGTCCGACGGGACAAATTCCTCAGACCGGAGTGAAACATCCAAATCCTCGTAATTCTGCAGGATGGTGTCGCATCGGATGCTTATGGTAACTGTTTCACTGTCCTGCGTTATATCATCGATGTGCGTGAGATAGTACTCGTCCACGGATTGGATATTGGTACCGTTTACAACAACGGCAACCAGCAGTATGATCACGAACAGTGCAAGGATGTCCTTTTTCATCCCGATCTCCTTCCCGCAGCGAGTGTGTCACTCGTCCCGGTATTTTTCGGCAAGCTCCTCAAGCTCCCGTTCCTTCCGATGCCGGCGGCGGCGGATTCTGCGGACAAGCACCGCCGTCAGGATGGCTGCCGCCACGCACAGGACGAACCCGATAATCATGCCGCGCACCAGATTGTCCAGTTTTGTCCGCAATCTGATAACATCCTCCCAGCGTTCAATCCGCGTGCGGTCGTATTCGCTGAGTGCGAGATACCGTTTTACTATGCTGTCCACGGTTTTCTTATCCTTCAGGGTTACCCCGTCAAGCGGGTAGAGCTTATCCAGAATATCTGCATTGATGCTGTCAATTTCCGCCTGTATGGCCGCTATTTCCCGGCGTGCGGCCGTCAGCCGTTCAAGGTACAGATGTCTCCCGTCGAAGTCCTCACTCTGCAGCAGCTTATCCAATAGGGTTGTCACGGTCACATACTGCTCCGTCGTCAGCGTGTCGGGAAGCGCATCCGCAGCCGCACGGTCCGAATACAAAAAAAACAAAAGCAGCTGCTCCTCCGTTCCGTCATCCGGACTTTCAATGATTTCCGTCGTGTCTGCTATTTTCTCGATATCCACCCCGGCCGTCCGCGCCGCCTCGGACAGCGTCGGGTAGCCGTAGACATAGCAGCGCTCCCCTTCCGGCAATGCATAAAAATCTGTCAGCATCCGCATAAGTTCGTCCGCGGATGTTTCCTGCCCGATGCCTGCAATGCTTTGTTCCAGCTCCGCAATGCGTGCACGCATTGCCTCACTCTGTTCCGGTCGAAAATCATACAGCGTCCGCATTCCGCCTGCCTGCCGCCACAGCGCCGCCATGGCACACAGTGTCTGCTCTCCCGCCATGGAATTGGAACTGTCCGGCTTTGACGTAGGATTATCTGCATCATAGGTAAACGAATGCACAAACCCGCCGTCTGCCATCCGGTAGCGCAGGATGCCGTCAAGAAGTGTATGCCCGTTTTTAATGAATCGGGAATCCGTCAGCGGGTCAATGCCAAGGCTGCATAGCGCGATGATTACCTGCGCGGTGCTTTCCGCGTTTTCGGTTCCCCAGCTTTCATAATCTCCGGTGTCCAGCTGGAGTGCGGACAGGCATGCCAACGACTCATAAATCACCTGCCGCACGGTTTTTTCTGCCTGCTCGCCGCTCTGCTTCAGAGTGTACCTGTACATGGTCTCGCTGTTGCAGTACGGCGCAAGTGCCTGCAGCGCCATCGCCGTAATATCGGGGTCGGCGCTGCCGCCGCTCAAAGCAAAGCCGCCGTCCGACAGCTGCCGGCACAGGATCTCCGAAATGATGTCATCCCGTGTGTAGTATGCGCCGTCCGGAATTTCATATCGCATGCTGTCCAGCGTTATGAGTCCCCATATCCAGCCGTTGATCCCCTGCCTGCCGAGCGATGCGGTTTTCCCGCGGTCATACGTTCCGTCCGCTATGAGATTAATCGGATTTCCGTCCGCATCGGTGCCAATGTCGGTCGGATCGCCTCCCATAGCCAGCACGGCCAGTGCAATGCGATGCCATTCCGTCGCCTTGGCAGCACTCAGCTTCCCGGACTGCCTGTACCGCTCCTGTACCCTGTCCCGTATCACAGCGAGATAGGCGGCGTTGTTATCCTCTGCTCCGAGCCTTCCCAGCGCAATGGGATACCAGTCCCCTGCCGTCGTGCCCGCAAGCGCGAGGTATGTATCGTTCAGCAGGTACCCGTTCTCCGCTGATCCGTTGTCGGATTTTTTCCACGCTATAATGCCCTCTGCGATCGACCATACCTCGGAAGAACGGTTGCCCGTCTCCGCCGAGGGCTGAATTACGCCTGCCGCAAACAAGAGCAGCAGGCATAGCAGAAGAGCCGCCAACCGCCTACACATTCCGTCCGCTCCTTTTCCTCCGAGCCCCTGCTTCTCGAGCTGTCATGGCCGCAGCAGCAGCGACAATCCCCAGGGGCAGAAACTCAAATGCGGCAAAGCTCTTGCAGCCGACTTCGTTTCCCGCACTCCCGCCTGCAGCCGTCCCCGTTCCCGTTTCGGAAACGTCTGTTTTCTCTGCGCCTGCGCTGCCTGCGCTGCCTTCGCTGCTTGCGTTGCTTTCGCTGCTCTCCTGCAAAAGCTCCGTATCTTTTTTCGATGTTTCCGTCTCGAAATCCGAAAACGTGTCGGCCTGCGCAGTCTCGGCCGTGTCGGCAGAGGCTTCCGCCGTGCTGCCCGTCTGTACCGATTGTGTTTCGTCCGACGGATGTTCCAATGCATCGCCAAGCATCGCGGCAGCCGCATCTACAGCCTCCTGCGATGCATCCAATGTTTCGGCGACTTTCAAGGCAGCTTCATATGCATTGTATACGGATGTACGCCCAAGCAGACCGGAGGATTGTGCCCGGCAGAGTACCCGCGTCAGCGCATCCCTGTCCGCAACCGGATAGTATCCGACCGCCGATTGTGTGTCGGAATCATCATCATCGCCCGCGGTCCCGACCGACGAAAAGCCGCCGATATCGGCACCATACGCCAAGGTAAACTGCATCCGCACGACATCCCCGTCTGACAGATAGCTGTCGGAAAAGCCGACGTTCGGGAACACGTTGTTGACCGCATACATCCACCCGGAACCGTTTGTGAAAACGAATTCTCCAAGGTAGCCGACCCAGTTTCCGGTATAGTCATCCGGGTCAAAGAAAGTCATGTCCGCCTCGAGATGCTGCGTCAGCGGAGAGTAGATTTTCGGAGACAGTTCCAGTTGCCGCGGCGTCTCCGGTTTACCGCTTTTGGAGTAATTGTTAAAGCTTTCCGCCGCCGCATCTCCGTCCGCTATATAGGCAAGATAGAAGGACGCTTCCGTTGTCCCGCCGTAATACCCGCAAAGTCCGTTCAAAGACAGCAGGCGCAGCAGCTGATCCGCTGCCGTTTCCCCCTCATAAATCGGGATTTCGGTCGGCCCGATGATGTATCCGCAGCCGATCGTAAAGGCCTCCACGCTCCATATCACGCGGCCGATTTCCTCCCCCTGCCCGGCATGCCGATAAAAAATACGATAGGTCAGCTCCTCCTTTTGACCGCCGTCGGAGGAGGCGGATACCGTAACAATATTCTCCCCCTCCTCCGTAAAGTTCAGCGTATAGCTGGCTTTTTCGCTGTCGTCCCATGTGGGCTCAAGCTTTGTTCCGTTGTGCTTTACGGTAGCCCGAATTTTCTCGCCGCCGGCGTTTCGCGCCCAGACATCAAAAGTCTTTTTACTGCCGCGCTGTACGCTGTTATCCACCAGGGTCGTTACGATTGACGGCCCCGATGCCGCCTCCGACGAAATTGCCGGAAAGGCGGCAAACAGAATCAGAACCGAACAAACCAGCAGCAGCAAACGTTTTCCAATCTGCATTTCTTTCTCCTTTCCGGCGCAGCGTTGTTACACTCTCTGCCCCTGTTTCCGCTTCAGGCAGACGGCTGCGGCGCACAGAACTGCCGCAAGCCACACCATGCCGGTCACCGAGGAGGTGCACCCCCCGTCCTGTTTCTGCGCTGTTTCTGTTTCCCCGTCGATCCCGTCGCCTGTCGTCACGGAATCTTTTGACGTTCCGTCCGTCACGGTCTTGGTTTCCGTTTCCGTCTCCGTCTCTGTCTCTGTTTCTGTCTCTGTTTCTGTTTCCGTTTCTGTTTCCGTTTCTGTTTCCGTTTCTGTTTCCGTTTCTGTTTCCGCGGATTGCAGCAGTTCCTCGAGTTCCTTTTCTGCCGCAGTCAGGGAATCATAATTTTCAACATGCTGTTTCAGCTCGTCGTCCAGCTCGTCATAGGCCGCCCTTGCGTCGCGGATGCTGTCTCCGCTGTCCGTCGTAACGGTTCCTATGGCCGCAATTTTGGAAATCACATTTCCGATGCTGTCCGCTCCTGCGGTTTTTTGCCAATTCAGCAGCGGATAGCCGCTGTTCAGCAATGCATATGTGTCCGGCTTGAACCCCTCCGTCAGCAGTTCGCAGAATCCGTCTGTCCGCATTTTCTCCGACGTTACAGCTGTTGCGGTATCCGTCCCGTTGGAAACGCCGCAGCTGTTCAGATCGGCATTGTAATAACATCCCGTTACTTCGCTGCCGGATGTAACCAGGCCGGCTATGCCGCCTGCCCCGTCCAAAATATTCTCCCCGGTTACGGCAACGCTGCCCGCATTATAGCAGTTCCGGATTTCATGGCCATCCTGCATTCTGCCGATAATACCGCCCGCATTGTCATCCGCCGTTATGTTGCCCGTATTGTAGCAGGAGGAAATTACGACATGCGCGTTTCCGGCTCCCAAATGTCCCACGATACCGCCGACCGCGCCGTCCTGTGCGGTCACGGAACCGACATTATAACAGCCCTGAATGACGCTGTCTCCGCCGTCCCGTACCGTTCCTACGATACCGCCGCTCCAGCCGCTGCAGAGTATATCCGCCCCGTTCCAGCAGTTGATGATATCCGCGCCGTTGCTCCATCCTGCGATAGCTCCGACAAAATTCCGGTTGGCGGAACCTATCTCTCCGCTTGCAACTCCGACATTCCGAATAACGGCACTGTCACCAACGTAGCCGAAAAGGCCGCCGATCTTGGAATACAAATTGTCAACTGCATAGCCGCAGCCGTCAAAAACGCCCTCAAACTGCTTGGCAGATGTTTTGCCGATCGGCACCCAGTCCGGGTAATCGCTCAAATCGATATTTCCGGTCATCCGGAAATACACACCCGCAAACGGTTTTCCGCCATTCACGCGGTCGGACAGTTCCCTCAGCTCGGCTGCCGTCCCGATACGGTACGGATTTTCCTGCGTTCCGTCCCCTTCCCACGGCATTTTTTCCTGTACTTCCACGGGAATGGCATCCTTCAGCGCGCCGTGCAGAACATACACCGCGCTGTCGCCTAGGCTCAACTCTCCCGTGACGGAAAGTCTGTAATCGGTCAGCTCCTCGGTGTGCCCGTCATTGTACACCGCTGTCACAATCAGCCCGGAGGGATCAAAGCTCTCGCCGGCGTAGTAGGAGATTTTTTCAGGCATCCGCGCAACGGAAACAGACGTAATATAAGGTTCGTCCGTATCCAGTGCCGCTTCTCCCCCGACCATTTCGACAGCGGAAGCCAGCACCGCATAATTGCGTACATACCGCCGCTCGGACTCCGGCACCGCGCGGAACAGTGCAAGCGCCTCCTTCAGCCGAGCCTTATAGTCCGCCGACGCAGCCTCTGGCAGTGCCTCTATGGCATCCATCGCCGTCTGCCGTGCTTCCTTCGCATCATCCGATGCCTCCGCCCGCATATCGTACAGTGCGTTCATGCCGTTCTCAAATCGCCAGTATGCCACCAGCGCATAGGTTGTCTGATCGTTGGCCATGGAATTCCAGCCGCCGTTCAGCTCATGGCAAAAGCCCCCGTCAGGCAGGGCAAAGCGCAGCAGTCCGTCCAGCACGGTCTTGCCGTCACGGGTAATAAACCGTGTATCCTTTGCGGGATCAATACCGATGGAACAGAGTGCCACAATAACCTGCGACACGCTCTCGACGTTGTCCGTGTTCCACGAGGAAAAGCCGCCGTACTCATTCATCAGGGAGCCGAGCCGGTCAAGTGCCTCATCCACGCACTGACGCACAGTCCTCGAAACTTCCTCGTTACTGTTTCCGTTGGTATATGTGTACACCGTGTCCTCATTGTAGTATGGTGCCAGCGCCTGAATCGCCATGGCTGTCATATCCACATCCGAAACCGACCCGTACCCGCCGAGTACCCAGCCGCCGTATGCATTGCCCTGCACACCATCGGTAAGCTGTTCCTTCAGAATTTCCGTGATAAAGGTTTCCCGCGTGTATTTTGCGTCATCGGGAACCTGATACTCCCCCGCGTCCATAGCCAGTAATCCCCAGATCCAGCCGTTCAGACCCTGCGCTCCGGGTCCTGCGGCGATTACGCAGTTAAAGCTTCCGTCTGCGACAAGATTAATCGGCTCACCGTTGTAATTGCCGACAGCGGTCGGATCTCCGCCCAACGCCGCAATCGTCACAATGGCTCTGTACCACTCGGTCGCCTTTACCCTGTGCAGTTTTCCGTCGTTTTCCGCATATGTTTTCTCGACGTAAGTCCGCATCGCATCAAGATACGCCGCGTAGCCGTCCCCGTCGTCAATCAGATAGGTGTAGGAACCGTTGTTCCAATAGCCGAAACGTCCCATGGCAAGTGCCATCCAGTCTGTCGCCGTGGAACTTGCGCCGCTGAGATACTTCCCGTCTGCGAGCAGACTGCCATCCGCGCCGCCCTGTACTTTGGCGCTGGCCACCGCCGACTGTATGCAATCGGCAAGCTGTGCCGAAAGTGCGGTTTTCTCCGTAAACCCTGCTTTAACCGGCGTATCGTCGGACAGCAGTACCTCCCATGCCAATGCAGGCACTCCGTCCCCGTCCGTATATGCATCTCCCAATTGGACGGCGGAAATCTCCTCAACCTCCGTTGCCTTACTGTCTGTCCCGCTTCCACTCAGATAGAAGCAATTCGTGGCGGTTCCGCGCCCCGCTCCGATAACGGCACAGACATTATTGCCTCTTCCAGCGGAATCCGTGACAGTGCCCGCATTATAGCAATTTTCCAGCACCGCAGACGCGGCTTTGTGACCGCCGCTCACACCGCCTACCGTAGCGGGACCCGTAACATTTCCGAGGTTATAGCAGTTTTCAACTCTGCCTGTCCTCCAGTGCTGTCCGGTCACGCCTCCGATATACCCGGTTGTTCCCGACACTGCGCCCTTATTGTAGCATCCGCTGATTGTGCAGCTGCCGTTGACATATCCGACGACGCCGCCTACACCGGTGCTGCCGGACACGGTTGCCTCATTCCCGC
>CAVDLN010000075.1:388-9170 GCA_963609805.1 Erysipelotrichaceae bacterium | reverse complement strand
GTCCTTGTTTCGGTACATGGCCTGTCCGATTCCGACATAGGCGGTATCGAAGTTGGAATTGCGCTGCAGCACCTTTGTCCACAGGTTGATGGCCTCGTCATAATCCTGCGTACTCTCGGCAGCGATGGCGGACAGCAGCAGATCGCCGTACTCGGTGCGGCGGAAGACGGTGATGTTGCAGTTGGTCTTATCCAGCAGCAGCATGACATCTCCCTGGTAAGCAATGGCCTTGATGCCGTTCTCACCGAGGTTGCCCAGCATGGTTCCGTTGTCGCCGAAGGCAAACAGCAGGTTTCCGTCGAAGTCGTAGGTGTACACGCGGTTGCGCTTGGAGTCAATCAGAGACCATGTGTCCTCCGGGCCGACTGCCACGTCCACGATGGTGGAGGGGCCTGTGATATCGTCGGTGGACTTGGAGGAGAAGTCAACTTCTCCGGCGGGAATCCAGAATCCGTTCCGGCGCATGATTTCCGTACCGTTTGCGTTAAGCAGCTTGACGGGAGAGTATTTACCGGAGGTATCTCCGCCCGAAATACTGCTTTCCACATCGGCATCGTCAATGGAGGAAGTCGTGGCGTACACGAGGTTCTTGTTCTTATTGATGGAAATATTGTTGAACTCGGTGGTTATGACCTGCTCGGAGTTCTCTCTCTGCTCCTTGGTCTGGAAGCGGCGCCAGATGATCTGCCATGCGGACAGCGACTGCACCTGCGCACCGATAAACCCGGTGAATGTGCCGTCGTCGGTCATGACGATGATACCCTGATAGGTTGTGGAGGAAACAACATACAGACGGTTGTATTCATCCACGGCAATGGCAACCGGCTTATAAACCGAGCTGCGGTCGAACAGAGTGGATTCCGGCTCCTCAATGATGCGCTGGAACTCTCCGTCCTCGTTGAATACGACAATACGGTAGTTGGCCGTGTCGCAGACCCAGATCATACGCTCCGGATACTCCTTGTTCGGCTCCGTGACGTATACACCCTGGGGAGCGGACAGCGAATCCGGCACGCCCTCACTGTTCGTGAAGGAGTTGATAACCCGCTTCAGCTTATAGTAGCGGTCGAGCACAAGGATACGGTTGTTTCCGGTATCCGCGATGTATACGTTCTTGTCCTCGTCCGTGACCATATCGCTGGGGTTGCTCAGCTTACCCAGCGTGCTGTCGGTGGATCCCTCGGGGACAAGCGCGTCCAGTCCCATATCCGTAGCGCTCACCGCCTTGGTTGCGGTATAGGCATCGGGGGAATAGAGCGCCGTTCCGCTGATACTGTAGGTGTAGGTCTGGTATGCGGAGCTTGCGCCGGACGGCACAACCAGCACACCGGTCAGCATCAGAACCGCAGCGGCAATGCAGAGGATTTTCTTCAGATTCAATTTCTTCATTTTCTCTATACCTCCGCGTTAATCCTTCATACCACTGGAGCCCATTGTTTCAATGATGTTGGACTGCGATATGACGAAGACCGTAATGGGAACCAGCATCATGATAACCTGCGATGCGGCGGACGCGCCGGCACGCTTGATACCGCCTGCCGTAATCTGTCCGATTGCGTAGTTGAAGGACTTATACTGCTCGGAGTAGATGTAGGTGGATGCGCCGGCGTTCCACAGTCCCTGGAAGCTGTAGATGATCAGGGTCAGCCACGCAGGCTTGACCATGGGCATTGCAATCGTCCAGAAGATGCGGAATTCGCGTGCACCGTCCAGACGGGCGGACTCCAGAACCGAATCGTTGACGTTGGTGTCCATAAACTGCTTCATCAGGTACAGACCCAGTGTGGAACCCCACGCGGGCACGATCAGTGCCCAGTAGGTATCCAGCCAGTGCAGGGCGGACATTATAATGAAGGATGTAATGGTTGTGACGGTCGAGTTGAACATAAGGGACAGCTGAACCATCTGGAACATGCCGTCTCGGCCGGGGAATTTAATTTTTGCCAGCGCATACGCTGCCATGGATGCCAGCAGCAGGTGGCCGAAGGTACCTGCCACAGACACGAGGACGGTGTTGAAAATGTACCGGGAGAAGGGCACCCACGAGATGTTCATCAGCGTGAACAGGTCGCGGAAGTTCTTCAGCGTCGGGCTTGTCACGAAAAAGCGCGGCGGGTACATCCACAGCTCATCCAGCGGTTTGAGAGACTGCATGATGACATACAGCATGGGCAGGAACATGAATACGCCCAGAATGGACAGCAGGACTGTAATGCCTGCGTCGCCGCCCGCGGAACGGGCAAGGACGACCTTGTGATTTCTTGTTCTTAATTTTGACATATCACGTACCCAACCTTGCTATAATCTTCTTGACAAGCATATTGGCACCGACCATAATCAGGAACAGCACCACGGCAATGGCGGAGGCATAACCGATCTCGTACCGCTGGTTACCGTAGTCGGACAGGTGGTGCACGATGGTGTGCGCACAATAGTTGACGGAGGGGAAGCCTGCCAGTGCATCCACGACGGAGCCGAAACCGAAGGATCCGGTGATGGACATGATGGCACCGAACATCAGCTGCGGCTTCATGTTCGGCAGCGTGATATAGTACAGCTCCTGCCACCGGTTGCGGACACCGTCCACGGCGCCGGCCTCATACTGAGCGGTATCGATGCCCTGCAGACCTGCGATAAATGCCAGGAAGGAGGTACCGAGGGACATCCACAGTGCGACGATTATACAAAGGGGCATGACGTAGGTTTCATCCTTGAACCAGTTGATCGGCTCGTCGATGAAGCCCAGTTTCATCAGCCACGCGTTGGCCCAGCCGTAGGAGTCCGAAGAGAACAGGGTACCCCAAATCAGGTAAACCTGACCGGAAATGGACGGCGCGTAGAAGACCAGTGTTACGATGGAACGGATCTTGGGCGGCAGCTCATTGATGAACCACGCGACCAGGAAGGACATCAGGTAGGACGCAGGTCCCACGATGACGGCGAATATGAAGGTATTCTTGACAGCAATGAGGAAGATGTCGTCGTCGAAGAACAGCGTGACGTAGTTCTTCATCCACACGATATTCGGCATCTCCAGCATGTTAAAGTCCGTAAAGCTCATAAAGATTGACAGGAGCACCGGCACAATGGTGAACATGGCGAAGATAATCATGTACGGGGCAACCATGACATAGGCAACCCAGTTCTGCTTGGCTTCCTTCCACTTCCACTGCGCTTTGGTCAGTTCCCGTGTTGCAGCCGGCTTTTCAGCCTTAGCCGTAGCTGTTTTCATAGCCATTTACTCTCTCTCCTTACATAGTTTCAAGGGATAACAGTCGGGGTAGGAGGCACCGGAGTGTCCTCACCCGGTGCCTCCGCAGCTCCGGCGGGGATTCCGCGCGGAGCCGGACTCATGTTCACTGATTGGCAGCGGACAGGTCGATAATGTCGTTCAGGAAATCAACACAGCACTTGAACTGCGTGTACAGCTCGGAGGTATTCTTGTATACCTCATAGGAGAAGCACTTGCGTACCTTCTTCTTCTCCTGCTTTGTCAGCGTCGTGTCTTCCATGTCGTAGCCCATGGTGGCAATACGGTCGGCCTTGAACAGGGAGCCGTCCGGATCAAGCGCCTCATAGGCTGCCTGAACCGCATCGCGCGCTGCCATCAGTTTTGCTTCGTTATCCGACTTCACAGCCGCGTCGATCTGCTCAAGCAGTGCGTCGTAGGAGGAGGAGTAATCCTTGTTCTGCTTGATGGCGGTCTGCATGTAGTCCATCTGCGCCTTGCGCTTCGTGATAAGGTTCTTGTATTCGTCCTTACCGTCGGTCAGCGTTTCCAGATTGAACTCATCGCGTTTTCGCTCAATCTCCTTGTTGATGGTGCTGATGTACTGCAGCAGCGCCTCCGAGGGGTTCGCGTTGTCGTTGAATGCGCTCAGGAATGCGAAGTTTGTGTAACGGTCGATAATGTAGGAACCGGGGTAGTTGGGCACGGATGCCAGATTCTCGAACTGAGCCGACACCTGCGCGTACTCATCGGTAGTCCAGGGCAGGCTTGCCAGTGCGCTGCGGTTTGCGGTTGCCTGCTTGGCGGAGGGGCCCAGAATGGCGACCATCTCGTTTGCGAAGCTGACCTGGCAGCTCTCGCCGGTATACCACTTCATGAAGCTCCACGCGCGCTCGCGGTTGGTGCAGCCCTTGACCATAACCGACGCGGAAACACTGGAAATGGACACGTTGTTGATGTTGCCGTTCTCATCGGTCTCGCCCGGCAGCGGCAGGAACTGCCACTTGCCCTCGATTTCGGTTGCGAAGACCTTGAGCTGGTTGTAAACGCCTGTGTAATCGCCGATGATGATGGGCATTTCACCGGTACGGAACCGGTTGGATGCATCGTACTGATACGGGAACGAGTACATGGTGAACAGGTTGCACATCTTCTCGAAGGCAGCCAGACCGACCTGGGAATCCAGGTTGATGCGCATACCGTAGTCGGCGAACAGGTCACCGCCGTTCTGGTACAGGAAGATCTTGTAGTCCGTGGTAAGACCTATCTGCATGTTGTTCGCCTGCAGCGTCGGAATACATGCCATCAGCTCATCCCACGTGGCGGGAACCTCAAGATCCAGATCGGCCAGAACATCCAGACGTACGAACATCATGGGGAAGGACTGCGTCTCGGGCAGGCCGTAGTAGTGCATGACCGCATCGGCATCCTCCATGCCCAGCACGAGCATGGCGGCATCCGTGAAGTTCTCGGTCGTTTCCTCGAAGTCATCAAATCCTTCAATACTTATAAGAGCAGAACGGATGGCGTAGTTGATGACATCGCCCTGTCCCAGTCCCAGATACACGTCGGGGCCGGATTCCGCCAGAATGGACGGCAGAAGCGTTCCGCCCGCGACCAGCTTCAGGTCAACCGAAACGCTGGAGTTAGGCGTGTAATCGTTGTTGATCAGGTTGCGCAGAACCTGCGTCTGGTCGCGTGCGGATGCAAGCCAGACCTCAACGGATTCGGTGCTGTCCTCCTCCAGTGCACCCATGCTGTTGTAATCGCGGAAGAAGGACTGCCAGAAGCCCTTCATCTCGTGGGCAAATGCCTGGAAGAAATTCGGGTTTGCGCGCGGCGTCTTGGAGTCCGCCGGCTGAATCTGAATGTAGTCCAGCTGGAGCGGCTGCGTCTGTGCGTCGGAAAGGAACGTACCCAGCGTACCGATGTTGGTCTTCAGGGAGGACAGGTTCTTGACCACGTCGTCGTCATCGGTTCCCATTTCCTCCAGCAGGCGGGCTATCTTTTCCAGCGTAGCCACGTTGGAGGATTTCTCGCCGGCAATCTCGGTGAGTTCCTCGGCGAGGGCGGTCAGGCGGCGTGCCTGCTTGACCATGTCCACCATGGTATCCGGCATGGTCTCGGTAAATCCGTAGTCCTGATACTTATCGGGGGATGCACCGGTCAGCTTGATGATGTTCAGGTAGTCATCGTTGATGTGCGTCAGGATGTCGCTGACTTCGGATACGACATCGCCCATGGCGCCCAGCGTAACCTCAAGGCGCACGGTATACACGGTATCGGCAGCAAGATAGACCACATAGTTCTCATCCGTGCCGCTGTTCAGCCTGCTGACCTGCCAGGAGGAGTTGTAATTGTACATCAGCTCCCGCGCCTCGACAAAGGGAACGCCGTTATAGTATCCGTCGTCGCCCTCGTTCAGTCCGTCGCTGTAAATGTACATGGCACGGCAGACGGACATACCGTCCAGCACATCCTGCTTGAAGCGGGACACGATGTCGTACATGCCGGCGGTGCTGACGGAGAAGGCCAGTTCAATCCACTGTCCCGCGGTCTGCCACTTGTCTCCGCCGACGGTATTCAGCACCGTGCGGGTGACATCGGAGGGAGAGTTGAGCGCGTTGGAGCGATCCTCCACGGGATACAGCGTGATGTTGGACGCGGCGGTGAAGAACTCTGCCTCAAGACGGATGGTATCCTGTCCGGCAGGCTTGTCCGCGTACTTCTTGCTGTACTCCTCATATGTAACCACGTCCTCCAGCGGGTAGAGCGTGATGGACGCGACGGTCATCGGCTCGTTCTTGCCTTCCAGCGTGATCTTGTTTTCGCCCTTTTCAAAGTAGAACTCGAAGTTCTCGGCAATGCTGCCGCTTGAGTCGCGCAGGTAATAGGTCATCCACTTGGGCGACTGCTTGGAAACCGGGCGCAGCTCGTTATTCAGAATATCGAGCTGGAAGTACCTGACAAGGTGCTCGTCGCAGAATGTCGACATGGCCGCCGTCATGCAGGCGGGTGCCGCAAACACGACCTTGCCGTCCTCGACAGCCGCGTCGGCAAAGCCTGCCTCCACAGCCTCGGCCTTCAGTTCTTCGGCGGTCTGATTCTTGTCGGGAGACACCTGCGCCTGCTGATACTGGTTCTCCCAGTTCTTCATCAGGGTCAGAGAGCGCGCCTCGGAGAAGGGAACATCGTCGTTGATCATGAGTATGCGCTCGATGGAGGTTGTTCTGCCCTCCTCGGGGTAATACTCAATCTTGATGGCGTAGAGACCGTCCTCGGGAATATCCACCGTCCAGTCCACACTGCCTGTACCGGGCGTGTACAGTCCGGTGATTCCGTCGTGCTCCACGATCTTGAACCCGTCACCCGTTGCGGTATACGAGCCCTCGCCGTAGACATCCACATTGACGGTCTGCGTTGCGCGCTTCGCGTCGGAATGCTTTGCCTGATAGTCCTCATAGGAGTCAGCGTTGAGCATCTCCTTGATGTCCGCCAGCGACGTAGTGGTTGTGCTTGACGTCGTTGAGCTGTCGGCAGCCGACGTAAGCACCGTCAGCTGTCCGACCAGCATCAGAGCGCACAGCAGCCAGCACGCCGGCTTAAGAAATCTTGTTCCCTTCATTCATGTTTCCTCCTGTTTCGATTTTCGACGTACAGCCAAGGGAGGGCTGTACCCTTGGAGCATTCTGCCGCCGCGTCCCCGCGGGGATAGCGTCGCGTCCGTTCCCTTCCCGTCCGCCCATCCGGGCTCAACGATCGCCGCCGCGTCGGAAAACCGTTGCGGCATATACCGAAACCGGGCAGCACCCGGAGGCGAGAGGAAATGCGGCAGGTCAGGCAGGAATTCTGCCGCCGTACGCAGAGACAGTAAAAGACCCCGCCGGTCATGAGCCGTCAAGGTCCGGACAGCGCCGCGCCTCCCCCGGCCAAAGGGGATCGCCTCCGTCTCCGCACAGCCGTCAAAATTCCTTTGGGACAGTTGCAAAACACCCCAAATTGACTCACACATGATACCACAAAACCGCAGAAAAGTCAAGGGGAAAATCCGGCGCCCACCATATAGGAAAGGCTTTTTGACCGCCCGTACGCCTGTTCACAATTTGTACACAATTTCCTTTTTTCACCGACTGTGACAGCCGACACCCCTTCCGCACAAGACCGTCACCCTTTGTCACCCGCGGATTTCCTGCCGATGTGCCCGTTTTCACCGTTTGTTTACGCTTTGCTTTCAAATTCTTTTCTCTTTCTTTACAATTCTGACTTCAATTGTTTAAATTTCCGCGGTTAATCGTTCGGTCAGCCTGCTTTTTCTCTTTTGACACTGCCTTGCGAGCCTTGAAAACGCCTGTTATTTTGCACAAAAAATTGCCAACTTTTTCTACGTCTCGTCGGATTGAACAAAATTGCGTTTTCCGACTCGTACCTTCCATCCGCAAAAAATAGTGCTCTTTCGAAAAGCCATTGATACAGCTTGCTTTTTTGCAAGCAGGCTCCGCGCGTTCGCACTTCGGGAGAGCACCCGCCAGCCTTTCCTCTCTGCCGGGGCGCACTGCCTCTTGAAAAAAAGCCCGCGTTGTGCTATACTGTCGCAAGAACAATCGAAAGGATATCTATCACATGGAGATGCATGCATTCACCGCCCCGGCGGATCCGATAAAGCCCGGCTCTGCGGACTTTCCCACCGGGGTTGTTCTTGTCAGCGAAAAAGGAGAGCGCGCCCTGCGGGGCGGCTATGTGTTTGTCTTCGACGGAGACGTCGTCTCCGTTTCGCCGCTGCCCGGTACGGCGGACGGTTCCCCGTGCGACGGGGATCTCGTAACGGTCAGGGACGCAAAGGGGCGGTTCCTCGGAACGGGTTTCTGGAACGGCAAATCCCGGATGCGGGTACGCATTGTTTCGCGCAATGCGAATGACACCTTTGACGACGCGTTCTGGCAGCGGCGTCTGCGCTACGCGCTGGACTATCGGAAAAGCGTGATGGAGCCGGCCGATCTTTCCGCCTGCCGGCTGATTTTTTCCGAGGCGGACGGACTGCCGGGGCTGATTGCCGACAGATTCTCCGACGTGCTGTCGGTTCAGGTGCTCTCCCTCGGCGCCGAGCGGCGGCTTGACCGCCTGCTTCCGCCGCTGGTCACACAGCTGCGCGAGGAGTGGGGGCAGGAAATCCGCGCCGTATATCTCCGCTGCGACGGCGCCGTGCGGGAGCGGGAAGGGCTGACCCGATTCACCGGGTACTACGATTATCCCGGTCTATCCCTGCGCACGGAGGCGGATGACCCCGGCACGGCGGAGATTACGGAGAACGGCATCCGCTACATTGTGGATTACCGGGAGGGACAGAAAACCGGCTTTTTCCTTGACCAGAAATACAACCGCCGCGCGATCCGCAGCATTGCGCGCGGACGCCGCGTGCTGGACTGCTTCACGCACACCGGCTCCTTCGGGCTGAATGCCGCCGCCGCGGGGGCGCTCGGCGTGGAGTCGGTGGATATCTCCGCCGCAGCGCTGGAAATCGCTGCCGCCAACGCCCGTCTCAACGGCCTCTCCGAC
>CAVDLN010000075.1:0-378 GCA_963609805.1 Erysipelotrichaceae bacterium | reverse complement strand
CTATACGGAGGCGGACGCCTTTGACTACCTGCGGACGCTGGAAGAGCGCGGCCGCCGTGCCTGCCCGTTTGATTTCATCATTCTCGATCCGCCTGCCCTGACCAAGACGCGCGACACGCTGAAAAACGCCATCCGCGGCTATCGGGACATCAACACCGCCGCCATGCGTGCCCTGCCGCGCGGCGGCTATCTGGCGACCTGCTCCTGCTCGCATTTCATGACGGACACCAATTTTCTGCAGATGCTGCACAACGCCGCCGACGACGCGGGCGTTTCGCTGCGGCAGATCGAGCTGCGCAAGCAGGCACCCGACCATCCGATCCTCTGGAACGTTCCGGAGACCGATTACCTTGTTTTCGGTATTTTTCAGGTCGTATG
>CAVDLN010000074.1:4688-9241 GCA_963609805.1 Erysipelotrichaceae bacterium | reverse complement strand
ATCAGATACCATGTTTACAGAGTCAGGCAGGCGGATGCCGCTGCGCTGGCAGCTCTCCGTCAGAAACCGTATGAGGAGTCGCCCGTGCTGCCCCTGACACGTCTGTTTGACATGAAAAATCCTGTTCAGCGCTCTCTTTTTGATGCCGGAGCGGCAGTTGCGGTGCTCGGTATCCTGCGTCATATCATCTATCAGCTTACACTTTTTGCGGCCAACGGCAGTATGGATGCTCCGATACAGGTGGCAGTTGACTTTGCGGGCGATCTGATTGTGGGTGCGGCACTGTATCTTGTCGGAATTTTGCTTGTCAACCGTTTTTCAAAGCGGGACGGCTGTGCATGACCCGATGAGCGGCATCTGCCTGAACTTATGTGACGGGAGGGGGGATAATTGCCATGAAGTGCCATGTGCTGAACGGCGTTGACCGGACGGACGCGCTTGCCGACTACGTAAGAGGGAAAAAAATCGCACTGCTGACCGCGGCTTCCGGTGTAAACAGAAGCGGCGTGCCGACATACGGCGTCATAGGATCGCTGGGCGGGGATCTGCGCATCCTTTTTTCCCCGGAGCATGGGCTATACTCCGCGCTGCAGGACGGCAAATTCGGGGACGAGGACGGAGCCATACATCCGGGAACAGGCGCGAGAATGTACAGTCTCGGTGCGCACGGCTGCCCCGCACTGGAAAATCTGGTCGGCGATGTGGATATGGCCGTGTATGACATACAGGACGTCGGAGCGCGGTTTTACACATATCTGTGTAACCTGACGCAGCTTATGAGAGCCTGCCGGAAAGCAAAAAAAACGCTGCTTGTGCTGGATCGACCCAATCCGATCGGAGGCACTGCGGAAGGACTTCTGCTGGATGAGAGTCGGTTTTCCTCTTTCGTGGGCGAGTATGCCGTCCCGACGCGCTACGGGCTGACTGTCGGCGAGTATGCGTCCTTTGTGAATTTGGAAAAGAAAATCGGCTGTGACCTGCATGTGCTGCCCTGTGAGGGGTGGGTACGCGATATGTATGCCGATGAGACAGACATGCTTTGGGTGAATCCTTCTCCGAATATTCCGTCCGTTTCCACCTGCTTCAATTACATCGGAAGCTGCCTGTACGAGGCCACCAATATTTCGGAAGGACGGGGAACAACCAGGCCGTTCGACTGGATCGGCGCGCCCTTTGTCGATGCCGATAAACTGTGCCGCAGCATGACGCAGCTCGGTCTGCCGGGCGTGGTTTTCCGACCGATGTGCTTTACTCCCATGTATAATAAATATGCGGGGGAGGTTTGCCGGGGAGTGGAACTGCATGTTACGGATCGGGATGCCTACCGGCCGTTCCGAACCGTGCTGTATATGCTTCGGTACCTGAAAGAGAATCCTGCCACGGTAATCCGCCGGGAAGGGATGGCACTCCGCGTCGGGCAGGATTTGCTGACGGACAGTTACGATCCGGATGAAATCCTTCTCAGGGAGGAGCATGATTGCCGCATATTCGGTGAAATTGTCGGAAAATACAGAATATATCCGACGGATGTTTCAACAAATAAGAAAAAAATGATTGGGATGCCTCAAACCACTTGACAAGAAACCGCGGTTGTTATATCATATAGGGCGTTTCTGCGGTTTTGCGCGGACGGAATCCGACGGCTGAGGGGGGGGATATGAGTGAGTGTGTATGCGTGTGAGCTGTGCGGCTATGAATACCGCCCGGAGGTGGGTGACCCCGAGCATGGTGTGCCGGAGGGAACGGACTTTGAAGATATTCCGGCAGATTGGGTGTGTCCGCTTTGCGGCGCATCAAAGGAGGATTTTGAGCAGGTCTCAGTGGATGAGGACGTAGTCAGGGAGCTCTGATATCCACCTTTTTTGAAAAATCAAAACTGCCTCGGCAAAACGGAAAAGGCTCGGCTTGACAAGTCGGGCCTTTTGTGATAGCATGATTGTGCAGAAGTCGATTGTACCTGTATGAGGAGAAGTGTTATGAATATAAACCAGAGAACGACCGAAACGCGTCCGTACGGGCTGCGTATAAACCTTCGGCGTAAGCCGTGGGGTATACCTTCTGATCCCGGGACATGGCGCTTTTCTTGGATTGTTTCGGTGGAACAATGTGCCTGCCGCATTGTGATTTCCCGCGGGGAATCCGATAAGATATTCGAGACAGAGTACGATTCCCGTTGGATTGACGGAAGCCGGCACATGGGCGTGGCCCTGCCGGATATAAAGGGCAGGACGTTTGCGGCGGGACTGTACAGCTGGCAGGTGATTGTCCGCAGCCGTGACGGGCAGGAACTCGCATCGGACATACAGCCGTTTTCCGTGTTTGACGATTCCGAATGGGGAAGGGCATGCGGAATATGGCCGCAGACAGCGACATCCTCCGGCGATTGCGTTCCCGGTGTGTGCGGCTTTGTCAGGCAAAGCTTTTCTCTGTCACAGGATGCCCTGTTGCGGACGGCACATGCGCTGGTGAGCGTGACGGCGCGCTCACCGGAGACAGCACGTCAGTTTGTCTGCACGCTGTATATCAACGGTGTTCCCCTGCTTGCCGCGCCGCCGCGCTACGGGCGGGACCCGCAGGGGCACAGGCTTCTGTTTGTGATGACGGCGGATATGATGCCGTATCTGCGTGTCGGGGAGAATATTGTGGCGGCTCTGCTGTCCTGTCCGGGCGAGCAGTCGGTCAGGATGTTTTCCTGCCGTGCGGTTGCCTACGGAGCGGACGGTACGCCGCACAATCTGCTGTCGCCGGAAGGTTGGCGCGGGTTGGACGGTACAGCCGCACTCCGCCCCCGTCACAGCATCGGAACGGGGTATTTTACCGCCTATGCGCAGAATATCGACGGTTCGGTGTATCCGTTCGGCTACGCGGAACCGGGGTTTGATGACAGTGCATGGCTGCCTTGCGACGAGAAGGATTTGCTGTCCGCAGGTCTTTCCGAGGGAGAGAAGCTTTTGCCGACTCCGGCGGGATGCGATTCGGTATCCTGGTACAAATGGGAGAAAAGACCCCGGGTGCTGGAAATGGGCGAGGGACATTATCTCGTGGATCTGGGGCAGGAGATTGTGGGGAGCGTGTCGCTTGATGTGCCGGATCTGCCGGACTGGCGCGGCGGAGCCGATGCAGGCTCGGACGCGGTTCTGTATATGGGGGAGCAGCTTCGTCCCGACCCGTCGGCAGACGGGACGATCGTAAAATGGGAGATGAATACGGGAAACCGGTACCGTTTTGCGTGGCGATTGGTGCCGGGGAAACGGTATACCGCAACCGACATGATGACTTTCCGCTTTGTTGAACTGGTCGGGCTGCCGTTTGCATTGACACCGGATATGATCTGCGGAATGACAGTGCGAAGACAACCAGAAGAGGAAAGGTCTTGCATGGCATGCAGCAGCCCGCTTCTCCGCAATCTTTGGCAGCTTGTGTACAATACCGTGGAGCTCACGACGCAGGATATCTATGTTGACTCCCAGTCGCGGGAACGCGGTGCCTACGAGGGAGATGCGCTGATCAATCAGCTGGCTGCATACAGCATGGGCGGCGACTACGCCACAGCGCGCTTTTCCCTGGAGTACCTGTATGCACACCGCACATGGCCTGCGGAGTATATTCTTTGGATAACGGAGGCCGCATACGAGGATTATCTGGCAACCGGCGATGACAGCTCGCTGAGACGGTGGTATCCTGTACTGCGGGAGAAGACATTTACCGCATTTAAAGATGACGGAACGGGACTTCTTCACTCCGGAAATGCCGGAAGCAGCGGAACCGATGCGGTATTGGTTGATTGGCCGCAGTCGGAGCGGGATGGCTATGACATGAATGTGCGGTATAATACGGTTCTGAACTGCGCCGCCGTTGCGGGCTATACCGCACTTGCGCGGATTGCCGACGCAGTCGGTGAGGTGCAGGACGGCAGAGAATTTGCCGTGCGTGCCGAGAACCTGCGTGATTCTGTCATTGCGCAGCTGTATGACCCTGAGACGGGAGATTTTTCGGACGGGTTGTATCCGAACGGGGAGCGGTCGGCGCATGTGTCTCAGCATACAGCCGCCTATGCCCTGTATGCTTCGGTGTACCGCGGGCGCAGTATGGCGGATAGGATTGCCGAGCGGCTTTGGGAACGCAGCCTGCGTCCCGATGCGGGAGGCAGCCGCATTCGCATGAGTGTGTACGGGACTTATTTCCTTCTGATGGGACTGTACCGCGCAGGGCACGGGGATATGGCAAATTCGCTGCTCCTGGATGAGGATGACAGGCAGGGACAGCGGACATTTTCCTACATGCTTCATCGGGCGGCAGGTGATTTCCCGTCGCCGTTTGACGGACGGCCGATCGGTGCGACACTGACCACGGAGGCATGGAATACGGCAAACAAGCCCAATATGACATTCTCGCATCCGTGGGGATCTGCGGCGGCAGTTGCCGTTGTACGGGGTATTTTCGGCGTGAATCCCACAGCACCCGGTTACGAGACATTTACGCAAAACACGCAGGCGAACATTCTTACGGGAGGCAGCTCGATCAGCGGCGAACTGTCACTGCCGACTATGTGC
>CAVDLN010000074.1:1951-4678 GCA_963609805.1 Erysipelotrichaceae bacterium | reverse complement strand
GTATGATCACCGTCAAGATTCCGTAAAAAAGCACGCGGAAATATTCGAAAGCGCGCAAAAAAAAGCAAAATTTTCAAAAAAGACTGGAATTTACAATACTGCTTGTGGTACAATATGCAAATAGGACGGATTGCCCGCCCGATTCCATAGCAGGGTTGTAAACCATACAGGAGACCGAATCGTACATGAACCAACGCAGTATCAAAATGGACAACGCAGCACTGACGGCAGCGCTGTTCGGCAGTTTTGACGTTAACACACGAATTTTGGAGAATCGCTTCGGGGTTGTGCTTCGCAACCGATCCGGTGAGGACGGAAGCGATGCTGTGCTTATATCCGGGGAGTCGGCGGACGCTGTCAATGCAGCCGCTGCGGCGGTTGAATATCTGCGCGATATGCTGCGCCTCAGCGACTCTCTCAGCGAACAGACCGTTCGGTATGTTGCCGATATGGTGGCGGACGGACGCGTGTCCGAGTTGGCGTCGCTGAGCGCAGATGTCATTTGCCTGACGGCAAAGGGAAAGCCGGTAAAGGCAAAGACCGCGGGGCAGGCTCAGTATGTGGAGGCGATACGCCGGAATACGGTGGTGTTGGGTGTCGGCCCTGCCGGAACCGGAAAGACCTTCTTGGCTGTCGCTATGGCTGTAAAAGCACTGCGTGAAAAGCAGGTCTCGCGCATTATTCTGACAAGACCAGCCATAGAGGCAGGCGAACGGCTTGGCTTTCTTCCCGGTGATCTTCTGTCCAAAATTGATCCCTATCTTCGCCCCCTGTACGATGCCATCAATGAAATGATGGGGGCCGAGGGACACCAGCGGGCGGTGGAACGTGGGGTTATTGAGGTGGCACCGCTCGCCTATATGCGCGGGCGGACGCTGGACGATGCTTTTATCATTCTGGATGAAGCACAGAATGCCACACCGGAGCAGGTAAAAATGTTCCTGACCCGCATGGGGTTTGGCTCCAAGGTCGTCGTGACGGGAGACCTGACGCAGACGGATCTGCCGAACGGGCAAAAATCCGGACTAGCTGAGGCTGTGCGCGTGCTGAAGGATATAGACGGCATAGCCGTTCAGTATCTGTCCGAGAAGGATGTTGTGCGTCACCATCTTGTGCAGCAGATTATTCTCGCGTATGACCGCTATGAGAAATCCCGCGCACAGCGTACACAGACGCAGGAGCACACATTCCGCCCGAAGCGCGGGCAGTGACCGACTTTCCGAAAAATTAAGCAGGCAAAGGAGACATACCTATGCAATCATCAAACCGCATTATCTATTTCACAAATGAGCAGGATAAGATACCTGTTACCTATAAGCTGAAGATGCTGATCCGCCGTGCTGTTGTCGCAACACTGGAGCATGAGCAGTATGAGAATTCATGTGAGGTGTCCGTCACGTTTACGGACGACGAGGGAATCCACGCGCTGAACCTCCGGTACAGGCAGGTGGACCGCCCTACCGATGTACTGTCCTTCCCGCTGACCGACTACAGCGGCGAGAGCGAGGAACCGTTGGCCGACGAGCCGGAAGTGTCGCTGGGGGATATTGTGCTTTCACTCGAGCGTGCAAAGGCGCAGGCCGAACTGTACGGGCACAGCTTTGAGCGGGAGGTGGCGTTCCTTTGCGTTCATTCGGTGCTGCACCTTCTGGGGTATGACCATGAAACTGGGGAAGCAGATGAGACGGATATGCGTCACCGTCAGCATGCGATTATGGAAGAAATGGGCCTTGGCATTCCGGAGCGTCCGGAGGAGAGTGCCGAGCCGGATGAGGCACCGAAAGACAGCGGTCAGTCATGAAGCATGTTCCATTTCCGGAGGATGATTGGAAATACTCAAAAACCAGGCGTGTGCTGATTATCGTTGCGGCAATAGTACTGATTGCGCTGGCATTGATTATGCTGGCGGGCCCCTCCAACGTACTGGTGCTGCTGCACCTGAAGGATTTGGAGACGGAGCCGGTTGTGGATTACATTCCGGATGCGCCGACAATCATGACTCTTGAGGAGCTGCGCACACGTGTAGTCAATACACGGCCGAGGCTGGAGGCATTTCAGGGCTTTCCCTGCGCAAAATCTGAGCTGAGCGGTACTTATTTTTACATTTATGCGGTGGAGTCGGGGTTTGAGCTGCAGTTTGAGGTATACGGCGGAGACATACGGTCGGTCATGCTGTACCCAAAGGAGAACAAGCAGAATCGTCTCAGCGTTACGGACGGCGTAACGCCTGCCGTATTTGATCTGTTTGTAAATCAGGAATGACAACAGATCGGAAAGGACAAAAGTAATCACATGAGAAAAACAGGGTTTATTGCCATAGTGGGACGTCCCAACGTGGGAAAGTCAACGCTTTTGAATGCTATGCTGGGGGAAAAAGTGGCCATTGTTTCCCCAAAGCCGCAGACAACCCGCAACCGCATTACGGGCATTCTGACGGAGGGGGAGAACCAGTTTGTCTTTCTGGATACACCGGGTATTTTCCGCCCGCAGAATTCGCTGGGAGACTATATGGTGAAGACAGCCAATGCGACCATGCAGGATGCCGATGCCGTAATTTTGGTGGCCGATACCGGACGGGAGCCGTCACCGGTGGAACAGAATGTCATTGCCTATTGCAAGCGGACGTCGGTTCCGTGCGTGCTGGTATTGTCCAAAATCGACCTTTATACAGCTGTTCAGGTGGCGGAAGCCAGTACGCGGTACGCTGCCCTGCATGATTTTTCCGCC
>CAVDLN010000074.1:0-1941 GCA_963609805.1 Erysipelotrichaceae bacterium | reverse complement strand
GGTGTGAAGGATGTGCTGGACGAGTGCGGGAAATTTCTGCATGAATCGGACTGGCTTTTCCCGGAAGATATAGCCACAGATCAGCCGGAACGCCAAATGGCGGCTGAAATTATCCGGGAGAAAATTCTGCGGACGCTGAATCAGGAGATTCCGCACGGAACCGCCGTAGTGATCGAGTCGTTTCAGGAAGACGCCAAAACCGGAATGGTCAGTATCCGCGCGGAGATATTCTGTGAGAAGGCCTCCCATAAGGGGATTATTCTGGGCAAACACGGGGAGGAGCTGCGCCGCATAGGTACTTATGCACGCGAGGATCTGGAAAAACTGCTCGGTACCAAGGTGTATCTGGATCTGTGGGTGAAGGTTAAGGAAAACTGGCGCGAAAATGAGGTCAGCGTAGGCAATTTCGGTTATCGGCGCGAGGACACATGACAGGGTGGCGGTATGGGAAGACTGTACACAACGGACGGCCTTGTCATCCGTACCTATCCGCGCGGTGAAAATGACCGCCTGATTCAGATTCTGACGCCGAACAGGGGAAAGCTGTCGGTCATAGTCAGACACGGCCAGACGGGGCGTGACAGGCTTGCCGCCGTATCGCAGCCGTTTACCTGGGGAAATTTTGAATTGTCCGAGAGTCACGGAGCGCTTTGGCTTCGGAGCGGGTCGGTTCTGTCATCCTTTTACAGCCTTTCCTGCAATCTGACTCATATGGCGCTGGCCTCCTATCTTTGCGATCTCTCCGGAGATGTGGTCGGGACTGCTGATACGACAACTCCCGAGTCGGAGCAGGAGGAGTGCCCTGATGCCATGGCACAGTTCGGCGGACGTATGCTCCGTATGCTTCTCAATTCGTTGTATACGTTGGAGCAGGGAACAAAACTTTCCGCGCAGATCAAGGGTGTGTTCGAGATGCGGACAGCTGCCATGGCCGGATTCTGCCCATCCCTGGGCGGCTGTTCCGTCTGCGGGGAGGCAGCCCCTGCCGTATCCTTTTTGGATGTCATGAACGGGCGGCTGCTTTGCGAGGCGTGCAAGGCGCGGCTGAACCGCGGCGGATTTGCGGTGCCCGCGGAGGAAGAACTGGGGGAACGGAGCATACTGATTCCGTTGTCCGGGCCGGTTTTGGCGGCCATCCGGTACGCACTGGCAGCACCCGATCGCAAGATTTTCGCTTTCTCTTTGGAGGCATCGGAAGCCGAGGCGTTTTCCTCTGCCACCGAAACATATCTGCTCAACCACCTGGAACATGGATTTGAAACGCTGAATTTTTACCGTTCTGTGGCATCAACCGCGGGGCGTGCGATAGAGAAGAAAGACACGGGAGGTTCCTGATGAATCATTGCAGTCATACTCGATACGGATTTTCCGTCACTGTCCTCTGCCTGCTGCTTGCGCTGACGGCCTGCACCGGAAGCCTGACGGCGTTTGCCGCATCCGGAATCGACGGGCATTCCGCTGCGCCTTTTTCAGAAGCCTCCGAAACGGCTGCCGTACCTGCGGACGGCTGTAAAAATCTGGTTATTACCTCGTTCTACACGCCGGGGATTGTTGCCGGTGCGGGAGTGTGCAACTACGCATTCGCGGAGATTTATAACGGCGGGGACAGCGATGTGTCACTGGCAGGGCTTTCCCTGTATTTGTCTGACGGCGAAGGCGGGATGAACGAGTATCCGCTTCCGGACAACGCAGCCGTGCCTGCGGGAGGATGCTTCCTGCTTCGCGGTGCCGAGGCACGCGCGGTGGCGTCGCCCGTTTTGCAGCTGGAGTACTGGGATGCGGAACTTGATTTCTGCCCCAAACCGACGGCGCTGCGTGTCGCACTGGCAGTGTCCGGAATTACGATTTCAGCCGGGACGCCGCTTTCGGGGCAGAACGGCGTATTTGCATACCTGTCCGCATCCGAGATTGATGCGGAGGACTCACTTCACTATGTAAAGA
>CAVDLN010000073.1:0-9425 GCA_963609805.1 Erysipelotrichaceae bacterium | reverse complement strand
GGGTGTTAAAAACTCAAAATGAGTTTTTAACACCCTCTTCTTTTTTACACTCAGATCCCGTTCAGCACCTTCAGCAGCTCCTCGGCGAAAATGCGGTGCATGGGGCGGGACGGATGGTTGATGTAATTGGCAAGGCAGGCGGTAGTGTCTGTCCCCTCCGCTGCCAACTCCTTCCAGCGTCTGTACGCATCCGCAACGGGAATCCCGCGCGCAACAGCCAACTCACGCGCCGCATCCACATACGCGTCCATGCGTCCGCTGTTCTGGTATCCGGCAGTCACGGCCGCATAGTCACGGTACATCGGAATTGTTTCCGGATGGACATATGTATTCAGCATGTTCGGTGTCAGCAGAACAGCCGCTATACCGGCCTCCGTCAGGCGGTCAAATATCTCTCCCAGTGAGGCACGATAAAGCTCCGGAGAGTCGTTGATATCGTTGAGTGCGAAATTGACCACACACAAGTCGGGATGGCGGGCAATGACATCCCTGTCCATGCGCGCCAGTGCGCATGCGGCACTGTCCCCCGCCACACCGGCATTCAGTACGCTTACCGGCAGCCAACCGTTGATCCTGCGCATCTCCCGCACAAGAACCGCGTGATACACGGCATCGAAATCAAATACACAGCCTGCTTCCTCTCCCTGGATGCATTCAAATGCCCCATGTGTCACGCTGTCGCCGAAGAAAGCGATAAGCGGCGTTCCGGTCGCAGGGTAACGGGCGGTCTTCAGGTGTTGAATCAAATGAAGTCCGTTCATGGCAGCATCCTCCTCATAAAAATCTTGGCGAAAGACCGTTCGGCCTTTCACTTCAGCGTGACGACCGTCACGCCGCCGTCTCCCTCGCCATACCGTCCGATGCGGAAGGATTCTATGCGTCGGTCGCCCTTCAGAAACCGCCAAATAGCTGTTTTCAAGGCGCCGGTTCCCTTTCCGTGGATCAGGCGGACGCTTTCGCAGTCGTTCATAACCGCCTCATCCAGATATTGATCCACCGCCATGCAGGCCTCATCCCCCATCATGCCGCGTAAATCAATTTCGCTGCGGAACCCGCCCGACCGCTCCACCGTAACCGTGGATTTCGGCTGTTTGTCCTTTTTCTTTATCTCGGCATCCGTCAGCAGCCGCAAATCGGAAACACGTGCTCTGACGCGCAGGACGCCGGACTGAAATGTCACCATGCCGTTTTTCGGCTCGTCTGTCAGTTCACCCTCCTTGTTGACCGTAACAAGGCGAACCCGATCCCCCTTGCGGAGCGGCCGCGGCAGTACGTAATTTTCGTTCTCCTCTGCCGGCTCATCGACAGGATCAAAGGCATTGCCCGTCGTGCGCAGATGCTCCCGCACCGCCCGCCGCGCAGCCTCCAGTTCCTCGGCTGCTTTGGCGGACTCCTGCGCCTTACGCATTTTCTCCATCTGCTCATACAGGAAATCGCAGGACGCCTTGGCCGATGCGACCATGGCTGCCGCGCGCTTGCGCGCCTTCTCGGCCTCCTGCTCGGCTGCGGCGGTCTTTTTGCGTATTTCGGCCTCCGCGTTGGCTTTGAAGCGCTCGAACTCCTCCCGGCTCCGTTTTTCCTCCTCGCGCTGCTTCTCCAGCTGCACCCGGCTGGCCTCCAGTTTCCCGATAACATTTTCAAAACTCTTGTTCTCGGTACTGACCAGCGCCTGCGCCCGCCGAATAATCTCGGTAGGCAGCCCAAGCTTTTCGGATATGGCAAACGCATTGGATTTTCCCGGCGCGCCGATAATCAGTCGATAGGTAGGCTTCAGTGTCTCCACATCAAATTCGCAGCAGGCATTGCATACCCCCGGCGTGTCCAGCGCGTATGCTTTCAGCTCGGCATAGTGCGTTGTGGCGACGCAGGCAGCACCCGCCTGCCGAACCGCCTCAATGACAGCCACAGCCAGTGCAGCGCCCTCAACCGGGTCTGTTCCGCCGCCCAGCTCATCAAAAAGAACCAGCGAACCCGGGCCGATCTCCTTCATAATGGACACGATGTTGACCATATGGGAGGAGAAAGTGGACAGCGACTGCTCGATGCTTTGCTCATCCCCCAAATCCACCTGGATATCGTCATACAGACAGATGCGGGACGTTTCATCGCACGGAATGTGCAGTCCGGACTGCGTCATCAGGGCAAACAGCCCCAGTGTCTTGAGGGAAACCGTCTTACCGCCGGTATTGGGGCCGGTAATGACCAGCGTATCGAAATCCTGCCCCAAAATCAGATGGACGGGTACAACCTTTTCCTTGTCTATCAGCGGGTGGCGCGCCTGCACCAGGTCAACCTCCCGTCCCTCGGACAGGTGTGGGGCCACGCCCTTCATGCGTACGGACAGCTCCCCGCAGGCAAAAGCAAAGGCCAGATCGTTGATATTCCGATAATTCAGCCAGATCGCGTCCGCCGCGTTTCCGACCAGTGCCGACAGCTCGGCAAGAATACGCTCCACTTCCCGTTCCTCCTTGGTCTGGAGCAGGCGTATCTCGTTGTTGGCGTCCACAACTGCCATCGGCTCGACAAATATGGTAGCGCCCGTGGAGGAGGTGTCATGAATCAATCCTTTGACCTCGTTCTTGCACTCCGCTTTTACGGGAATAACATACCTTCCGCCGCGCATGGTCACGATATTTTCCTGCAGATACTTGGAACTGCCGGAAATCATTTTCTGCAGTACCTCGCGGATGCGGGCGTTTTCGTTGCGGATTTTGCGTCGGATGTCCGCCAGTGCGGGGGACGCCTCGTCCGCCATCATATCCTCCGAAAGGATGGAGCGGGTTATGCGTTCCTCCAGACGCCGGTCAGGCAGCAGCCGCGCAAACACCTCGTCCAGAACGGTATCGAACGGGTGATTCCCCGTGCTGTAATCGGTCAGCGTCCGCGCCGTGCGCAGTACGCACGCGACATCCAGAAGATCCCGCATGGACAGAACCGCGCCCTTCTCCGCCCTCTCGCAGGCAGAGGAAACGTCCCGGACATTGCCGAAAGACGGTGCGCCCTTGGCATCCGCCAGGCGCCGCGCATCGGTCGTCCTGTCCAGCCGCCGCTGCACCGTCACGCGGTCCGCCGAAGGACGCAGGTTCTGCGCCATGATTCGAGCGCCTTCCGTTTCCGCGCAGTCCGCCAGCATGGCGCACACCTTGTCAAATTCCAGCGTTCTCAATGTTTTTTCCGAAAAACTCACGATGTCCCAGACCCCTTTCTGAAAAGCACGTTACGCAGCCTGCGCAAAACGGAAATACCGATAGCCGCCAATTCCCGCATATTCAAAGCGCAAAGGGCTGCAAACGCCGCCGCCGCCAGCGCCCATCCCGGCACGGTCTTCATGAATCCTGTCCCTGCGGCGGTAGCAAAGCAGGCCTGTGCCGTCAGGAGCAAACCATTCAAGGTCAGCCGCACACGTCCCTGCCGGAAGGGAATCAGCCGCCTTGTCGTAATCACACGCAGAACCAGTATGCACAGGTAACTGATCATGGTGGCAGCCGCCGCCCCGATCGCCCCATATTCCGGAATCAGCAGCGCATTGAGCAGGATGTTCATGGCAGCGCCGCATCCCGCCGAAATCATAGACCATACCGTGCGCCGGACGGTAAAGTAGACCGAATTCAGAAATGTATCCAATCCAGACAGCACCGTTGCAACGGTCAAAATCGGGATATACGTCCACGCGGTGCTGTAATCCCTGGAATACAGGATTCCCGAAAGCGGCCGCGACAGCAGGATCAGGCATCCGCCGACCGCAAACGCCACGGGCACATATACGCTCCATGAGCGGGTATAATGCCGCTCCCACGCTGTCGGGTTATCCTCCTCGGCGCTGATGGAGCCTTTCCACGCGGCGGAAAAGATACTGACGGCATATGTCATAATGGTCGGTATCTTGTAGGCCGCGGCGTACAGGCCGTTCTCCGCCGCCGAACGCATATAGTAAACCATATACCGGTCGGACAGGCTGATTACCCACGCACAAACCGTTGCCGGTACAAGCGGAATGCAGAAGCGCAGCATCTGTCCTGTGATAGTCCGCAGTTCCCGCAGGGGTATCCGCCGCACGGATCTCCACAGGCGTGTATACAGAACCAGAAACAGCGTTGTCAGCCCGTCTGCCAGAAAGGTTGACATGACATACCCTGTCACGCCGAGCTTCAGAACCGGCAGAAACAGAATATTCAGCGCAATGATCAGTGCTGTATTGAGAATGCCCTGCACGGCAAACAGCTTCACGCGGCCGACTGCATACAGATATTGCGACACAACCGTGTGCAGATTGGAAAACATGACATACAGAACAATCAGCCACGCCGTATCCTCAAACAGCGGAATACAGGTCAGAAGCGGCGAGAGGCACAGGAAAAGCAGACTTCTGACTCCCAGAATCACAAGTCCCGCCGTCAGGTATGTCTTCCTGTCGCTGTCTTTTCCGGCGACATTGCGAAAGATGGCCTCGCTGATTCCCAGCGACGCCAGCGGTATCAGCAGGTTCGCCATATCCACAATCAGATCCGCCGTGCTGTACTCTTCGGGAGACAGGCAGGCGGTATACAGGCGAACCATAAGGAACACCAGCAGTTTTGAGGCAAAACAGCCGATGGTCAGGAGTTTGGTCCGTTTTGCCACATCCCCTGCAAATGCGTTCTTTTCCGTATTCGTATTCCCGTCCACTGTATCACCGCCTTTCGCGTCGGTCCGCCGGCCTTCAAGAGAGAAATCGGGAAAGCCCGGCTATATACACAGGCTTCCCCGGCGGGAGAGAAGCGGCTCAGCGGTCGCAGTTCTCCCAGTTGTGATAAACATCCAGTACGTCGTCGTCTTCGTCCAGCTTATCCAGCAGGAGTCCCATGAATTTCTGATCCTCCTCGTCGTCGATGCTGACGTAGTTTGACGGAATCTTCGTCACCTCGGCGGAGGTTATATTGTACCCCAATGCCTTGAGAGCATCGGCAATGGCATACACGTCATCCGGCTCGGTTGTGATTTCATACACACCCTCGTCCGCAGAGAAGTCCTCCGCGCCTGCCTCCAGCGCCTGCTCCATGAGCTTATCCTCGTCGTACTCCTCGTCCTCATCCGTAATGACAATCATGCCTTTGTTGGAAAACAGGTAACCGACGCATCCTGTCTGCCCCATGTTGCCGTGGAATTTTGAGAAATAGGCACGGACGTTTCCGGCGGTACGGTTGCGGTTATCGGTGGTTGCGGTCACAATGACGGCGACACCGGCCGGGCCGTAGCCCTCGTAGGTAACCTCCTCAAAGTTCTCCCCCTGCGCGCCCTGCGCCTTCTTGATGGTTCTCTCGATATTGTCATTCGGAACGTTGTTTGCCTTTGCCTTCTGAATCAGGTCGCGCAGCTTGGAGTTGGAAGCCGGATCCGATCCGCCCTCACGCACGGCAATGGTCAACTCCTTGCCGATTTTCGTAAAAATCTTTGCGCGGGCAGAATCCGTCTTTTCCTTCTTGTGCTTGATATTCGCCCATTTGCTGTGTCCGGACATAGTATATACCTCTCAGTTCAAATTAATTGTTTTTTTGTTCTTCCCGGAAAATACCTTCCCGCATGGCCGGTATTTCTCAGATTTTCTCCGTCTTGCGCAGGCAGATAAGCCCGAAGGCCCGCCCCAGCACATACCGGGTAGCCCTTGTCAGAGCAAGGCGCGTTTCACGCACCGCCGCATCCTCGGCGGTTGCGATGGCGCAGTCGTGATAGAAGCGGTTGAATGCGGTTGCCACATCCAGAATATACCGCGTAATATAGGACGGCTCATAGTCGCGCAGTGCCATGCGAACCCGCTCTTCAAACTCGGACAGCGTCACGCACAGCACCTTTTCCAGCGGATCGGTCAGCGTCATAGCCGACGGAACCGGCGCGTCCTCCGTCACGCCTGCCTTCTCCAGAATGGAGCAGGCACGGGCGTAGGTGTACTGCACATAGGGACCCGTGTTTCCGTCAAACGACAGCGCTTCCTCCATGCTGAAATTGATATCCTTGATCCGATTGTTGGACAGATAGTAGAACACAATAGCGCCAACGCCGACCGCCTCGGCAACATCCGTGCGCCCCTTGAGCGCAGGGTTCTTGACCGCCATGATTTCGGTCACCTTTTCGATAGCAGCACCGAACAGATCACGCAGCAGCACGACATTTCCCGTGCGGGTCGCCAGCTTCGCGCCGTTGACGGACACCGTTCCGTACGGCACATGAACCAGCTGATCATACCAGTCATATCCCATCAGCTCAACAACCTTGAACCACTGCCGGAAATGCAGAATCTGCTGTGCGGAGGTTACATAGATGCATTTGTCGAAATGGTACTCCTGCTTGCGGTACACCGCCGCCGCAATATCCCGTGTCGGATACAGGGTGGATCCGTCCCGCTTGAGAATCAGGCAGGGGGGCATATCATAAGCGGACAAGTCCACAATGGACGCGCCGTCGTCCAGTTTGAGCAGTCCCATATCCCGCAGTTTCTGCACCTGTGCGGGCATTTTGTCGGTATAGAACGACTCACCCTTGTAGCTGTCAAAGGTAATGTCCAGCTGACGGTACGTCTTCTGGTACTCCTCCAGACTGATCCGGACGAACCATTTCCAGAGCTCGATATTCTCCGGGTCGCCCGTTTCCATCTTGTGGAACTCGGCGCGCGCCTGCCCGGCAAGAGCCGGATCCGGCGCAATTCCCTCCGCCTCATTGCCGCTGATGGCGTTGTTTATGCGGACATACAGGCTGACCAGCTCATCGATTCCGCCCGCTTCCACAGCCTCCCGGGAGCCCCACATCCGGTACGCCAGAATCAGCTTGCCGAACTGTGTTCCCCAGTCGCCGAGGTAGTTTATGCCGATACAGGTATACCCTGCAAACTCATGCAGTTTTTTGAGGGAATGCCCGATGACAGTCGTGCCGAGGTGTCCGATATGGAAGGGCTTGGCAACGTTCGGGGACGAGTAATCCAGCACGACCACTTTTCCCTGCCCGATGTCGGGGGCACCGTAGTTCTCCTTCTCTTCCAGAATACGGGGAATCAGTGCCTTCAGCAGGTACGAACCGGACAGGTATATATTCAGATACCCGTTGACGGCCTCGGCGCGTTCCACGCAGTCCCCGCTGATACAGGGAGCCAGCGCATTCGCAATCTGCACCGGCGAACGGCGCAGCGTACGGGAGAGCTTGAAGCACGGCAGAGCGATATCGCCCATGGCGGGATCAGGGGGATACTCAAGCAGGTTGAGAATGTCGGCCTCTGTCAGCGCCGCGGCACCCTCTCCGGAAATCGTCTTCACGCCGCCGAGAATCTCGCCTGCAAGCATTTGCTTGATCTGAAGCATCATAAAATGTAGATTCCTTTCTCAATTACATCGTGACCGATCCATTATATCACGGTCCGCTTTTGATTGCAAGTATTATTTGCCTCTATTTACCCCTTAACTGTAATCTCCAATGCTTTTCCGTCCACAAACCGCATCAGTTCGGCGCGGTTCAGGAGAAGCTGTGCGCCGCGCATACCGGCGCTGACCGTGATTCTGTCCAGGGAAAGTGCGGAGGAATCAAAGAAGGTCGGAAATTTTTTCTTCATGCCGACGGGGGAGCATCCGCCCCGAATATATCCCGTCAGCGCAAGCAGATCCTTTACATGAACCATCTCGATCTTTTTGTTTCCGGTCAGGGATGCGGCCGTGCGCAGGTCGATTTCCTTGGCAACCGGGATGCAGAAAACAAGATAACCGGTTTTGTCACCGTGCGCCACCAGTGTTTTGAATATCATTTCCGGCGGATAGGACAGCTGCTCGGCGATATGGACGCCGGACAGATCGCTCTCATCCACCTCATACGTCAGAACCTCATAGGGAATCTTCGCCGCATCCAACATGCGCATGGCGTTGGTGCGCGGCAGCGCGGCAGCATGTGCGGATTTTGACATATCGATATACCTCCTTCCGAGCAGCCGTCACAGCCGCTCCCCTTCTGCAATCAGTTCGCGGGCGGCTGCTCGCTGCGAATCGGTCAGATCCAATCCGCCGAGAATGCGCGCTATCTCGTCCACCCGTTCCTCAGGGTCAAGGCGGCGCACCGACGTTTCCGCCCGGCCGTCCGCCTCCCGCTTCTCTATCCTGTACTGCGCGTCCGCCAGTGAGGCAATCTGTGCCGAATGCGTCACGCAAATGACCTGTCCGCACCGTGCAATACGCCGCAGTTTGATGCCCACCTTCCGTGCCGTGCGCCCGGAAATTCCGGTGTCGATCTCATCGTATATCGACACGCCGACCCCGTACTTTTCATTCAGTACGCTCCGCAGCGCCAGCATGATGCGGGACAGCTCCCCTCCCGACGCAATGCGGATCATGGGCTGCACCGGTTCTCCCGGATTGGTGGCAATACAGAACTCGACGTCATCCATGCCGTCCGCTCCCGGTTTATCCAGCCTGCGCACGGATACCTCAAAGCGCACCCGCGGCATATCCAGAAATGCCAGGGATTCGGCAACCTGCTCTGCCAGCTCGGCGGCCGCCCTCGTGCGTGCCTGCGTCAGCCCTGCACCCAGTTCCCTCATCCGCTCCAGCAAATGCCGTTCCTGCTCCTCGCAGGCGGCAATGCGCTCGTCCGCCGTATCCAGCCCGGCCAGACGCTCGGCTGCATCGGTGCGGAACGCCAGAATCGCATCAATTCCCGCGCCGTACTTGCGTCCCAGACGCTGAATAGTGTCCAGCCTGCCTTCCAGACGATCCAGTTCGGCAGTCGCATCGACCGTATCCCCGTCTGTCAGCGCACGCACCCGATCCGCGATGTCGTCCGTTTCCAGCCGGAGTGATTCCGTGCGGCTCGCCAGCTCCTCCGCCTCCGGCAGAATGCCGCTCAGGGATGCCAGTGCCGCCGACGCCCGATCCAAAAGTCCCGACGCCGTCGCCTTTTCCCCGTCACGCAGGGCACGGGCCGCCGTACGGAGCTGCCGATCGATTTTTTCCCTGTGCTGAATCCTGTCGCGCCTCTCCGTCAGCTTTTCTTCCTCTCCGGGCTTCAGACGGGCGGCATCGATATCGGCTATCTGGTACTCCAGCATCTCCCGTGTCCGCAGACGCTGCCCTTCGTCCTGCCGCATACCTGCCAACTGCCCGGATACCTTTTTCCATGCGCCGTACGCCGCCCGATACTCTGCCAGCACGTTGCCGTCCCCCGCATAGGAATCCAGCAGCGACAAATGCGCCGATTTCTGCATCAGTTTCTGATTATCGCTCTGCCCGTGAATATTGACAAGCAGTGCGCCGACCTCCCGCAGCAGGCTCTGCGTTACGGCACGCCCCCCTATCCGGGCCACAGACCTGCCGTCCCGGCTTATGGTGCGCTGAAGCAGAATGCCGTCCTCATCCCCGGGAATCTCCACGCCGAGATCCGACAGCGCCGCACGCGTTGCCTCATCCACTCCGTCGAAC
>CAVDLN010000072.1:0-9463 GCA_963609805.1 Erysipelotrichaceae bacterium | reverse complement strand
CGGGTACACTGTCCGTTTCAGATACACTCGCCCGCATAGTCGGTTCACGGTGGTTTATCCTGCTCCTTGTCCTGCTTGGGCTGTTTTTGCTTTTTTTTATACTCCTTCGTGTTTACGGCAGTATGCGCAGTCGGCGCCTGTCACGCGTTGTTTACGAGCGTCGCTTCTCGGAGGAAGGAACCTATGAGGGAGACAGCGTAGAATTGATAGAAACAGTGCGCAACACCGGTTTCTTCCCGCTGTTGGGCGTTGATATTGAGTCGTATTTCTATAACGAGTTGGACTTGGAGGAATACGAGCCGGATTCGAACAGTACGATGCAGTATGTCATCAGCCGATTCAATCTCTGGCCTTATATGCAGATCCGACGCCGCCATAAGCTGACCGCCCGTCGGCGCGGAGATTATCAGCTGCATGTCGTGACTATCTATAACAAGGCAAATCCCATTACGGTGGAGGCTCCGGCTGAATTGTTCGTATATCCCCGTGCGGTTCCGCTGAATCTTCCGGTTCTGGCTGTCGGAAGAATGCAGGGAGAATATGTCAGCAACCGCCCGCTGTTTACAGACCCTTTTTCCTTGTCGGGTATACGGGATTATCGGTTCGGAGATCCGGTTTCACAAATTAACTTCAAGGCATCCGCACGGGTTCCCATGACGGGCTTTTCCTCGTCTCCGTTCAAGGTTAATGCACGTGACTACTGCGCGTCCCGCCGCCTGATGGTGTACATGGATTTACATCTGCCTATGGGAAGCAAAATTGACGGTGCCGAATATTCGAGACGCGCGGAACGCGGTCTGTCATTTTGCGCTGCGCTGATTCGGGATGCCATATACGACGGTTTCCGTGTCGGGTTTGCGACAAACTGTAAAAATGTAAACGGACAAATGTCATCCCGCTTTCCGTGCGAGGGATCGCAGACACAATTTCTATCCATTATGAAAGAAATGGCACGCATGAATCCGACTGATGGTGCCTCCTTTGCATCGGTGCTGGAATACGATATAGCCGAAGGAATGGGTGATACGGAAATTATTATTCTTTCTTTCGATACCCATGAGGAAATTATTGACCGTATCCAGTCATTGGAGAAGTTGGGCAATTCCGTCCAGCAGATTATCCTAGGGGAGGTGGATGACGATGGCTGCTCATGCTAAGATGAGTGAAAGTGAGGCCAATTCGCGCTATATTGCCGCACTATCACGCTTTTCCGGTGTCGCGGACTGGCAGGCATACCTTGAATTGGCAGATGAATTCCGTGCATTGGATACATATAGAGACTCTGCTCAGTTGTATGACCGCTGCATAAAAGCCGCATCGGCGCCTGCTTACCGTGAGGTGAAAGAAAAACTGGATTCGCAGGAAAAAACGGTAAAACTTTACCGCGACGCTGTACTGGTTTTGACAAAGATTCAGGATTACGGGGATGCACGTGAGCTTATGCGTGTATGCAATGTCCGCGCCAATACTCTACTTTACGAAAAGGCCGTCGCGCTTGTGACAAATTCCGAAGCATCCACCGACGAAATCGGACAGGCAGTGGAAATTTTCAAGGATATCAAGACTTTTCGCAACAGTCGCGATTTGCTTGAACGCTATGAGAAATACTATTGTGAGCGCGTCTACGCGGAAGCAAACTCTTTGATGAAAAACGGGCATGTGTACAGCGAGTTTGATGAAGCGAGCGAACTGTTTTCCCGTATACCGCAGTACGGAGATGCTGCCGATTTGGCAGCCGCATGCAAGAAAAAAGCCGATAAACTGCGTCCACGAAAAAAAGCAGTTCGTCCCGCGGAAAGCAAGACGGATGAGACCGCAAAGGAAAGCAAAACGGATAACAGCAGCACAGAACAGACAGTTGCGGTCCGAGTGAAACGTGAGAAGCCGGTTCGCAAAAAAGACGAGACATCCAACGGATTTTTGGAAGTATGGCGTATTCTGGACAAACGATATTTGCTCATATGCATTGCATGGTTTCTCGGCTTTATAGCCTCTATGGTTGCGTCTGTTTGGATTGCAAAAGCAAAAATCGAATGGATTCAGGATCATTTGAATACGCTGCGCGGCATAGTACTGACAGCTGCCATTGTATGCACATTCTTTTGTATCAAATGCTTGCTGCGTATGCTGACACTTTCAATGCGCAGAAAATTGGCCAAATCCGCTCTGTCCTTTTTGCACAAGCTTGCCGCTCCGTTTGTAAAACTTGCTGAGAAACTGCTTGCAACCATCGGTATTGATCTAAGCAAGCGAAACAGATTGGGCGGAAAAGACGAACGGAGTATCATCATGGAAACCGACAAACCGCAAAAAGTGAAAAAGCGGTTGAAAAACGAAATGAACTGGGCTGAGCAGCAAGACAATATCTCACGTGTCCGTTTTTTGTTTATCGATTACATGATTGTAAAAATCCGCCAAGGATATTTTTTGCGCCGTACCATGACACCGGCAGAAATCTGTGAGGATATTGCGCTTGAGGATGACGAGCGTGAATTGTTTTCCGATTATCAGAAAGCAAGATATGCAGGAAGGCTTGCCAATGACGAAATCAACGGAGCGGCTATTGGACGCATGCGCGCATTGACCGAGCGGGAAAAGAGTAAACGCATAAAGGAAAAAAGATAAGGTTTCACTGCGTAATTCCGCCGGGCTGCGGGAGTAGTTGCGGAAGTATCAGTTCAATCTTGATGGGTGTTTCCATTATGATACAAAATTAGCATTTTGTATCATAATGGAAAAGTTGGAAAATTCATTATTCTCTCTTGTCAGTGCGGCGGTTATGTGATATACTGAAGTTCACTTTCAAAATTAGGAGTCAACCTCATGACAAAGCTTGCTCTCCCCTATGCCGCCGGCGTTATTTGCGAGTTTAATCCTTTCCATAACGGACACGCATATTTGCTGCGTACCGTACGCGAAAAAATCGGTGAAAGCGGATGTATCATCTGCGTGATGAGCGGTTGTTTTGTACAGCGCGGTGAACCTGCGGCCGCTGACCCCTACCTGCGTGCGCAGACAGCGATTCACGGCGGAGCGGACCTTGTTGTCGAGCTGCCATTCCCATGGTCAGCTTCATGTGCGGAGTTTTTTTCGGATGCAGGCATTTCCATACTTTCAAAACTCAAGGTGAAGCTGATTTCTTTCGGCTCCGAAACGTGCGATTTATCCTTACTCCAGTCTGCGGCAAATGTTTTGCAAAGTCCGGCTTTCCGCCTTCAATCGGCTGACCTTATAAGGAACGGAAAAGGTGCGGCCGATGCTGTGACAACACTCCTGCGGCAGTCGATTGATGCGGCTTCCGGAAAAAATTGTCCCGGTGAATTCCCGTCTTCAAATGATATATTAGCTATACATTATCTGCGTGCCATGCACGCAAGTAACAGTAAAATGCTGCCTTTTCCCGTGTTGAGAATAGGTCAGGCATACCGAGACAGAACCCTGCTTGATCCGTCTGCGCCATCTGCCAACGCTTTGCGTCAGATAATGCAGGATGCGGCCGATGAGCCGGATCGCCTGTCCTCGTTGCTGGCGGATGCCATGCCGCCGCAGATACTGCAGCTTTGGCTGGACGAAATCCGTGCGGGGAATGCTCCGGCAGGGGATACTTCCCTGCTCTCTTTTATGCACACATTTTTCCGTTTGGCCGACCCGGATTATCTGACTGATTTTCCCGGCCTGTCGGGCGGCTTATCTCACCGACTTGTACAGAGCGCGCTGGAAACTCCGACATATGATGCTTTTTTCCGCTCTATACAGTCCCGGCTGTACACAAATGCCCGCCTGCGGCGTGCTATGTTGTACGCAGTTCTTGGCGTAAATGATTCCGATTTGCGCTCATTTCCTGCTTATACTGCGCTTTTAGCGGCAAACAGACGCGGATGTTTTTATTTGAAATGCCTACGGGCAATTTATAAAGAATGCGGCTGCACCGTGCCGATTGTTACTAAGCCTGCCGATGCACCCGCCTGCCGGCAAACCGAATTGTCATTGCGTGCCGATGCTCTTTTTACGTTATGCCTGCCAAAGCCCGCAACCGCGGAAAGCCGCCTGAAGAAAAAGCCCTATATTCAGATTTAGTGTTGATATGTCTCCGATAAAAGCCAAAGCAGAGGCAAGGACGCAGTGTCCTTGTCTCTGCTTCGGCTTTTTGCGCTGAATGCGGTTTTCGCAACAGCCTTTCATGCTTCACTTGAAATTCCGTATGATTTATAAGTTCACGGCAGCGGTCTATACGCCTGTCTGCGGTTTTGAAAACTTATGATAAACAGATTTTATATAAGAAACGACTTCGGGCGGGAGAATATCATCCGGCACTATTCCACGTTCCAAATCAGCACGAACCAGCGTAGAACTGATTTGAGCAAATGCAGGATCTGCTGGCAAATACAGTGTTTCAGCCCGTGGATTATGCGCACGATTCCACAGGGCATGACATTGTTCGTATCGATAATCATTCTCATTGCGGATGCCTTTGATAATCCAATCAATGCATAACCGATCTGCTAAATCGATCAGCATTCCGTCATCTGAAATGACTTCAACATTTTCCATCCCCGTGCAGGCAAGACTCGCCATTTTCACACGATCTTCCGCAGAAAAAAGATAATGTTTGACCGCTGCATCCGTCACATAGCGTCTCATGTCGTTGTGCATAACCGCCACATACACTTTGTCAAACCGCGCGGATACGCGGCGAATGATATCCGTATGACCTTTTGTTATGGGATCAAAACTTCCCGGAATCAATGCGCATCTCATGGCTTATTTTTCTCCTGACACAGGCAAGGCAGCAAGGGTAATGTATGCTTTCCCGTATTTTGCTTCCTTCAGCAGTATAAAATGGGAGGACAGGGCTGTATCGGTACCGAATCCCAAAGGGTCAGGCTCACCGCTTTCACAGACAATCAACCCCCCCGGTACCAGCAGACGGGCGCTGAAAATCTCCTCAACGGTCGTGGCTACCGCATGCATAGCGTACGGCGGATCCAGGAATATGCAATTGAAAGTTTCTCTTCCGCGCCGTGAGTGCAGATAGGCTTTTGTGTCGGAACACAAAATCGTGCAGCGGTTCGCCAAATGCGTTTTTTCCGCATTTCTTTCAATTATGTGCACCGCTTCCCGCGACTGGTCAACCAAAACCGCGTGGGCTGCCCCAGCGGACAATGCCTCCAGTCCGAGCTGACCGCATCCGGCAAATAAATCAAGCACCCGCATGCCCGAAAAATCCATCCGCGCACGCAGAATGGAAAATACGGCCTCTTTTGCCCGTTCGGTGGTTGGCCGGGTCATATCACCATCCAGTGTATCCAGCCGTACCCCGCGTGCTGTCCCGGTAATTATCCGCATCATCTGTTTGTACCTTTCTTTCCGTTTGCTTCATTCCGTGACGGGGGATCGGAAAAATACTCCCGTATTCGCACAGCGTCCGTACCGGAAATACCCGGAACTGAAGCAAGCTTTTTTTCGTCCGCTTCCCGAATGGCTGCCAGTCCACCCAGTGCAGACAGCAGCTTTTTTGCTTTTGCATCTCCGATGCCCGGAATGCGCGTCAGGCTGGAGTGAGTCAGCGTCCGCCCTTTTGCGGCACTCATACGCGAAACCGTATATCGGTGCACTTCATCCTGCAGCTTGTAAATAAGCACAAACACCTCACGGTCACGCGCAATGCTGATTTCCGCATCTTCGGTGCACAGGGAGCGGGTTTTATGAAAGTCATCTTTGACCATGCCGAACACCGGAATATCCAGATATCTCTCCATCATCAGTTCCCGCACAACGGACACATGCCCGCGGCCTCCGTCGAGCAGGATCAGATCGGGACGGTGGGAAAAGCTGCCGCTTTCATCGCCGAGATGCGATAGGCGCCGCCCCAATGCCTCCCGCATACAGGCATAGTCATCAGTACCATCCACCGTTCGGATATTGAAGGAGGCATACTCGGATTTTGCCGGTTTTCCGTCTTCCAACACAACCATTCCGGCTGTCAGATGCTCGCTGCCGAGATTGGAAATATCGTAAGCCTCTATGCGCTGAGGGTATCCGATGCCGAGCAGATTTCCAAGGCGTGCCAGCGCCTGCTCGCCTTGCTCGGCTTCGCGGCGAAACTGGCGTACGCGTTCGGCAGCGTTGGATACAGCAAGTTCGCATAGCGCCCGCGCCGGACCACGTTCAGGCGTACGCACAGCCACGCGATGTCCTGCCTGATTCGACAGGTAATCAGACAGCATTTCCTTCTCTTCGTTTTCCATCGGAAACGACAAAAGTACCGTAGGCGGAATATAGGTTCGCATCCGGTATTGATCACAAATAAATGTGCTGAGTGTTTCTTCGTTGAGAATGCGTTCGGCCCCCGACAGGCAGTCATCTTTATCCACAACAGCTCCGCCCCGCACATAGAATACCGATACGCAGGATGTCAGCTCGTCCTCGAAAAAGCCGAAAACATCCTGCTCTGCATCCGGCGCAGCCACAACCGTTTGCTTTTGACTAAGGAGGTCCAGTGCCGAAATTGTATCCCTGCAGCGCGCAGCCGCCTCATACCGTTCCGCATCGGCGTGAAGCTGCATCTGCTCGGACAGCTGCCGGCGCGCCTCGGCGGTATGACCGCGCAGAATATCAGCCGCAAGGCGAATAAGTTCGGTGTACTCCTCTTCGCTTATCTTTCCCGTACAGGGGCCTATGCAGCGCCCCATTTGATAGTATAGGCATGGGCGTTCCCGCCCTATGTCATGCGGGAACCGGCGAGCACAGGTCGGCAGACGCAGCGTGTGCCGCAGCGTGTCGAGTATCGCGTATACCGTTGAAACTCCGGAGTATGGACCAAAATATTTTCCATGGTCATTTTCGCGCTTTCGCGTCATGATAAGTCTGGGGTACGGTTCGTCTGTGATTTTTATGTATGGGTATGACTTTGCATCTTTGAGCTTGATATTGTACTTTGGAGCATGCTGCTTAATCAAAGTATTTTCAAGCGTAAGCGCCTCAATTTCTGTCTCGCAAAGAAAGTAATCGAAATCCTGCACGCCTGCAACCATACGTGCAGTCTTAATGTTTTTTTCGCTGTTCTGAAAGTACTGTGAAACCCTATTCCGCAGTTTTCGCGATTTGCCGACGTAGATAATGCGGCCATCCCGATCCTTCATAATGTAGACACCCGGCGTCAGCGGAAGTGAGTTCGCCTTTTCCAGCAAACGTTTCCTATCTTCTTCCCTTACAGGCATAAGCACTTCCCTCATGCAAAGAGAACGGTGCGGGCTCTCCCATTCCCGCATGGGCACAGCACACACCGTCCTACATTTGCTGAATTGTAGTTTGAAAACGCAACCACGTATCTCTTTCAAATTTTAAATTTAACGGCCTTCAGCCAGTATGCGCGCAGCGACCACGCAAGCTGCCATTCGTGCACACATAAGCTGTACCGTCAGCATTGAACCCTTAATTCTCGGAAAAGCCGGATCCAACCAGCTCTGACAAGCCGTTCAGCGCGGCATCCTCATCCTGACCGTCTGCGTACAGCGTAACGGTCATTCCCTTAGCAATGCCAAGCGAAAGAACGCCAAGCAGGCTCTTTGCATTCACCTTCCGATCCTCCTTCTCCACCCAAATGGACGACTTGTAGCAATTCGCCTTCTGAATAAAAAAGGTTGCCGGCCTTGCATGCAGACCGCTTGCGTTGCTGATGAGAACCTCGCGACTTTTCATACAAATTAATCTCCTGTTTTTTTATGGTGCGGAGCGCCGTCGGCGCCGCCGAAAATACCCTTCTACACCGAATAGTATACCAAAAAACATCACATAAATCAAGTGTCAATGTATTGGATTTTTCCGCCTCTTTCAGCATCATTTTCATGAATAATCACAATGCGACCGCGGATGTTGATTTCATAAGTATACCGTGGTCAAGGATTGAGTGAAATGTTCGAAACACGCAGTGTAAATACCACCCGTTCTGTACAAACTTTGAGTTCTGTGCCTGCCGTTATGTAAATATTCGCGTCACTGAGCAGCAAGCAGCCATCCTTCAACTCACTGCCGGAACATATCAATCTTCCTTCTGCGGCTGTATATGCGGAAGAAGAAGTATACTCCATTCCGTCAGAGTCATCAGTTGTCTCTGCCGTTTCGCTAACATCCATTGCGGCCGTATCGGCAGAGCTGTCAGGAGCAATCGCCACGAGTGCCGTTTGCTGAACCCCATCCTCACTTTCGTACATTGCAATGTTGCCTATCAGATTTTCCGAATCATACAGATAAACGCTGTCAAACGCATGTATGCAGCCGAGTGAATCGGCGTGTATGTTCTCTATGGTAAATTGCACGGAGTATGTGCCGCTTTTCGTTTCTTCATCCGATTGACGGTGTCGGTAGGCATATATTACTCTTCCGACAAGGGATGCGATCGCTGCTGCGGCCAAGATTAAAATTAAGGTATCTACAGCCGACCATGGACGCTTTCCGCCGTCCGTGCTATCCTTCCTGTTTTTCATACTGAATTTTTTTCCCGCCTTCCCAAGGGTTGCGAATCCTCGATAAATTCAAATTTGCTTATCTATTTTTACTCCGTTTCCCGCAGTGAAATGACCGTTCCTGCAGCTTCCAACCCTGCCAACCGAAAGCTGTACTCCTGTCCGCACAGAAGGCGTGTATCGTTCATCCAGTATCCTTTTCCTGCGCGATATCTTGCCGTCGCGTCAACGGTCAGGTACAGGGTTACCTCACCTGCTTGCTCTCCCCCGTCATCGTGAACAATCCGCGCATCCGAAACGATTCCCAGCGCATCCGCATCCTCTGCGTTTGATGCATATACTTCCTTCCCGAGAAAGACCATGTCCCCGTTTCGATCGTAGGAGATCAGATCAGCATTCACGCCTGTCAGCTCTGCTGTCCATGTTACAGGTCTTTCCTCCCATACCGGTGCATAGGTGTTTTTCAAAAACCGATATAAAAATACAAGACCTACCGCCACCGCAGCGATCAGAAGCAAAACAACCAAATCGACTACCCAGGCAAACCTGCGCCTATGTTTCAGCAGGCTCTGCTCGCCGCTCCGGCTGCTCCTACCTCCGCTCCTTTCGAAAGAAAGTCCCTGCAGGTCGTCGTTCAATCCCGACGCTTTTTCAGCATTCGGAAGCGTCAAATGTTTTAGTGAAGCCATATCGGTTCTTCCTTTCTGCCTGCTTTCTGATGCGAGTGCCTCATGAATTCATCCATAGGAAAGCGTCCTCACTTTCGGATGTTCCTTTTTTTTGCTCTGCGGACAGTATTTCCTGCTCGTCTGCAGAGATGGATGCCAGAGAACTGCATATACCCATAACCAGTATCAGGCATGCAAACAGCTGTATCGAAATGCCTATGCTTCTGAGCGTGCCCAGCAGCATGAATATCATCACTGTGCAAAGCCCTGCATTAATTACCGTGCGATCCCAGCGGTTTCCGCACCGCCGCAGACAGGTAAGACTCTTGC
>CAVDLN010000071.1:0-9465 GCA_963609805.1 Erysipelotrichaceae bacterium | reverse complement strand
GTACACTGGTTACGGGTCCTTCCGCTTTGTACTGCTTGATAACCATAAGGGTGGCAGCCGGCGCAGTCGCGGTTGCAATAGCGCCCAGCGTGATAGAGGCGGACAGCGGCAATTCGTCGGGAATGATGAAGTGCAGGGCAATCAGCGCGATATCAACAAAGACGGTAGCTGTAATAGCCTGGAATACGGCAATTACCGTTGCCTGCTTTCCTGTCTTTTTCAGGCTGGATACGCGGAATTCGTTACCCATCGTAAAGGCGATAAATCCCAATGCGACGTCGGAGATAATATCGTAGTTGGCGACATCCTCCGATGAAATGAACCCGAGTCCGGAAATTCCCAGCTGTCCGAGGCAGTACGGCCCGATGAGAATACCGGCCACAAGATAGGCGGTAACGGCGGGGAGATTCCAGATTTTCGTCAGACGTGACATGAGCAGTCCGGCGAACAGGGCGACTGAAAGTGTCAATAGAGTATGCAATACATCCATAAAGGTAAAGCCTCCGTTTGGTCGGAACACGACCGCAAACTTTTATGCACAGCTTACAATTATAGCAAAAGCACATCGGTTAGTCAATGGGCAAATAACCGAAAAGGGGCAGCGGCACGGTGAAAAAACAGGTGATTTTTCCGCTTACGCGCCGACTTGAAAAATGCTCCGCACCCGGAGCCTGTGCGGCAGGGGTGCGGAGCGATGTAAAGCAAGGTTGCGGAGAATCAAGCAGCGCTTACTGCGGCTTCAGAGCAAACAATTCGCCGTCGCCGGGCGCAAAGGAAACGGAAACGGGGCAATCCTCCCACAGCTCTGTTTCCTTGTTTAAATGCAGCAGAGGAGCATCGGACGCAATGCGGAGCGTCTGCGGGGCGTCGTGATCCTTGCTGGTGACCATCATCCGGCCGCCTGCAAAGAAACCTGCAATAAATCGGCCGCCGCTCAGCATGCGGATGGGACCGTACCCTTCAAACGGCCTTGCCATGGTGTCCGCCTCCGCACCAACATGGAAAACAGCCTCGGACAGGATTCCGCCGGGTGCGCTGCTCTCGCCGGGCAACGGTGAAATCAAACCGTTGTGCAGAACTTGCACCTCACGGTTGATTTGCTTGACGATCTCGTATTTTTCACCGCGTGTTCCGTCCGCCAGAATGATACCGTTGTGGTATGACCACGGTTCGTTGTGATTGGCTCCCGGTGTCCAATATGTGAAGTAGGACAGCCCGGTTGACCCGTATGTCAGCGCATTGAAGGCCTCCCAGCGCACCTCGCCTTCCGTAGGCCAGCGATACCCCCAGTGCTCCACAAGCAGGATGATCGTCATCCAGGGGATGCCTGCCTGTGCCGCACTTTTCCGGATCATTTCCATGTTGTCATAGTATCCGCTGCGATCGTAGGCTTCAAACAGCTTTCCTTCCCATCCGTTGCGCCTGCGGTTTTCGTCCGAAACACGCGCCGGCTTCAGATTGTCGAGTGAAGGAACCTCACGCCACATCAGATTGTAGTGGTCGTAGGAGAGCAGCTGCGGATGCACCGTATGAAGAAATCCGTCGATGTGTGCCTGATACCGTTCCAGGGGCATCACGGCAGCCGAGGGAAGCAGATTTATATATTCACCGTGCTTCGGATCATGGGCGTGCAGGTAATCAACCACGCGCCCTAGTGTCGGGAAATAATCATCTGTCGGCTCATCGCGCACAAAGAAACGGTTGACGGCCGTGCGGTCACGGTAATCCGCAATCACGGCGTCCAGCACGGATTCCCAGCCGGGTTCTCCCCGGAGGGCAATATCCATGCGCGGATCCTGCACGTTGGCACGCAGCCCGAGCTCATCGCACATCGTCAGCACCCGCAGATTCGTTTCGGTGTCATAGGAACACTCAATCAGGTTGAAACCCGCATCCCGTGCCTCGATAAGCCGGTCACGGGAAAGAAATTCTTTTCGGATGCCATACCAGTAGGTTATCGGGTACTGTTTGTACATTGCTTTCTCCTTTGCGCGGTACTGCGTTATATCACATCGTTGCTCTTTCGGAATGTCTTCATCATATCGTCGAATTTATTCTGTATCTGCTTCCGGCTGCGCGCGTTGTACATGACGGAAAACGTACGCTTGTTTCCGACTGCATTGCTGAAAGCGGTCATCATTATTGCGCCTGTCCAGTGGTTGTATGCCAGAATGAAGGATTCGCGGATGTTGTCATGCCCGCTGTAGTTCATGTTTGCAAAAGGATCCGCTTCGGTCGTGCCTTCGTCCTCACTGACGGCTTCCGTATCGGAATCGGCGGCTGCAGTCGTTTTCTCCGTTTCTTCTTCCCCTGTCCCGCAGGCAGTCAGTTCAGCCAAACTGCCGAGGAGCATCAAAATACAGAGAGCCAGCGACAGAGCGCGAATCTTTCTTTCTCTGTGAGTCTGTTTTTGGGTTTCACTGTGTTTCCCCTCATCCGTACATTTCGCCTCTTGAAAGGGCGTGTCAGCTTATTTTGTTATTCTTCTTGAATGTCTTGATCATTTTCGTGAACTGCTTCGGCATTCCGCGGCGGTTGCCTCCGTATTTCACCGTAAAGGTGCGCTTCTCGGAAACGGCATTGCTGAAAACATTGAGCATTACACTGCCGGTCCAGTTGTTGTATGCAAGGATAAACGACTCACGGATGTTGTCATGGATAATCTGCACCATTTTGGAGGCGTACGGGTCGGTCACGTACTGCACCTGAAGAGCCTCGCCATAGTATTTCGGAATAAGCAGGGAGGCGGTTTCACGGTTCAGAACCTGGATGACCGTACTGATGAAGGCCTCGTCGGTTGCGGTTGTCAGAATGGCGCCGACCTCCGTGGTATCATGCGTGGCAGTGTTGTACTGCCTGTCGGATGCGTAGAGCATGGGGCAGGGAAGTACGCCCGCCTCGCCCTGCATGCTCAGCAGGATCGTGTTTTCCAGCGAGCCGAGCCGTTGGTAGTCACAGATAAGTGACAGCCCTTCCGTGAAGTCCTGCAGAATTTTGCCGTCCGACGTCTTGCCGAAGCACGAGCTGTCATTGTAGGTAAGGGTGGTCATCCACTCTGTCAGATCCTCTGCGCGGGAGTCCTCTCCCAAAGCGGAGGTAGGTATGCCGTCCTCATCTCTTGTAATGAAGCCGGGATTGGCGCTCACAACAAACCCGATGGAGGAACCCCACAGGTCCAGCAGGGAAAGTCCCCACTGATCCCCGTAGTCTTTCAGACCGTTCCGGTTTTTATCCTCGTACATATCCGTTATCATCTGGTTCATCTTCTCGTAGGTCCACTCATAGTTCAGAACCCACTCATAGACCTCGTTGGGATCCGTCTGATAGTGATCCTGGTACATTCCCTTGTTGAACAGCAGGATGTGAGAGGAGCGGAGCACGTCGATGAAGTAGTCTCCGGCGAGCAGAAACTCATAGCCGTTCATGAGGCGCAGGTCATCCATGTATTCCTTGTACCAATAGGACTTGTTCTCAAAGTCAAAGCCCGTGAAGCCCTCCGACAGAATGTTGCGGAAGTTTCCCTCGATGGACAGGTTCGCAAAGGGGAACAAATCGTTGATGACAAGGTCATACTCATCGAGACCCGTGGCCGCCTGGATTCGGATTTTGCTGTAAACATTGTTGTAATCCACATCCAGCTGCGTAAATTCCAGTGTAACGCCGATCTTCTTCTCGACAACCGCGTTGCGCTCGGCCACGGCATCGTTGACCATGCTGGCCGCCGCGTCCTTCTCGCCTTCGATGAGGTAGTTGGAGTTTCCCATGCCGGATGAGGCAACATTGGTACTGGTGAGAATGCGGAATGCACGCCCGTTGTAATTTACATCCGCAAAGGGATCCGCTTCGGTCGTGCCTTCGTCCTCACTGACGGCTTCCGTATCGGTTGGTGCGGCGGTGGCGGTTTCCTCCGTCTCTCCTGTCCCGCAGGCAGTCAGTTCCGCAAGACTGCCGAAGAGCATCAGAAGGCAGAGAGCAAGCGACATAATGCGAATCATTCGTTCTTTTCCCGCAAGTGTTTTTCCGGCTTTCATGGTTTCTCTTTTATCCTCCGTACATAATAGCTTGAATTTCCGATATGTCCCAAATACCCGAGTATCGGACCTGTTCACAGCGCGAACATAATCCGAACAGCTCAGCTACATCATGACACAATTATAGTCTATTCCGCCTGTTTTGTCAATAGAAAGACTCCAACTTTTGTTCATTATTGTGATTTCTTTCGGCAAATCCAAACTTGACTTTTTGTATGCAGATGTGTTATAATACAATGAATGCTTTTAGGAAAACTCAAGAGTATCCGATAATGGGCAATATTATGAGGAGGAGATGCGTCGTGGAAACAGGACAGCAGGCGGCAGGCAATGTGGTGATCGGCATTGACGTCGGCGGAAGTACTACCAAAATCGTCGGGTTTCGCCGTGAGCGGAACGGCGCGCCGATTCTCATTGACCCGCTTTTCGTGCGGGCAACCGACCCTATTACATCCATCTACGGGGCATTCGGGCGCTTTACGGTAGAAAACAGCCTGTCCCTGTCCGATATCGACAGGGTTATGATGACGGGTGTCGGTTCATCCTATATGTCCTCCCCCATCTACTCGCTGAACTGCCGGACGGTTCCGGAGTTTTCCGGTGTCGGGCTGGGCGGGCTTTACCTGTCCGGACTATCCGAGGCTATCATCGTGAGCATGGGGACCGGTACCGCGCTGGTCTATGCGAAACGAAAGCCGGACGGCGGCACCTACATTGATTATCTCGGCGGCACGGGTGTCGGCGGCGGAACGCTGCTCGGACTGACAAAGAAGATGCTCGGTATTGACAATGTTGCGCATATCGAGCAGCTGTGTGAGGGCGGGGATCTGTCAAAGGTTGACCTGACCATCAAGGATATTTCCCGCAACGATCAGTTTCCCGGGGTCAACTACAACCTGACTGCCGCCAATTTCGGAAATCTGTCCGATTTGGCTGACAGCAGCGACATCGCACTCGGCATTGCCAACATGGTCGCGGAGACCATAGCCATGATGGCAATATTTGCGGCGCGCGGGCACGGAGTCCGGGATATCGTTCTGACGGGGAATCTGACGACAATCCGTCCCATCAGATGCGTGTTTGAGGGACTGCGGGATACCTTCAATGTTAATTTCATTATTCCACCGAATGCTCAGTTCGGAACCGTCATCGGGGCTGCCCTGTATGATTGGTAAACAGGATAATACAAAACAACGGAACAAAATGGTATAAACAAATAAAGAAAGGCATACACTATGGAATGGACAAGCTTGAATGATCTGCGCGAGAAGTATCTCTCCTTTTTTGAATCCAAAGGACACCTGCGGCTGCCCTCCTTCCCGCTGATTCCTCACAACGACCCTTCGCTTTTGCTTATCAACTCGGGAATGGCTCCTATGAAGAAATATTTTACCGGAGAGGAAATTCCGCCCCGCCGGCGTGTCACGACATGTCAGAAGTGTATTCGCACCCCCGACCTTGAGCGCGTGGGGCATACAGCCCGTCACGGAACATTCTTTGAGATGCTCGGCAACTTCTCCTTTGGCGATTACTTCAAGCAGGAGGCGATTCCGTGGGCATGGGAGTTCCTCACCGATACGCTGAAGATTCCGGCAGAGCGCCTTTGGCCGTCCATTTACAAGGACGACGAGGAGGCTTTCGAACTGTGGAACAAGGTTGTCGGCGTTCCGGCCGAGCGTATCGTTCGCCTTGGCAAGGAGGATAACTTCTGGGAGCACGGCTCCGGTCCCTGCGGCCCCTGCTCCGAGATTTATTTCGACCGCGGTGAAAAGTACGGCTGCGGATCACCCGACTGCAAGCCCGGCTGCGATTGCGATCGCTATATGGAAATATGGAACAATGTCTTCTCACAGTTCAACAACGACGGGCACGGAAACTATACGGAACTGGCGCAGAAGAATATCGATACCGGCATGGGTCTGGAGCGGCTGGCCTGCGTGATGCAGGGCGTGGACAATATGTTCCTCGTTGACACAAACCGTGCGATTCTGGACAAGGTCTGCAGCATTTCCGAACGTACGTACGGGGATAACGCCAATGCGGATATTTCTATCCGTGTCTGCACCGACCACATCAAATCCGCCATGTTCATGATTGCGGATGGGGTGATTCCTTCCAACGAAGGGCGCGGGTATGTTTTGCGCCGCATCATCAGGCGTGCCTGCCGTCACGGAAAACTGCTCGGTATAAACCGTCCGTTCCTCGCAGAGCTTTGTGAGGTAGCCATGGAGCAGAACCGCGGTGCCTACCCGGAACTTCAGGAAAAGCACGATTATATTCTGCAGATCCTGTCGCTGGAGGAGAAGCGGTTTGACGCAACCATCGACGCGGGACTTTCCATTTTGACAAATCTTGCGCGTGATGTGCTTGCATCCGGGAAGAAGGTCATTTCTGGCAGTGACGCATTCCGGCTGTACGATACCTTCGGGTTCCCTGTCGATTTAACCCGTGAGATTGTTGCGGAGCAGCATCTGACGATTGATGAGGATACATTCCGCACACTCATGCAGGCTCAGCGGGAGCGTGCCCGCAATGCGCGCGCCAATATTTCCGGCTGGAGCAATGCATCCAAGACACTGCTGGCGGGCATGTCCAAGACCGAATTTACGGGATATACGACAACGGTATGCGATGCCAAGGTCGTCGCGCTGCTGGTGGACGATATGTCCGTTGAGGAAGTCACCGAGGGCGACTTTACATTGATATTGGATCGTACGCCGTTCTACGGGGAAGGCGGCGGTCAGGTCGGCGATACCGGCACTGTTACGGGACACGATTTTGCGGCTGCGGTGACCGACACGCAGAAGTCTGACGGCGTCTATATCCATCTCTGCTCCCTGGCAAACGGAACGGTTAAAGTCGGTGATACGGTTCGCACGAATGTCAACGACGGGCGGCGCGCTGCCATCATGAGAAACCACTCGGCATGCCATCTGCTCCAGGCAGCCCTGCGTACCGTGCTGGGCAAGCATGTTGAGCAGGCAGGCTCCTATGTGGACGATGAGCGCATGCGCTTCGATTTCACGCATTTTGCTCCCCTGACGGCAGAGCAGTTGAAGGCCGTGGAAGGCTTGGTCAATGCCAATATCCTGATCGGTCTGGCTGTTGAAAAGCTCGAGCTTCCGATCGAGGAGGCCAAGAAGCTCGGTGCTATGGCACTGTTCGGCGAGAAGTACGGAAAGATTGTGCGGGTCATTCGCATGGGCGAGTTTTCAACCGAATTCTGCGGCGGTACGCATGTGGACAATACGGCGCAGATCGGCTTGTTCAAGATTACATCGGAGTCTTCCGTTGCCGCCGGTGTTCGCCGTATTGAAGCCGTGACGGGACTTGGCGTTCTGACTTTGATTGCCGAGCAGGAAGAGGTCATCCGCAATACATCACGCGAGCTGAAGGCTCCTGCCGCAGCGGATATGCCCGCAAAAGCGGCTGCCCTGCATGCAGAGCTGAACGCCGCAAAGAAGGAAATCGAACGGCTCAACAGCCGTCTTGCTTCCGCACAGATTGAGGATTTGATTGCCGGAGGCGTCCCGGTCGGAAAAGACGGACAGGTTCTCCTGATTACCGCATCGATGCCCAATGTTCCTGTCGATGTTGCAAGAAGCATGACCGACATGATCAAAGAGAAGAATTCTTCTGCCGTGGCGGTTCTTGCCGTAACGCAGGACGGTAAGCTCAGCTTCCTTGCGGCAGCAGGCAAGCAGGCTGTGTCCGCGGGTGCACATGCAGGTAAATTGGTAGGCGCGGTTGCTGCCGTGACGGGCGGCAAGGGAGGCGGACGTCCCGATAACGCAATGGCCGGCGGTCGGGATGCGGAGAAGGTTTCGGAAGCACTGTCAGCCGCAGAGGCAATACTGAGCGGTATGCTGAGGGGCTGATGCAATCCCGTGCCTGATTCGGGTCTTTCCAGAAACAGCAAGAAAAGCAGAGAGAGGTAAATAGTTAGGGTATGAATCAGAATACGGAGCCATCGCAGGGCAGCGAACAGAATGCACCGGACCGGGAGACCGAACAGGCTGCAAAAGCAGCTGGGGATGAGCCGTTGCATTATGTTGCGGGCGATGGGGCAAAACCCGCAAAACGCGTAGGATTGGCGGCAGCGATCGGCACAACCGTGACAGCGGTGCTGCTCGCCGTCCTGCTGACGTTTTCTCTGACAGCAAAGTATTATGTCAAAGAACCGGTAATCGCCGCGGACGAATCGGATACGGAGTTTGCAGACGAGCTGAATCTGATTGATCGCCTGTTCCGCTCGCTGTCGGTATATGATAATCTCGACGACGAGGCACTCATGACAGCGGTACTGAAAGCATATGTTGCGCAGACGGGAGACACGTATGCGGAGTATATGACGAAGGATGAGCTTGCCGAGGCGATAGACGAGCAGGACGGTGTGATGTGCGGAATCGGCGTCTCCGTTATTCAGGATGTAATCGGTGAGGGCAGCACCGCGAAGGACACCATACGGGTTGTGAACGTGTACCTTGATTCTCCCGCTGCCGAGGCGGGGGTGCAGGCAGGTGACTGCATTGTTAAAATCGGATCCGGCACGGATGCTGTATCGGTAGGAGATGTCGGGTACGACAGTGCCGTGGCCATGGTTCGCGGCGAAGAGGGAACCCAGGTTACTTTTACTGTTTTGAGGGACGGGCAGGAAATCGAGATGACTGCCACCAGAAGGACTATTGAGACGGAATTTGTGCTGTCGCATGTCTACGCCGATGATCCGACTGTGGGAGTTGTACGCATCACAGGTTTTGAAAATCCGACAGCATCGCAGTTCAAGCAGGCCATGGATGACCTGATCGCTGCCGGCTGCACATCATTTATAATTGATGTGCGGAACAACCCGGGCGGACTGCTGTCTTCGGTACAGGATGTGGCTACCTTCTTTTTGCAGGAAGGAGACGTCATTCTGCACACGAGATCGCGTGCTCAAACGGATAAGCAGGAAAGAACAACCTACAAAGTCACGGTCAGTGACGGGAAAGTTACAAGCGGGTCCGGCAATCTTACATCCGAGGATGTCGGAAGGTACGCCGGATACAAGCTGGCTGTACTGACAAACGGGAATACAGCCAGTGCGGCGGAACTGTTTACCGCCAATATCCGGGATCATGAGCTCGGAATCATTGTCGGCACGCTGACATTCGGAAAGGGAATTATGCAGACCACCTATCCGCTTTCTTCCTACGGCTATGAAGGTGCTCTTAAGCTTACGACAAGGTATTACGATCCGCCTACGGGTGAAAACTACCAGGGGATCGGAATTACTCCGGATGTGGAGTGCGATTTGTCCGAGGAGGCAGAGAAGCTTAACTTCAACCTGTTGACAGACGGGGACGATAATCAGCTTCGCTGCGCAGTCGAGACGCTTCTAAAATAAAAGGAAAATAGATTTCAAACGCAAGCAAGTTTTAGTATTATGTGGAGG
>CAVDLN010000070.1:0-9492 GCA_963609805.1 Erysipelotrichaceae bacterium | reverse complement strand
CGGCAGCGTCAGCTTGAAAAAATACGCCGTGCCGTCGGTTTAAAAAGCTATAAGCAGGAAAAGTAAATTGCATGCAAAACTCAATTGTGATCAAGGGTGCACGCGTACACAATCTGAAGAATATTGACGTTACGATACCGCGGGACAAACTGGTCGTTCTCACCGGGCTGTCCGGATCGGGCAAGTCATCGCTGGCATTTGATACCATATATGCAGAGGGACATCGGCGTTTTGTCGAGTCCCTGTCTTCCTATGCCCGCATGTTTCTCGGACAGATGGACAAGCCGGATGTGGATTTGATTGAAGGGCTATCACCTGCCATTTCCATTGACCAGAAAACAACTTCCCGCAACCCGCGCTCTACCGTCGGAACCGTAACGGAAATATATGATTACCTGCGGCTTTTGTATGCACGAGTCGGCATTCCGCACTGCCCGATTTGCGGCAGAGAGATACGGCAGCAGAGCGTGGACCAGATTATCGACAAGATTATGACACTTGCCGAAGGGACACGGTTTCTTGTACTGTCTCCCGTTGTGCGCGCTCAGAAGGGTATGCATGAAAAAACGCTGGCGGATGCCAGAAAAAAAGGGTATGTCCGCGTTCGCATCGACGGCTCCCTGTATGATTTGTCCGAGCAGATATCGTTGGACAAGAACAGGAAGCACGATGTCGAGATCGTTGTGGACAGGCTGGTTATGCGGGATGGAATACGCTCACGACTGTCCGATTCCGTAGAGGCAGCGTTGGCTGCGGCTGACGGGCATCTTCTTGTCGTAACCGTGCCGCGGGACGGTGAGCAGGAGCAGGAGATGTCCTTTTCCCAAAAGTATGCCTGCGAGGAACACGGCATTTCCTTCGGCGAATTGGAGCCGCGGATGTTTTCCTTCAATAATCCTGCGGGAGCTTGCCCCAAATGCGCGGGACTCGGAGACATGCAGCGCGTGGCGGTCAAACGGCTGATTCCGCATCCGGAACTGTCTCTGCGGCAGGGAGCTATTCAGGTCAACGGTTTCAAGACGCTGGATACCGAAAGCTGGAGCGGGCCTCTTTTTGAGGCGGTAGGCAAACGGCACGGCTTTACCATGGATCAGCCGTTCAATACATTTACGCCGGAGGCAATGCAGATTCTTTACTACGGGTCCGGTGATGAGACATACGATGTTGTGCGGTATTTCGGCAAAGAGCCGCACAGGCAAAACGCAAAGTTTGACGGGGTGGTCGGAATCATCGAGCAGCGCATTGCGCAGGGGATGAACAACGATTACTACGAGCAGTTTGTGGAAGAGGCATCCTGCCCCGTGTGTCACGGAAAACGGCTCAGTCCGTCATCCCTGTCCGTTACGGTCGGCGGCATGAATATATACGACTTTTGCTGCCTTTCCGTGCGTGATGCGTTGGATTTCGTCAACGGGTTGGACAGTCAGCTGGTCGGCGGAGAGGCTGTCATAGCGCGCGAGATTTTGAAGGAAATCCGCTCACGGCTGAGTTTTCTCGTCAGTGTCGGCTTGGACTATCTGACATTGGCTCGAAAAGCGGGCACGTTGTCCGGCGGGGAGTCACAGAGAATCCGCTTGGCGACACAGATCGGTTCGTCTCTTGTCGGCGTTCTGTATATTCTGGATGAACCGTCCATCGGCCTGCATCAGCGGGATAACGGCAAGCTGATTGCAACACTCAAAAAGCTGCGGGATCTCGGAAATACCGTTATCGTTGTGGAGCACGATGAGGAGACCATGCTGGAAGCCGATTATATCGTGGATGTCGGACCCGGAGCGGGTATCCACGGAGGCCGGATTGTTGCGGCAGGGACGCCCGATGAAGTGATGGCCAATCCAAACTCTGTGACCGGCGCGTATCTGTCCGGACGCAGAAGCATTGCCGTTCCATCATGCCGACGCCCGGGAAACGGTCATTTTCTGGAGATATTCGGTGCGGCAGAGCACAATCTGAAGCAGGTGGATGTGCGCATCCCGCTCGGGTGCTTTGTCTGTGTGACGGGAGTATCCGGATCCGGAAAATCCTCTCTGGTGAATGGCATCATTTACCCTGTGCTTGCGGGAAAACTCAATCGTGCCACAACATATCCCGGCGCGTATGACCGCATGGAAGGGCTGGAATACCTGGATAAGGTGATTGCCATTGACCAGAGCCCGATCGGTCGTATGCCCAGTTCCAACCCTGCCACTTACACATCCCTGTTCAATGATATCCGTGATCTGTTTGCCAAGACACCGGATGCCAGGGCACGGGGTTATCAGCCGGGAAGGTTTTCCTTCAACGTCAAGGGCGGTCGCTGCGAGGCATGCGAGGGAGACGGCGTGCGCAAAATCGAGATGCATTTCCTGCCGGATGTTTATGTGACGTGCGATGTATGCCATGGCAAAAGATATAACCGCGACACGTTGGAATGCAAATATAAAGGAAAAAGCATTGCAGATGTTCTGGATATGACGGTCGAGGAGGGCCTTTCGTTCTTTGACGGGCTGCCGCGGATTACCAGAAAACTGCAGACGTTGTACGATGTGGGACTCGGATACATCAAGATCGGACAGCCGGCGACTACGCTGTCCGGCGGAGAGGCGCAGCGCGTCAAGCTTGCAACCGAATTGGCTAAGCGCGGGACGGGCCGGACATTCTATATTTTGGATGAACCGACGACAGGACTGCACAGTGATGATGTGGCGCGCCTGCTGGATATACTGCAGCGCATCTGCGATGCCGGCAACACCGTGCTTGTCATTGAACACAATCTGGATGTAATCAAATCTGCCGATTATATTATTGATTTGGGCCCTGAGGGCGGAGACGGAGGCGGAAACATTGTTGCTGTCGGGACACCGGAGCAGGTATCCGAAAGGAAGGAGAGCTATACAGGGGCTTTTCTGAAAAAAATACTGAACAAATAAAACAAAAACAGTGAAGTCCGCCGGAAGAACGACAGGCTTCACTGTTTTGTCTGCATCGGTATTACAGTCCCAGTCTGGATTCAAGTTCTGTGAGGGAGCAGTATCCGATCGATTTTGCATCGACTTTTCCGCCGCGGAAGAGGAACACGGCAGGAATACTGTCAATGCGGTACGCCGCCGCCAGTTCCGGCTGTTCATCGACATTTACTTTTCCGACCTTCAGAATGCCCTTGTGCGATTCGGCAATTTCGGCTATGACGGGAGCAAGCATCCTGCACGGTTCGCACCATGTTGCCCAGAAATCGACAAGTACCGGCAGATCGCTGCGCAGCACTTCCTCCTCAAAGTTGGTTTTTGTCAGTGTGAGCTCGTTCATTTTATTATGTATCCTTTCCGTAAGAAAATTTTCGGTTTCTACCCGCCTTGGCGTTTATTCATGAGTCTTTCAGCAGTTCCTCACCCAGCCGCGTGATTTTGGAAAGCCTGTGATTCAATCCGGATTTCGTGATCGGCGGATTATGAAGCGCCGCAAGTTCAGCCAGGGATGCGTCCGCATGTTCCACACGAAGACGTGCGGTTTCCTGCAGCTCGGACGGAAGACGCTCCAGTTTATGCTGCTCCGCCAGCATTCGGATGGCCGCTGTCTGGCGCTGACCTGCCTTGACCGTGCGCCCGATATTGGCAGCCTCCCAGTTGGTCGCACGCGCCTCGTCGACCCGTTTTTCGTTGAACATCTGGCGGAACATAATCTCGAAGACCTGCTTGACGCACCCAATTTTCGTCAGCATGTCGCTGATGTCGTCCAGACGTTTGAAGAAAATACCGCACTGTCCGCCTCGGTGAGTAATGCCGGGTTCCGTACCGCATGCGGAGCAGAGATCCGTCACGCAGACGGCGCTCCCGTCATCCGGAAGGCGAAATTCAAGATGATGCACGCGGTTCGGGTCGCTGACGGAGCCGGCACACAGAAAAACGCCCCGCAGGAAGTGCGCCGCACAGGAGGAACAGCCGAACCCGACGGCCTCTTCCGCCACCATATCGCCGCTGACGGATGCGTCGCTGCCGGCGGCATGCAGCGCTGCCAAAATGTCTGTTGCCCCTGCATTTGTAAAATCAAACCGCAGATAGCGGTGCGCACCGTGTGTTTCGGTATTGGAAACTGCGGTGCATCCGAATTGGGAATGCAGCAAGGTTCGAACATGCCCTTCAATCATTTCCATGTCGCCCCGACTGTCGCCCCGACTGTCGCCCCGACTGTCGCCCCGACTGTCGCCCCGACTGTCGCCCCGACTGTCGCCCCGACTGTCGCCCCGACTGTCGCCCCGACTGACCGGTACAGTCAGGGTAATTTTGCCGCTTTCCGTTTCGAATTTTGCCCGCAGCATCAGACCGTACAGAAATGCTTTGCGGCAGCAGCTGGATTTGATCGGAATATCCCACAGTTCCCGGCGCACCGTCTCGGCAAAGGACATATTTCTGCCCATATTTAGCACTCCCCCTCTTCTCTCCGTCCGTCACTCTGGATTACGCATATCTCGCACTCTAAATCTATTCCGAAAGAGAGGAGGACGGCCTTATGTATATGCGCTATCAGGCGTCGGACGTCGTCCGCTGTGGCATTTCCGCGGTTGACGATGAACCCGGCATGCTTCTCCGAGATTTCCGCATCCCCGATACGGAATCCTTTTAAACCGCACTCCTCGACCATTCTTCCGACGGACATGTTCGGAACGGGTGGACGCCGGAAGATGCTTCCGGCACTCGGATACTCCAACGGCTGACTTTTCCTTCGCGCCGTCAGATACTGTTCCATGGCGGATTTGACGCCGGAGGAATCCGCAGGAGTCAGAGAGAGTGAGGCGTGCAGCAGCACCCATTCCGGATGCTGTCCGTATATGCTTTGACGGTAGGAGAAAGCGTGATCCTGCCCGCGCAGTGCAAAGAGACGTCCGTCGGTGCGATCCACACATAGGGATTCGCAAACAATATCGGACATTTCTTTCCCGTGAGCACCGGCGTTCATGGCAACCGCTCCCCCCACAGTGCCCGGAATGCCGCAGGCAAATTCCAGCCCGGACAGGGAAGGGGACTCCGTTGCGCAGCGTCTGGACAGTGTCGGAAGCGAGACTCCGCACCCCGCACGTATGGTTACGGTATTGCCGTGCATTTCCGAAAGGGATACATCCTGCAGATCGCGCGTGCAAATCACCAGCCCCGGAAAACCGGTATCGGAAAACAGAACATTGCTCCCTTTTCCGAGAATAAACAGCGGACAGCCGTCGTAGGCGCGCCAAATATCCAACGCGTCTGTCATCTGTTTCTCTGTCTGCGGACGGCACAGCAGTGTTGCCGCCCCGCCGATGCGAAATGTTGTATAGTCCCGCAGAAGCACGGATGGCTCACACGGAATGCCTGCGTTGCTCAATGTCCGATGAAGGGATGCCGCGGATGCCGATGTCATGACCATTCTCCTTTCTTAGGACTGATCACGGGAAAATTCATTCGCTGCGAATGATCCGGCCGACCTCCTCCAGTGTCCGGCATTCGAAGTCCGGCATTATATCGGGCTGCATCGGCTTCCCGTGCGGGTTAAACCAGCAGGTGTCGAGTCCGGCATCGATTCCGCCGCGAATATCCGAGGACAGCGAATCCCCGACTACCAGCGTGTCAGCCGGTTCAAATTCCGGAATTGCGGACATAACGCTGTCAAAGTAAGCCCGTTCCGGTTTTTGGCAGCCCATGTCACCCGAAATAAATACCGCTGAGAACAGAGGTGCCAACGGGCAGGAATCGAAGCGGCCGTGCTGAATCCAGCCGGTCCCGTTGGTTATGAGATACAGGCGGCAGGACGGAATCAGGGAACGGCACAGGGATTCGGCACCGGGTATCAAATAGGACATCGTTGACAGTGCCGACATGTACTTCTGAGCCAATAATGCCGCGTCGCAGTCAAAGCCGTATTCGGCAGCAAAGTCCGCGAAACGTTTTACCTGCAGAGCGGCGCGGGTTACCTCTCCCCGTTCCAGCCGTTTCCAATAACCGTCATTAATTGCCGAATAGCGGGCTACGGCGTCCTCTCCGTGCGGCAGGCCGAAGGCAGCCAGGCATTCACACAGGGCGTCATGTTCCGCACGGGTGAAATCAAGCAGAGTATTGTCTGCGTCAAACAGGACAGTATGGTAGCGCATGCGTATTCCTCCTCTTTTTTGACGGTTCCCAAAGCCGCACGGTAGAATTGTGTCTGTCCCGACGCGGCGGGAAAGCTGCTTACGGACTGATGCGTGCTTTACAGCAATACCGTCTTTCCCGTACGTGCCGATTCATAGACCGCGTGGACAATCCGAACACTCTTCAGTGCCTCGGACGGCATGACCTCCGGGTCCCGTCCGTCACGAACGGCCTCGATCATGTCCTCCACAACCTGCGCATGTCCGAACCGACGGGTAGGATCGGCGGTAAGTGCGGCGGGATTTCCGCCTCCGTAGCGCGTCAGCATGGCCGCCTCTTCCTCGTCCTCGTTGGGGGAGTCTTTCATTTTCCATGTTTTCAGACAGTCGGCATCGGCCTCGATGGAACCGTTCGTTCCGTACAGGCATATTTCGGTGCAGATCCCCGGATACGCACAGGTTGTGCTGACAAAGGTAGCTGTTGCGCCGTTTGCAAAGCGGATCAGCGAGGCAGTCAGATCCTCTGTGTCGATTTTATGATTGGCAATACTCATGGTGGAAGTAACGGAAACGACATCTCCCATCAGCCACTGCATGAGATCAACCGTGTGAATGGATTGGTTGATTAATGAGCCGCCGCCGTCCATTTCCCATGTTCCGCGCCAGCCGCCTCGGTCGTAGTAGGATTGTTCTCTGTACCACTTTACGGAGAATGTACCGAGAAGCAACCGTCCGATCCGTCCGGACGCGACCGCGTCCCGAATGGGATACATATCCGCGTTGAAGCGGTTCTGGTGAACAACACCGCAGATCTTTCCTGTGCGCAGGCGTGCCTGTTCAATGTGCTCCGCACGTTCCGGAGAAATATCCAGAGGCTTCTCAACCAGAACATTTTTTCCCGCTTCCATGCAGCGAACGGCATAGTCCGCGTGCATGGCGCTGGGCAGGCACACGCTGACAATATCCACGCGTTCATCGCGCAGGAGCTGTTCGAAGTCGCGGTACAGGGTGACACCGCTGTAAGCTTCTTTGACTTTCTGCAGACGCTCCTCGTTGATGTCGCACACTGCCACAAGATCGGCGTTTTCCGACGCATAGGCGGCATCTGCGTGTGCCATGCCGATACCGAGTCCCAATACGGCATACCCTATGCGCTTTTTGCTTTTACTGACTTCCATGTTTTTGCCTCCGCAGGGACGGACGATTGGCGTCTCCCTTTTGAAATAATTTTGTGTCTGTGTCGAAATTGCATCAAATATGCGGCTGATTTTCTTCAGGCTTATCCGCCAGTTTTAGAATTGCCTCGCACAGCGAGGGATAATCCATTCCGACAGCGGCCGCCGCACGCGGCAGCAGGCTGGTTGCGGTCATGCCGGGCAGGGCGTTTGCTTCCAGACACCATGCCTTGTCCGTTTCATCCAGTATAAAGTCAAATCTTGCGTAGCCGCCCAAGTGCAGTACCTCGAACCCCCGTTTGACTGCTTCAGCCATAGAGCGAGCTGCCGCCTCCGGAATGTCCGCAGGGCAAATCTCATCCGAGGCACCGGCCTGATACTTGTTCGCATAGTCATAGAACCCGCTGTGCGGGAGGATTTCGATTGAGGGCAGGACACGCCCGCCCAGTATGCTGACGGTTATATCGCGTCCCCGTATGCGGCGTTCCGCCACAATATCGCCCTCGAACCGCCGAGCAAGGGTCAGCGCCTGCATAAGCTGTGCGCGGTTATCCGCCATGGAGATGCCGATGCTCGATCCGCCGCAGCAGGGTTTTATGACGCAGGGATACCCGATTTTCCGCTCAATCTGCTCTGCCGCCTCAGCGGTTGTCTGTTGAGATATGCTGCAGCATATCCAATCCGGTGTCAGAACGGATGCATCACGCAGCAGCCTTTTGGTGATGTCTTTGTTCATGGAAAGCAGGCAGCCGACATAGCCGGATCCCGTGTGTCGGATGTTTTCCATTTCCAGCACAGCCTGCAGGCGTCCGTCCTCTCCGACGTCCCCGTGAAGGGCAATGAAGACCGTATCGGCCGTGCGGCAAAGCTCCATGACGCCGGAAGCTATTCTTCTTTCTCCGCGCCCGGAGAGGCGCATAAGCTCTTTCAGGTCGGGAAGCTGCTTACTGATGCCGTGAGGACAGATTGCCGTATCGGTATAGCATGGCTTTCCCCCGTTCGGGTCGAGACCGGTGTATGGATCGCACAGGCAAACTTTGTGTCCCCTCTCAATCAAAGCCGCCGCAATCAGGCATCCGCCTGTGAGGGAAACATCGCGCTCTGCCGACAGACCTCCCGCAAGAATCAATATCTTCATTGGTTACTCCTTTAGAGTGTCGATGCATCTTTCCGTATGAGAAAATTCCGGGTTTGCGTTCCGTTCCCTCATATCAGGAGGCGGATGCGCTGCCTGTATGTTTCAGGCATACAACCCTGTCATGCTCCCCGAGATCCCGGCACACCGCCGCAACAGTCCATCCGCCGAATTCTTCGGAGAGGAGGCGAATGCTGTCCGCCTGATCATATCCGATTTCCAGGAGCAGCCAACCGTCCGGATGCAGCAGCTTCCCATATCGGCTCAGAATTGCGCGGTAGAAGGTCAGACCGTCTTCTCCGCCGTTCAATGCAGCCTGCGGCTCATAACTGAGCTCCACGGCGAGGCCGGGCAGTTCGGACTCCCGAATATACGGCGGATTTGAGATAATCATATCAAATCCGCAATCCTGCCGATGCGGAAGGCGCGTGCGAAGCGCGTCACGCAGGCATGCCGCTCCGTCCGTCAGCAGATCCGCACATACCGGGAGAAAACGGCTGCCGACCCCGTTGCTATCTGCGTTTTCCTTCGCCAGTGCCAATGTGTCGGGAAACAGTTCAAGACCTGCGCACAGTGGAATATCCTGCCGGCTTGCCAGCAGTGCCGTCGCGATGCATCCGCTCCCCGTGCATAGATCGGCAACGACGGAGCCGGGTTTAATCCTTTTCAGGGCTTCCTCTACCAGTACTTCCGTATCGGGCCGCGGAATCAGGCAGATGGGGGAAACCCGGAAGCGGCAGCCGAAAAAATACCACTCGCCGAGAATATACTGGATAGGGTATCCGGTCAGCCTTTTTCCGACAGCGGTTTCCAAGGCTTCATTTTCATATTGCCGATTCCTGTCACAAAGCAGATCGGCCGTCCCGACGCCGCAGTAATGGGAGAGCAGCAGGCAGGCTTCCTCACGGGGGGTGTCGGTCACCGCGGCCAATTCATGACAAAGAGATGAATAGGAATACATGCGGACCTCTCTTTACTGCAATACTTGAAACATTAAACTTTCAACTTCCAACTTCCAACTTCCAACTTCCAACTTCCAACTTCCAACTTCCAACTTCCAACTTCCAACTTCCAACTTCCAACTTCCAACTTCCAACTTCCAACTT
>CAVDLN010000069.1:0-9508 GCA_963609805.1 Erysipelotrichaceae bacterium | reverse complement strand
CGACAGCGTTGCCTATGTCTGCAACGCCATGTGGCATATGTTCGGTGCCGTTGACGACGGCCAGAGTCTGGTGTACCGCTTCGGAAACGAGCCGACGTATTTCGAATGGATGTCCGAGAAGATTATGTGGAGCGGCGACACAGGCTATATCAACGATCTGAAGGGAAAGATTCGGTCCTTCCCGCAGACGGAGAACGGCTATATGTGGTCATGGTCGACTTACCCCTACTGGCAGGTCAGCGATACCTACTGCCTGCATTATGACGGCACCTTCCGCTATATAGCAGCCGTGTACGATGTCATCAGCTGGGAAAACAGCACGGAATTTCTGAACAGCCGGGACAGCAGCACGGCAGGCGGCGAGTATGCCGCATTGGATGCCTCCCGGGGACGCACGGTTCTGGAAAAGACGGAGGCTGCGTGGAACTATATTTACTACAGCCTGCACGGCGAGGAGGGACTTATCCGTCTGACGGAGGATTCAACCTATCTGACAGCGGACGGAAGCTCCCGCTTTGACTATGTGAATGCCACAGGCAAGACCTGCTGGGACAACACCGGCCTTCCGAATTCCGCCTCCTCCAACTACTGGGACAATCTCTGCTTCGGCAATCTGGATGCCTACGAAAGCGCACTGTTTTACGAAGCGGCGCAGGCCATGATCGGCATTTACGGAATGCTGGGCGGCGAGTATCTCGACAATATTCCGGCGCTGACCGAGCTGAGTAGGACGATAAAGGAGAAATACGACAGTACATTCTGGTCGGACACGACGGGGCGGTACATCGCCTGCATTGACGTTGACGGCAATTCCGTGGACTACGGACTGACTTTCCTGAATTTCGAGGCGCTGAAGTACGGACTTGGAGACGGGGACCGTGCAGAATCTGTTTTTTCATGGATTGACGGCACCCGCACGGTTGAGGGGGATACCCGCACGGGGGAGGATATCCTGTCCTACCTGAAAGTAATGTACGGTACAAGCCAGTGGAGAAATATCAAAAAATTTGACAGAAACCTGCGGCTGGCGGCAGTCACCAACACGGTTGCCATCAACAACGAGGAAAACCGGAAAACCGGTCTGGTGTGGTGGCACGGCCCCGAGGGGATTAATCCGTTCGGCTCCGCCGCCTACGGTGCGCATTGCGAAAACGGAGGATATATTTTCTACCCCGTGTTCTATGAGCTGATGGCGCGCCTGAAGTATCAGGGGGCGCAGGCGGTTACGGATCGGTACGCGCAGATAGCGCGGGTGTATGAATTCAATCGTCTCAAATCGGACGCTGCGGTGTCCGGCTCCACAAACTGGCTGGAAGGTCTCAACGGAGAATTTCCGGAGAGCGGTCTTGTGCCGACGGCGTATTTCTACGGGCTGATGGGCGTGAGTGCCGAGTCGGACGGGCTGCATGTATCGCCCTCGTTCAACGACACCTATGAGAGTATGGGCGTGACCTCCACGACCTATGGCGGACACGCCTACGGGCTGGAGGAGAACAGAAACGGCAGTCTGACGATTGCCTGCAGGGACGGAACGCTTGCCATGACGCTGCACTATCAGCCGCCGCGCTTTGAGAATTTCAGAGTTACTCTGTATGCGGCGGACGGTTCGGCCGAGAGCTATTGCGCGGCCGTGGATGCGGACGGCGTGCTCTGCCTGGAACTGACCGGTGAAAACATTGGCCGTGTGGAGATTATTCCCACATTTACGGTTGACGGTTAACGGCTAACGGACGGGCAGGCGCGCGGTGACGCGGACGGACGGCATCCTGCCCATGCGGCGGATGCCGGAAAGCGGGAAACATCAAAAAGAGGTGATGCGAAATGAATGCAGAGGCAGAGGAAAGATTGCCGGATTGGATCGGGGTCGCAGGCGGTCCCGACCCGGGCATACAGACGGAGGAGGCGGAGACGGAGCGCGTGCAGGCCGCCCCGCAATGGATACAGACGACCTTCCTGTGCGGAAGCCCGGCTGCCTACGGGCTGCTGACGGATGCCGTGCCTGCCGCCTCAAGGTATCTTCTGACGGCGGCGGGCGGGTATTCCGCGGGAGGTGGGGTCAGCATACCGCTGTATACGGCCTGCGGCGGAGGCGTGAAAAATCTGATTCGTGAGACGTTCCCCATGCTTTCCGCAGACGGGGTAAGTGAGGACATCCTCGGCATGACATTCGGGGACTGCACGAGTCAGCGCGAGCATCCGTTGGCAAGGTTCTGTGCGGCTCTGGCGGAGGCTGTCGGTACGGAGTACCTCTCCGACACAGGAGGCGGACACGGGGACATCTCTGCCGACGACGCATGCGCTGAGCTGGGACTGCGCATATCCGGGGCACTGGAAAGCTTTCGCAAGTATGTAATCGAATCGGATGATGCGGGAAGTGTGCGCAGACGGCGCGGACTGCGGGCAGTCAGCCCGGAATTTTTCGATGTTTCCTTCGGTGCCTGCCGTCTGACTCCCGACGAGGGGGACGGAAATTACACGCTGGAGATATTTGCGGCAGGGGATTTCCGGGTTTTCCTGCTGGACGGGGAAGGTCTGTTTCCGCTGTGGATACAAAGCACCGGGCGCATATCGCCGGGCGTGAGCGATACCGTGAAGGGAAGCAGGCAGACGCTCTGCCACAGGGAGCCGTTTGCCTTGTTTCTGCTGTCGGACAGTGTCTGCGCTCCGTTCAGAATAGGAATTGCTGAGAAGGGCGCTGCCCCGGTGCGGGAGCGGATGCGGCTGGAGGAGCGCCTTCTGCGTATTGTTTCCGCATCCGCCGTGGAACAGGAGATAGGGGTTCGCGCAGCGCAGGAGCTGGCGGATCTGGCTGCCGGCGAGGCGGACGTATCGGGAGCCGCGACGGTTCTCACGGGTGTCCGGTCCGGATATGAGGAATTCCGGGATGCCTGCGATGATCGCCTGCATGTGCTGGAGCAGGATGCGGCCTTGCTGCCGGAGGGCTATGACCCGGATCTGCGCACGGAAGGCCTCTCGCGCGCGGAGGCGGAAAGAAAGTTTGTCCGTGACCTGCTGGAGACCAGGTCGGACATACGGGAAAAGACGGCTGCCGCGCTGGAACGGCTTGCCCGCAAATATCTGAACGGAATGGATACCGGGAGAGATGGGGAGCTGCACCTGAAAGAGGAGGCGCGTATGGTGGCGCGGACGGAGAGCCGCGGCACGCTCTTTCGCACTCTGACGGCGGAGGATGTGTACCGGGAGTTCCGCCGCTTCGATGCCGCGAATGATGCGCCCCGCGGGCGGATTGCGCAAAGCCGCCTGCTGATGCGGGAATTTTTGTCGGAGCATTGGATAACGCTTCGCCCGCTGTTGTGCACCCCCGGCGCACCCGGGAGAACGGATATTCCGGCGGAGGAGGCGGCGCGGGCGGAGGAGCAGTACCGGTGCTGTCTTGATCTGAATCACCGCCTGGAGCAGGTTTTGCGGACCCGGCGTGCGGCTCTTACCGACCTGAAGTCTCTGCTTTCCGACTGCCTTGCACGTGCGGAGCGGGAAGGAGAAAACTGGATACTGGGAAGATGCAATGCGGAAAGCTGCCCGAATTTTCTGAATACAGCCGGCGGGAAACTGACCGGAAGCCTGTCTGCCGTCGGCACGGCATGGGGAACGGGAGCGCCGTCCGATGCCGGAAACTTTGTATCCCTGCAGACGGCTTATACAGCCGAGAGGGAGAAGCTGTTCGGCATGGATGCCGCACCCGGCGGTCTGTTCTCCGGAATGTGGCTGATGCTGCAGGACGGAACGGTGCCGTCGGAGACTTTTTCTGCCTGCAGAGAGGCCGTGACCGCGGGAGCGGGGGAGAAGTTCGCGGCAGCGCTGGATATGCTGGCGGTGCTGTCGGAGGAAATAAAGCGGCTGAAGGACCGGATAGCCTCGCACGATGCCGTTCGGCGGTGCATCCGTTCCGTGGCGGACAACTTTGAATGGCAGTTTGTCTGCCTGCGCAGCGCTGTTTACCGGGAAGGCGGAGAGGATGGGCAGGAAGCGACGGACGGACCGGCCGATAATGCGACTGCGGTCATGTATCGCCGCGCCGTGCAGGAATGGCAGGAGGAGCGCACACTGGATGAGAGACGGCGCGCGGCGTATACCGCTTACCGGGACGCATGGAGCAGATACCTGCGGGATAAATAATCTGCGGGACAGAAATAGATCAGCGTTTCCTTAAAATGCAAAGAAGGAGAAGAAAAAATGAGAAAAAATTTCGGAAAGAAAACATGGCTTTTTCCTATGCCTGTGCTGATTGTCACGACTTATAACGCGGACGGCACGCCCAACGCGATGAACGCCGCATGGGGCGGCGTCTATGACACGGACCAGATTATGCTCTGCCTGTCTCATGACCACCGCACAACCGAAAATATCCGCGCACGCGGGGCGTTTACGGTCAGCTTTGCCGACGCCGCCCATGCGGACGCCTGCGATTATGTCGGACTGGTGTCCGGCAAAAAGACGCCGGACAAGCTGGCACACTGCGGGCTGCATGCAGACCCTGCGGACGCCGTCGACGCGCCGGTTATCCGGGAGCTGCCGCTGGCGCTGGAGTGCCGGCTTGTCAAGTTCAATGAGGACGGCATCTGCATCGGCGATATTGTCAATGTCAGCGCAGACGAATCCGTGCTTGACGCCGACGGAGGCATCGATACGGACAGATTGGATGCGATTGTGTTTGACGGTATCCGAAACCTGTATAGGCATGTCGGCGGTGCGGCGGCACGGGCATTCGATGCCGGAAAAAAGCTGATGTGAGCAGCGGGGCACGGACCAACAGAAAATGAAAAAAAACGGAAAAACAGGGGCACGGCTCTTGCGGTTTGCCGCGCTGCTGATGGCAGTCCTTCTGACGGCGGCTGTCTGCCTGAGCGGAACCGGATGCAGCATAATTCTTATAACGGACGGGGAGCAAAGTGCGGGTGACACTTCCGCCGCGGAGAGCGATACATCCCGCGGGGAGGACAATCCGACCGGGAGAAAACGCATTGCCTTTACGTTTGACGACGGGCCACAGGCACCTGCCGAGGATCTGGATGCGGGGTATTACCCATACACAACCTATATTCTGGATAAGGTGGAGTCGCTTCAAAAAGCGGGACATCAGGCGGAGGTGACTTTCTTTGTGGTCGGCAGCCGCGCCGCCGAATACCCTTCGGCGCTGACCCGTGCCGACGCGCTGGGCTGTGAAATCGGTTCGCATACCTACAACCACGATTCCGTGCGGGGAAAAGATCAGGCCTTTATCGCCGATACGCTGAGCCGCGCATCCGATGCCATCGCCGCGGCGGGAGTGCCGAGGCCGAAACTGTACCGCCCGGTGGGCGGCGCCATCACGGCGGATCAGCTGGCGTATACCGCCTCGCTGGGGTACACTGCCGTGGCATGGAGCATTGACACCAACGACTGGAACAATCATCCCAAGACGGCGGACAAGTATTCGGAGGATGCATCACGCAGGGAGGCCTATGAGCAGTTCGTGAACGAAAAGGTGCAGCTGATTCTGAACAGCGCATCGGACGGAGACATTGTTCTCATGCACGATTTGTATATGTCATCCGTGGATATTTTTATTCGCGCGGCAGATAAGTTGATCGAGCAGGGCTATGATCTTGTGACCGTCAGCACACTGCTTGGTCTGGATGATGAAAGTCAACCCGTCGCCGAGATGTACATAGCGCGTGGGCAAACCGTGACGCATATGGACTGATTGCAGTCTAAGTCTAAAAAACAGGTGGGCAAAAATGCCCGCCTGTTTTTTTGATGTACCGTTACAGTGTGCAGCCTGCCGTCAGACTGCTGCCGTCGATCATCGGTACGACTTTTCCGTCCGGCAGAACAGCGGTTACCCGCATAGGTGCTCCTTCCGGCTTTCGGACGGTCAGCGTAAAGCTGCTTCCGTCCCGATCCCAGCGGATTGACAGAGTCCCGTGCGGAGTCGGTACGGTTCCTTCCGCAAAGGTCACGCCGTCCGGCAGGAAGGGCTGAACGGATACGCAGTTCCAGCCGTCCTGCGTCGGGAAGGCTCCCAGAATCATGCGGGAGAACTCATAGATCGGCGCGGAGGACCAGCCATGGCACTCGCTTCGCGGCGAGTCGGGGTTTTCGCACCATGTGGTGCAGTGCAGATCCAGCATATGCTGCCAGCCATCAAGCAGACGCGGCGCATACGTTTTGTATCGCCCGGCGGCTTCCAATGCGCGGAACAGGTAGTGATTCATGGAGAAGGTGCAGACTGCCGTCGGCACATGCCCGTCGAAGGTGCGGTCAACCAGAGAGCCCGCTTCCTCCCCGCTTACCGCCCCGGACAGAACCGCCCAAAGCGTTGTATGCTGGCTGAATTCCCGGCGGGACGGTGTGTTGCGGTACAGGCCAGCATCGGTATCGTAGCATAGCGCGTTGACCCGTCCGATGATGTCTTTTGCACGGCGTTCGTACTCGGCGGCGCGCTCGGTGCGTCCCAGCGTTCTGCAGATTTCGGAGCCCGCACGCAGGGCGGCTGCGTACATCAGGCAGGTTACGGTCAGCGGCTCCTCCCGTCCTCCGTTCGGAACGCCGGCCGGCCAGCCGGGTACCCAGTCCACGAAAGGCCAGTACGGGGTGGGGCCGATCAATCCGTCCTCGGTCATATAGTTTTCAAATACACCCAGCGCTTTATCCATCGTACCGAGCAGCGCCCGCACCGGTTCCCGCGACGGCGCATCCGTTCCCGTATGGCGCAGGTATTCCCGCAGCATCAGCACCCAGAACAGTGTAAAATCGGGTATGATCTGCACATCGGTGGAGGGATAATTGGCCTGCAGCATTCCGTCTGCCATTTGGGAGTGGGCAAGATCGGTCAGGCTCTTGAGCGGCATACGCGCGTCGTCGGTCAGGCGGAAGGTGAACAGCATTTCCAGGCAGGAATCCATGTCATACTGCTGCTGCTCATAGTAGGGGCAGTCCACGAACATTTCATGCGTGCAGCACAGTACCGTATTCCGGCTGACTTCCCACATGCTGTTGAGCCGGTCATCCGAGCAGGTAAAACCGCCTGCCGTACCCATAGGGTAAAAATAGGGGGAGAAGGTCATGCTGATTGGTGTAAAGTCGGCGTTTTCGGGAAATTCCAGACGAATGAAACGGAAGGCGCGGTACCAGAACGGGGAAAAGACCTGCCGCTCCCCCGTCGCACATACGGTGTCGTATACGCCGTCCATCCGCGCTGTGGGATTGTCCCATGCGTCCCGCCGTTCCTTGAGGCGGTTTCCTGCCGCATCCTCAACGGTTACGCATTCGGCGTAGATAATCCGTACACATGCGCCGGCCGCGGCGGTAAAGGTAAAGGAAACCTTGGCGGTTGTGTATGCACCCGCGTCCAGTTCCATCCAGCCGTTCCCCCTGTGAAGCACCGTGAGGGGACGTGCCTCCTCTGTCCGCATTTGCGGTATGGGGCGCGGCGTCAGCGGGTAATGCTCCCGCAGCCCGAACATATTGTATCCCTTTCCTTCAAGGTTCGGTTCGTACATCCGAAGGACGGGGACAGGCGTCATGGCAGATGCGCCGTGCACATCCTCAAAGGGCGGGATGGAAATATGTATACCCGGAACATGGTGAAAGGAGACGGCATCCTCCCGGGTGCAGCTCCAGCCGTCGTCCGTTCCAAGCGGCTGACGGGATCCGTCCGGGAGCGTAAAGCTGCCGTCCATCCAGAAGGCGGGACGGAAGCCGCGGAAAACCGAGATAAAGGAACCTTCCTGCACATATAGAACCTCGGCAGTCAGTGTGTTTTCGCCGGGAAGCAGGAAGGGGGAGAGATCGCTTTCCTCGTAGTAGCGGACATAGGATGACCCTTGGCAGGGACCCTCGCAGACTTCATGCCCGTTCAGGAGCAGGCGGTAGCGGGTGTCGGCACAGGAGCGGGCATGCAGCGAAGTTCCGGGGTCGGCCCGGAAGGTACGGGTGAAACGGTACAGATGTGTTTCCGACGGGCGTTCATCGGCGCAAATCCAAAAGCTCATGGCGTTTTTCCTTTCTGTGCTGCAAGGGGTGAAATCATTATAACCGACTTTCCTGTAAAAGTCAATACGCGGGCGTACCGCCGTGCCGATAAAAGCATCTTTGCAGCAGGACAGCAGGACAGCAGGACAGCAGGACAGCAAGGCAGACAGCAGACAGCAGGGCAAAAAATATAAAATCCTATTGCATTTGACGCATGCATATGGTATAATTGACACGGTATTGCGGATTCCCGACCGCCATGGAGGCGCGCAATTCCATAAAGCTGAATATCATAATCCAAAAAATGTCTGTCCGGTACGGACACGAGAGGAGACGCACATGAATACAAGTGAAATACGGCAATCCTTCGTATACCCGGGTGCTGCTTTCCGAGGCAAGCCTTTCTGGTCATGGAACGGCGAGCTGCGCGGCGAGGAACTGGTGCGGCAGGCGCACATCATGAAGGAAATGGGACTGGGCGGCTACTTCATGCATTCGCGCACCGGTCTTATCACCGAGTATCTCGGAAAAGAGTGGTTTGAGCTTATCAATAAGGTGGCGGATACCGCGGCCGAGGACGGCATGGAGGCATGGCTGTACGATGAGGACCGCTGGCCCTCCGGATCAGCCGGCGGAAAGGTCACGGTTGACCCGCAGTACCGTATGAAATCGCTGGTTGTTACCGAGATGCCTATCGAACGCTACGAGGGCGGAGAGACTCCCTATGCCCTGTATGTGGGCAAGGTTGACGGAATCAACCTCTGGGGATACCGGGAGCTGAAGGACGACCTGTCCCCCGCTGCCGTCCGGGCTGCCGTACAGGAGCTGGAACCCGCCCATGCAGACGACCCGGGAGAGTGGCGCGTACTCCGCTTTGACATCGTTCCGGATGCCTGCAATTCCAATTACAACGGTACTACCTACATCGACACCATGAGCCGCAAGGCAACCGACAGGTTCATAGAGCTGACCCATGAGCAGTACCGCGAAAAGTGCGGCGACAGACTCGGTACCTCCATCAAGGGCATTTTCACCGATGAGCCGCACCGCGGACACTGCATGGACAACAGGCGGGAGCAGGACGGCATCATGACCTGCTCCATGTGCTGGACCGAGTCTCTGTTCGATGAGTTCCGCAAGCGCTACGGCTATGACGCACACCCCATTATCCCGGAGCTTTTCTATCGGATGCGCGGTGAGCTGGTAGCGCCCGTCAAGCTGCACTACATCGATCTTGCGGACAATCTGTTCCTCGAAAATTTCGCCGAGCCGATCAACAACTGGTGCGAAAAGAACGGCATTATCTTTACGGGACACGTGCTGCATGAGGATTCCCTCATGAATCAGACCGTGCCGGAGGGTTCCCTGATGCGTTTCTATGAGCATATGGGCTACCCGGGCATCGATTGTCTGTCCGAGCACAACCGCTGCTACTGGATTGCAAAACAGCTGGCATCCTCCGCCCGTCAGACGGGCAAGCGCTGGTTGCTGTCGGAGCTGTACGGCTGCACGGGCTGGCAGTTCAACTTCAAGT
>CAVDLN010000068.1:0-9540 GCA_963609805.1 Erysipelotrichaceae bacterium | reverse complement strand
ATTGGAAGCAGTCCGATGGCAGCATAGCACTCAGCAAGAAGGCTTCTGCGGCCGTCCTTAATTACTATATTGATACATCACGGCTGTACGATGATTTCTATGCGGAGGCGACCTTGCGCTTCGGCAGTGAATCCGGTCAGTCGGCCTCTGCAGGAATCATTCTGAAGGAGGCAGAGGGAGAAGGATACCTCTACGTGGGAATAAAGCCAAGCGGAGAAATTTTCATATATCAAAACGGGAAACGCATAAAGATTACGAATACGCAAAATTCAAGCATAAAGGTATCCGACGGGTTTAATCTTCGGATTGCCGTATCGGGCGAAACTCTGTACCTTGATGCGGATGGACAGGCTTGTCTCAGCATGACATTGCCTGCTGCTGTTTCTCAGGGATATTTGGGCATCAATACAACAAAGGGAGGTGCCGTTGTATCCGAGTTTGCCGTTTTCTCTGCTCTTAATGAACCATTTTCAAAGCTGCAGCTTGCGGTAACCGGTGTTACGGGTACCTATGCTTCCGTAACGGTAGGGCGGAATACCGCCGCAGATGAACTGATCAAAAAGTTACCTCAAACCGCCACGGTAAAAGACGAAAGCGGAAACGAATACGAGTGCTCTTTGCAATGGACTGCAGAGGAGCTGGACACAACCGCGGGCGGAACTTTCACAGTACACGGCTACCCGATTCTACCAGAGGAAAGTCAGCTTGCGAATCCGCAGAAGCTGTCGCTGCGTGCCACTGTTACAGTCACATACGATCCGGACAGAACGGAGCTTGATTCTGCCATCAAATTAATGGAATCACTGGTTGAAAGCAACTATACACCGGAGACATGGGAAGCGGCACAGCAGGCTTACGAAACCGCAGTCGGCATGAAAAACGATGATGTACCGCAAACAACGGTAAATGTTGCAGCCGTATTCCTGATGGACAAAATAAATGTCCTTGAGCCGGTCGGCATTGATTTTACCGAACTGGATGCAACCATCGCGTCTCTCAAATCCCTGGACACAGAATCCGCATCGGATGAAGCAAAAGAATTGATAACGCAGGCTTTGACCGAGGCGGAGAATTTCACGCGTAAGGGAGCCATCACGCAAAAAACTGTGGATTCGCTTGTGTCCCGCCTGAGCGAGGCCGAAACTGCATATAAGAATGCCGTCGAGTCCGCAGATACGGCTGCAGGGACGGATACGGATAAATCCGCAAATACGGGATGCAATTCCGCATTTGGCTCGATCGGAGGCTGTCTCATTGCCGCCGGGGTTGCGTCGATGCTTCCCCATCGGAAGAAAGAGCGGTGAATATTTCAATCTTTGAGTGAAATGTTGAATAACACGGTTTTGCAACCGTGTTAGTGACAATCTACTCTGTTATCATAACACTGCAAACCCCTGAATCAAGCCCACCCGGTCGCCTTGACAATATCGACGCAATCGGGTATAATAAGGATACTATGGGGACATGCCCGATACGGACAGCCATGCATACGTGCCGCCGAATCCGACAGCGTCTCCGCGCACACCAAGGAGGCTTTTCATGAACACTACGGAGGACGGGCAGCTGAGTGAACGGGCGAAAAAGCTGCGCACGGAGCTGAACTACCACGCCAGGAAATATTATGTAGAGGATGCACCGGAAATATCCGACTACGAGTATGACAAGCTCTTCTATGAGCTGGTGCACATCGAACAGGAGCACCCGGAACTGGACGATCCGGCGTCACCGACACACCGTGTCGGCGGAAAGGCCGCAGACGGTTTTGAAAAGGTCACTCACCATGTCCGCATGGACTCGCTGACCGATGTCTTTTCCTTTGATGAGCTTTACGGTTTTCTGTCCGACGTTGCAGCCCGGATTCCGCACGCCGCCTATTCCGTCGAGCCGAAGATTGACGGACTTTCCTGTGCTCTGCGATATGAGAACGGTGTGTTGACGCAGGCGGCGACAAGAGGGGACGGCACGGTGGGGGAAGACGTAACGCAGAACGTCAGGACAATTTTTGATGTGCCGCTGACCCTGCCGGAACCGCTGTCCATGACGGTTCGTGGCGAGGTGTACATGCCCCGTGCGGTATTTGAACGGCTCAACCGGCATCGTGCCGAGGAAGGTGCCCCGCTGTTTGCCAATCCGCGCAATGCTGCAGCAGGGTCGCTGCGGCAGCTTGACCCTAAGATTACCGCTGCGCGGGCACTCTCAATTTTTATTTTTAATTTTCAGGAAGGGGCGCTGTATGCAGACGGACGTGCACCGGTATCGCATACCGAGACGCTGGATCGGCTACAGGCGCTGGGCTTTCACACCTTAGAGGAGCGGATATGTACCGACAGCAGCGACGCGATTGCGGAACATATACGGCATCTGGGTGACCTGCGGGACAGCCTTGCCTATGATATCGACGGTGTAGTGATCAAATTGGACAGCCTGGCAGACAGATCTGTTATGGGGGAAGGTACTGCGACGCCTCGCTGGGCGGTTGCCTACAAATTTCCTCCTGAGCAAAAGATCACGAAACTGGAGGACATCACGGTGGCTGTCGGACGGACCGGCGTACTGACACCAACTGCCATCCTGCAGCCCGTTCGATTGGCAGGCACCACGGTTTCCCGCGCAACGCTGCACAATCTTGATTTCATTCGGGAACGGGATGTTCATATCGGAGATTTGGTTACCGTGCAGAAGGCGGGGGATATTATTCCGGAGATAGTCTGCGCACACCCGGACAGGCGAACGGGTTCGGAACGCCCGTTTCTCATGCCGACGGTTTGCCCTTCCTGCGGAGAACCGGTATTTCGGGAGGAGGATGAATCAGCGGTACGTTGCACTAATGCCGCCTGCCCTGCGCAGCTTTCCCGCGGCATTGAACATTTCGCATCCAAGGACGCTATGGACATTGACGGGCTGGGGCCGCAGATTGTTGAGTCTCTTATCCATTCGGAACTGATTCATGATGCGGCCGATCTGTATCGACTGCGCGCTGCCGATGTGGCGAGTCTGGAGCGGATGGGTGAGAAATCTGCCGCAAACCTGATTGCCTCCATCGAAAAGTCCAAGACGGCAGGGTTGGAGCGTCTCCTGTTCGCCCTCGGCATCCGCAATATCGGGCAGGTTGCCGCGTCGGTGCTTGCCGGACGGTTCGGAACATTGGAAGGCGTCATGTCGGCAACGACGGAGCAGCTTTGTGATATTCCGGATTTCGGTGAAATTACGGCGGAGTGTGTCGTCAACTTCTTTACGCACCCGCAGAATATCGCATTGTGTCGTCGTTTGGAGGAGGCGGGGTGTCTGACTTCCTCTACAGCCGCACCAACCGGCGACCGTCTGGCGGGCATTACCTTCGTCCTGACCGGAACACTGCCGACACTCAGGCGCGATGAGGCTTCCGCTCTCATTAAGGCACAGGGCGGCAAAGTATCCGGTTCGGTGTCCTCCAAAACGAGTTATGTTGTTGCGGGCGAGGCCGCAGGATCCAAACTGACCAAGGCGCAGTCGCTCGGAATTCCGATTATTGACGAGGATGAACTGCGGAGTATGCTGGAAGGCAAATGAAAATCGGGCGTGATACCACCCCAAAAGCCGGACAGGCAGGTGTCCGTGTAGGGCACCTGCCTGTCCGGCTTTCTCGTTCTTTTTCAGGCTGTCAATCTGTCATGCCTCCGAAGGCGGAGTCGGCTGTCCGCTTCCGGCCGCCTTTCCTCCGACATACCCGGAAATAATGGCCTTCATATCCACACCGGTCGCTTCGGTCAGTCCTTCGATGATCTGGCTGGAGGAGGTCATGACATCCTTGACCAGTTTAGAGGAATTCCCGTCTCCGTACATGACGATCTTGTCGGTCTGTGCAAGAGGCGCGGCGGCATTCTTGACCACCTCGGGCAGTGCGGTCAGGAACATCTCCAGTACCGATGCCTCTCCCATCTTCTTCTGGGCTTCCGCTTTCTTCTCAATGGCTTCTGCCTCGGCAAGACCGACTGCGCGGATACCCTCTGCCTCTTTCATCTCGGCATACGCGGCTGCCTCGGCCAATGCACGCTGCGCCTCGGCGCGTCGCTCCTGCTCATACTGCTCGGCGTCCGCTGCCTTCATGCGGGCAAGGGCAGCCTGCTCTTCCTCATAGCGCCGTGCCTCGGATTCCTTCTGCCGCCTGACAAGATCCGCCTCAGCTTTCTTTTCTGCCTCGTATTTCATCGCATCTGCCTTTTTTTTGATGTCGGCGTCCAGTTTCTTTTCCTGCAATGCGATTTCTTTTTCGGCAAGCTCCGCTTCCTTTTCACGGCGGGCGATATCCGCGTTTGCGGATGTTACCTCGATGGTTTTCCGCTGCTCTTCCTTTTGAATTTCATAGGCAGCGTCCGCCTCCGCCTTTTTGATGTCGGCGTCCTTTTTCAGTTCTGCTTCCCGAATGGACAGAGACGTGTTCTGCTCGGCAATGCGCTGGTTGGCAGCTACGGCAATCTTATTGGCCTCCTCCTTGGCATTTGCCTCGGCAATGGCAATATCGCGCGCCGCTTCCGCCTTGGCGATCTGCGCCGCCTTGCGAATCTGCTCAACGTTGTCGATACCCATGTTCTCAATGGTTCCGGCACCGTCCTTGAAATTCTGAATGTTGAAGTTGACAATTTCGATGCCCAGCTTCTGCATGTCTGGAACAGCGTTTTCCTTGATTTTTTCGGCGACAACCTGCCGTTCCTGTACCATTTCCTTGAGTCCGACGGAACCGACAATCTCACGCATATTGCCTTCCAAAACCTGCGTGACAAGGAAAATCAGCTGCTTTTTGTCCATGCCGAGCAGCGCCTCGGCAGCCTTTTCAAGCAGCTCGGGGTTGGAGGAAATCTTAATGTTGGCAACGCCGTCCACAGTCACGTTGATAAACTCATTGGTTGGAACGGCTTCGCTTGTTTTGACGTCCACCTGCATGACATCCAGAGACAGCTTATCAATCCGTTCGATCAGCGGAAGACGGAAACCGGCGCGTCCGATAAGAATCTTCTTCTTTTTCCGCAGGCCGGACACAATAAACGCCCTATTCGGAGGGGCTTTGACATACCCGCAAGCGATATACAGGGCCAGAAGTGCCAGAATACCGATGATAATCCATACTTGCTGTGTGGACATGGAGACAGCCGCAAAAGCAGGCAACATTGTTGGCAGCATGGTAGTTGTACCTCCTAAAAAAAGTTTGGTTCAGCCGGAGCCGATAATGTCGCTTTTATTATACAAAAAAACGGAGAACCTGTCAAGAGAAAATATGCCGCCAAGCATCGCACGCAATTTGCAATTTTCGCCGAAAAAGCTTTACAAACAAGGCCGGTTATGGTATAATGAAGCGATAGAAAACATGCCGGACGCATGTGAGGACACAGTCCGGAAGACGAAAGGAAATACAGACAATATGTTTATCAAAGAAACGGTTAAGGGAATGCGTGATATCATGCCCGCGGAAATGGAGGTACGTGAGTACTTGCTGGCGCGGCTGAAAGAAGTATATACTTCGTTTGGCTTCACTCCGATTGAAACACCCTGCATGGAACGCATTGAAAATCTGACAAATAAACAGGGCGGAGAAAATGAAAAACTCATTTTCAAGGTACTCAAGCGAGGGGAGAAGCTGACAGAGGCAGTGTCCGCACCTAATCCTGATGACCTGTGCGATGCGGGTATGCGGTATGATTTAACCGTTCCGCTCTCCCTCTACTATTCCAATAACGGAGGAAATCTGCCTGCCCCTTTTAAGGCGCTGCAGGTCGGGTCCGTTTGGCGTGCCGACCGCCCGCAAAAGGGACGTTTCCGCCAATTTACCCAATGCGACATCGATATTTTAGGCGATCCTTCCAATACGGCAGAAAGTGAATTGATTTTTGTTACCTCACTCTTCCTTGAAAGTGTCGGAGTCAAGGGGAACACCGTGCTGGTAAATGACCGCCGCATCCTCAAAGGCATGGCAAAGAAAGCCGGATTTGCAGAAGAGGATTTTGACAAAGTCTTCATTACCCTGGATAAGTACGATAAAGTGGGTGAGGACGGCGTGCGCCGTGAGTTGATCGAATCAGGCTGCAGCGATGCCTCCGTAGATGCCTATATGGATATTTTCCATGGTATTTTGAATGCAGATGATCGCTTCGCATTTGTAGAGTCTTCTTTCGGAGATATCATGGAGGAGGGCGTCGCGGACAATCTCCGTCAGATTTTTGACAGTGTAGCTGCTATGTCCGGCGGTCGCTTCCGTCTGGTCTTCGACCCGACGCTGGTACGCGGTATGGGATATTATACGGGAACCATTTTTGAAATCAAATCGGATGATTTCAGGGGGTCTTCCATTGCCGGCGGAGGACGCTACGATAACATGATCGGCAGCTTTACGGGTACCGCCACTTGCGCCTGCGGTTTCTCAATCGGGTTTGAACGGTTGGTAGGTGCTTTGCTGGATAAAAAGTTTCACGCCGCCGGAGGCAAGGAAAAAATCGCCGTGCTGTATGGAAAATCTTTTGCTTCCCCGGATGTGGCAAAACTGCAGTGCCGCTGCAACACACTGCGTGAAGGCGGGAAAATCGTGCTGTGCCAGCGTATGAACAAAAATCTCGGCTTTCAGAAGCAAAAATTGGAATCCCAAGGGTATTCCGCCTTCATTGACATCCGCACGCCGGAAGAAATTCCGGAGAAATTCTGAAATTCGGAAGGGGGACACACGGGAAATGGAAAAAGTCAGAGTCGGAATAATCGGACTTGGCTGCAGAGGGCAATTTATTCTGGACGGGCTGCTCTTGTCTATGGACAATGTGCATGTCACAGCCGTTTGCGATTTGTATGAGGATCGTGTTGAGCACGGGGCCGCCTCTGTTGAACATGCCTATGGTCAACGCCCGTTTTCCTCAACGGATTGGAATGAAGTACTGTCCCCGACACGCGTCGATGCAGTACTGATTACTTCTGCGTGGGAATCGCATTGCCCCATTGCCTGCGCGGCAATGGAAAAAGGGATTGCCGTCGGGATGGAAGTAGGGGGAGCATACACGGTTGAGGACTGCTGGAATTTGGTGCATACGCAGGAAAGAACCGGAACACCGTTTATGCTGCTGGAAAACTGCTGCTACGGACAGATTGAAATGATGATTTTGAATATGGTCAGGCAGGGACTGTTCGGGGAAGTTATCCACTGCTCCGGAGGCTACCGCCACGACCTGCGCAGTGAGGTTGCCTATGGCGAGGAGAATAGGCATTACCGCCTGCGCAACTATCTCAATCGTAATTGTGAAAACTATCCTACTCACGAACTCGGCCCGATCGCACAGGTTTTGAATATAAACCGCGGCAATCGGATGCTATCCCTCGTTTCCGTATCATCCAAAGCTGCGGGAATTAACGATTATGCAGCACGCCACCCCGAAGTAAATCCCGCACTGGCAACGGCACATTTCAACCAAGGAGATGTAGTAGACACCATCATAAAATGTGCCGGCGGACAAACGATCAGCCTTACCCTGGACACTACCCTGCCCCGTGCCTACAGCCGCGGGTTTACCGTGCAGGGTACGCGCGCAATGTACACCGAGGACAACAACTCCCTGTATCTTGACAGTGACTTTACGGAAGCAGATCACTTCAATTGGGTCAGGAACTGGAACAATGCAACCAAATATCTGGAGAAGTACCAGCACCCTGTCTGGACCGAGTACCTGAAAAACGGAATCCGCGGCGGACATGGCGGAATGGACGGTTTGGTTTATGATGCTTTTATTGAGGCCGTCAGAAAAGGGGAGCCCTGCCCGATCGATGTCTATGACGCCGCGGCATGGATGTGCATCACGCCACTGTCCGAGCAGTCCATTGCATTGGGAAACGCCCCTGTCGCAGTACCCGACTTCACGTCCGGTGCATGGATTGAACGCCGCTGAACCGTTGAACCGGTAAAAATTCGACCAGTCACTAAAAGAATCCCATAAATAAATGCCGAGAAAGGAAACTAACATGAGTAATCTATTCAAAACCCGGCGCAAAGCCCGGCGTCTCCGCCGCTCTGTATCACTTCTTGCAGCTGCTGTTCTTCTGCTGTCTGCCCTTGCAGTCCTTGCCTTTCCAGCCTCTGCCGATGATTCATACACGTATACTTCCTATACGCAGGCAAACAATGACAAAACTCCGAAAAAAGTTGAGCAAGGCTCCAAACTTGGATTGCGTCTTGGCATGAACGGCTCATTCGACTCCGTGGCACTTTCGCTGTGCACATGGAGCACGACTGACTCTGCAGCGAGACTTTCGCTGTACAAATGGGATACAAATCACTCCGTGACAGAGGCCGGAGAACCGATCGCGACCGCTTTCATGGATCCTCTGACCGATAACGGAATGGCGACACTGACCTTCGACCAGCAGCCTGCCGGCGAGTATTATGTGCTTGTCAGCGAAACACGCGGGGATGTCGGCGTGTGGGCAATAGAAGGAAACACTATGACAGGCGGGCTTGTATACACAGGCAACGAGGAAGAAAAATTGGATTTGTGTCTGTCCGTGAGATTCACATCTGAACCGGATACGTGCTTCACTGCGCTCGAAAACGAAGAGAAAAGTACGGAAACCACCGCGTCCGCCGAGGACTCTGTCCCGGAGGACTCACTGTTCCATAAGAACTCCGCCATGCCTGACACATGGGTGTTCACCGACGGATTGGGACGGACATCTTTATCCTATGAGGATGTCGGTCCGGTTCGCGAAGGCAAAACACTGGCACTCTTTTATTGGACATGGCATGAAGAACTCGGACAGCAGGGTGCAACCAACACAACCGAGCTGATGAAGCAATATCCGGAGGCCAAAAACAATTATAACCACGCAGCGTGGAAAAATGCGGGACACTACTGTTTCTGGAACGAGCCGATTTACGGTTATTACCGCACTACCGATGAATGGGTACTGCGCAAGCAGGCAGAACTGCTTGCCAATGCGGGTGTGGATGTTGTATTCAACGACAATACGAACGGATCCGCAACCTGGAAGAGCGGATATCACGCGCTGTTTGAAAGCTGGAGCCAGGCTCTGGAAGACGGCGTCAATGCGCCGAAGATCTCTTTCCTGCTGCCGTTCGGTGCCACAAGTGACTCACAGGCACAGATCGACTCGCTGTACGAGGACATATATAAAAATGGCTCCTATCAGGAACTGTGGTACTATCTTGACGGCAAGCCGATGCTGATGGCATACGGAGAGTCAGCTTCTACAAGGGAAATTCGAAAGTTCTTTACCTTCCGGGCCGGTCAGCCCGCCTATCTTTTGAGCGGAGACACGACTATTAAGCAGTGGGGCTGGCTGTCCACTTATCCGCAGGCTGTCTACTACGGTTCCAGCAAGCAAAAGAAGAACAATACCCCGGAGCAAATCACCGTCGGTGTAGCGGTCAACCACAACTATGTGACGCACGAAATCACTGCCATGAACGGCGAGCATGTCATGGGACGCTCCTATACTTCCACGTATCCGGATCGCTATGAGCAGGAGGGTTCCTCGGCTTCCCTGTGGGGATATAATTTCTCCGAACAGTTTGAC
>CAVDLN010000067.1:0-9558 GCA_963609805.1 Erysipelotrichaceae bacterium | reverse complement strand
TATTGTATGTTTCCACGCCGGTTACAGTCCGCGCGCGATCCAATGCCTTGAGATGTGCCCGAGCCAAATCAACCACATGAATGTAGTCACGAACACCGGTCCCGTCCTTCGTATCGTAATCATCTCCGTAAACATGCAGGTAAGGGCGCTTTCCCTCCGCAACCTGCGTCACATACGGAAACAGATTGTTAGGAATACCCTTGGGATCCTCACCGATAAGACCGGACGGATGCGCCCCTACCGGATTGAAGTACCGCAGGAGAGAGATACTCCATGTGGGGTCAGCTTTATGCAGATCCGTCAGAATGCGTTCGATCATTTTCTTTGTTTCCCCATAGGGGTTTGTCGTCGTTCCCACGCCGTCGCTTTCCTTGATCGGTACACTTTTCGGTTCCCCATATACCGTGGCAGACGAGCTGAACACCAGTCTGCGGACACCGTGCCGACTCATGGAATCACACAGATTCAATGTGGACAGCAGGTTATTCCTGTAGTACCGAAGCGGCTGAGAAACAGATTCACCGACCGCCTTGAGTCCTGCAAAGTGAATGCAGCTTTCAATGTCGGCGTGCTCTGCGAACAGTCGCTCGGTTGCGTCCGCATCCGTAAGGTCAACCTCAACAAATGCCGGCGTTTTCCCCGTAATCTGTCGGATGCGATCCAGCACAATCGGCTTGCTGTTGACAAAATTGTCTGCAATAACCAGCTCTTCGCCCCGTTCCAAAAACTCTACCGCCGTGTGAGAACCGATAAACCCGGTTCCCCCGGTAATCAAAATGGACATTTCAGTACCTCCGTTCAAAAGGGCTCTTTACACTTCTCCCAGCCCGGCGACAATCTGCCGCAGCAGGGCCTCATCCCGCTCCATACCCATCAGCATGCGGACCTGCGTGCGGGTTCGCACAAGATTATGATCGGCATAGTCGGTATGATAGTAGACGTCCCCGTCCAAATAGTCAGTAAGGAAGCGTATCGCCTGCTCCAGTGTGATAATATACGCGCCGTCCGGCAGCATTTCGATTTCACGGGCTGTCAGCGCTCCATCTGTTCCGCTGACAAAACCTTCTGCATAGGCGCGGAACATATCGGCACGGAAATCAACCCGCTCCGCATCCGGCTCATCCTCTGCGGCCGTGCAGGCGCCCGTACGTATGGAATCCCCAAAATCATACAGGGCCGAACCTGGCATGACTGTATCCAGATCGATAACGCAGACACACTCTTCCGTCGATTCGTCCAGCAGGATGTTGGAAAGCTTGGTATCGTTGTGCGTAACACGAAGCGGAAGCCGTCCGTCGCCCAAGGCATCCACAATCAGGGAGCAGCGATCCCCACGCGCCGTCAAAAACGCAATCTCTTTCTCCGCCTGTGCGGCGCGTCCCGCCGGATTGCGGGAAAGCGTGCTCAGAAAGTCAGCGTAGCGCTGCTTCGTGTTATGAAAATTCGGAATTGACTCATGCAGGGCGGACGCATCGAAATCCGAAAGTTGGTGCTGAAAATTGCCGAATGCCCATCCGACTTTGCGGAAGGTATCCGGGTTGTCCATGGTCAGCCGGCATACGGTATGTTCCACAAAATCATAGGCACGCCAAAACCGCCCATTCTCGTCAACATACCGATACGCTGCGGCACCCGCTGCAGCACTGTCCGATGATGGAACGACATGCAGGCATCCGCGCTCCGCATCTCCCCCTCCGGCAATCAAACCGGCACGGATATGCTCTGTAACACGAACGATATTTTCCATCACCCCGTCCGGATCACGGAAGATATCCGTATTGAGGACCTGCAGAATGTACCGATGCTGCATGCCGCCATCCTCAGTCGTAACAATGAATGTATGATTAATGTGTCCGTTGCCGCAGGGCTTTATGCCGCGCACCTCGCCGCGAAACGCAAAAGCGCCGCAGGCCTTGCGCAGAATATCGTCCGTAATAGGTTTATCAGTCATAAACGGTTATGTCCTCAGTCAGCCCACAGATGTGCGGGATACTCCCCTGCTTCGGTTAGGGCGCGAAGCGATGCCTGCACCCACGGCTTGTCCTCGGTGTAGGTTACGCCAAACCAAGATGCGGCAGTCGGATAGACCCGTACATCAATCATTCCCGCCTTCATCATTTTGTCAACGGAAGTGGGCAGCAGGCACTCCGCCTTAAGCGGGTTCGGTGTGCCCGGCAGGGCCTGCATAAACTCAACGAATTCCTTCTTGAAGAAATCGATGGTGTTTGCCGACAACCCCCAGCAGTTCATGGAGACGACGGTGTCACCGGGCAAAAATACCCAGTTTCCGTTCTCGTCCTCATACTCTGCGTTGTCTCCTACCTTGCGGATTTTCAGCCGCTCAACGATGGAAGACAGCATCCAGTCCCCGTCCACACTGCATACGCCGCGGGAAGACGTTCCCTTGTCGGTCAGCGTGTTCTTCACCCGGAATCCGATAGCGCAGCAATGCTCCTTACCACCGCCGAGCTCACCGCTCTCCATTTTGCGAAGGTGCTCTGCCAGTTTCATGAACGTATCTCTTCCGTAGAAGTCGTCCGCATTAATAACGCCGTACGGCCCGTGAATGACATCACGTGCCGAACGCAGCGCATGCGTAGTCCCCCAAGGCTTTACGCGCCCCTCGGGAATCGTATAGCCCTCCGGCAGGTCGTCCATATCCTGAAACACCAGCGTTACCTTAATCTTTTTTGAAATGCGCGCTCCTATGGTCGCCATGAAATCATCAGCCATCGCACGCTTGATTATAAACACAACCTCGTCAAAGCCGGCCTGAACGGCGTCATATACCGAGTAATCGATGATAAAATCTCCGTCCTCATTCATAGGATCCATCTGTTTCAGACCGCCGTAGCGGGAACCCATGCCCGCTGCCAAAACCACCAGTGTCATTGCCCATATCCTCCCGAAATCTATTGCCTCATCCTTGGATTGTACCTACCCCGCCCGGCGGGGTATCGGCGTCTCCAAAAGTACATTATACACCTATTTTGTACTTTTTTCACCCCTTACACATGATAATTTACAGTATGTTAACATTGATGCAGTGTCAAAGAAGCAGCAGCGGCTCTATCCATCAGACGTTCTGCGCCGGATACAGGCGGGAACCGTACGCAAGGAACAAACGGCTCAGTCTTCCGTCCAAGCAGGACATGCCCTTCTTTTGAATATCTGCGGGAATACCGTAGTATGCCTCGGCTATAGCACCGGCTATGCACGCCTGTGTATCGGCATCCCCGCCCAGGGAAACCGCATTGCGCACGGCGTCCTCATACCCTGTGGATTCCAGAAAGCAGAGTATTGCCTGAGGAACGCTGCCTGAGCATGTGGAATCAAATCGGTATGCCTGACGAATCTGATCCAGACGGAAATCCAACGGATAGTAGTAGGAAGCAATATGTCCACGAATGCGTTTCTTGTCGTGTGATGTGCGCGCCAGAAAAACCGCAGATGCAACTGCCTGCGCTCCGCGTATGCCGTCAGGATGATTATGCGTCACCTCGGCGCTCCAGCGTGCCATCCGCTCGGCTTCCGCCAGGGATGCAGCACGCCAGCCGACAGGGGACACCCGCATGGCAGACCCGTTCCCGTAGCTGTGATACGCTGCCGAATCATCCTCATTCAGCCAGCGTGCAAAACGCCTTCCGTACCCCGCGTCGGGATATTCACGCCCCAGAAGACGCATGAAACGAACCAGCCTATCTCTGAATGCCCCCGCATCCTCTCCGTTTGAGGCGGCCGTAACCAGCCCGACAGCAATCGTCATGATTGTGTCATCCGTTGGGCGGCTCCCCGCGGGGAACAAATCAAAATCCTTGCTCTTGATCGGATTGAATTCATAAGTTGAACCGATAATGTCACCGATAATAGCTCCCAGCATGCCTCTCCCTCCGTTTTCCCGCCGTCCGCCATGCGGACGTCAATGCGGTGTTATATATTATATATATTATTGAAATAATTATAGCATATTTCTTACAAAAAGTCAATCTTTTCAGGAAATATTTAGTTAGTTTGAATTTCTCCATACATAATCCTCCGAGATTATTCTTTGTCCCGATGTAACGTTTTTATGAAAAAAGCTCATTCCATAATTCAGCACAGCAGCATCCGGACCGCTGAAAACACGCTGCCAAAAAAGGTGCAATTCATCTGCGCACCGGGTACGAATGTTAGTCTCTTCCCTTCGCCGATGCACGATTTCGGGGACTTTCAAATTTCGGCAAGCTGAAAAGCACAAGCCGGAAGAGCGGTTTCGGGAGCGCGTTATGAATACTGCGTACGGCCGTGCTTAAATCATGTTTTTGTTTATGCGTCAATGATAAATTGATTATTAAGATCATGGAGCGGCGCCGATGATTTTCGGGATCGGAATCAACTTTGCAGCATGCAAGCAAAGCAGCTCTCGAAAAATTGTTAACAATATGTGAATATTGAGGAAAAGCCCTTGACATTTCTCGAAAATGGTGTAGAATATGCGTTGTAAGTTGGCACTCAAGAGCACAGAGTGCTAACGTCAGACCGTCGTGTCGGTCTTTGATACACATGATGCGGCAGTCTATGATAGCAAGTAATTAAGGAGGAATCAATTATGAAACTCAATCCCCTTTCCAATCGTGTTGTAATCAAGTTTGAGGAAGCCGAGGAAAAGACAAAGACAGGCATTATCCTCACCGCATCCGCTCAGGAAAAGCCGCAGGTAGCTGATGTTATCGCTGTCGGCCCCGGCAAGGTTACAGACAACGGTGCCGTCGCGCCCATGACCGTTAAGGTCGGCGATAAGGTTATCGCGAGCAAGTACGCGGGCACCAGTGTCAAGCTGGACGGCGTTGAGTATACGGTACTGTCCGAGGACGATATTCTGGCAACTGTCGATTAAGTCCCTTCCGAATGATTCGGCAGTACATTGGATTGCAAGTGTAAATTAAAGGAGTGAATTCTGTTATGGCAAAAGAAATTCTGTATGGTATCGATGCACGCAACGCACTGGTTCGCGGCGTGGACAAACTGGCCAACACCGTCAAGATCACACTGGGTCCCAAGGGACGCAACGTAGTGCTTGACAAGAAGTACGGCTCTCCCCTGATCACCAACGACGGTGTAACCATCGCGAAAGAAATTGAACTGGAGGATGAAGCCGAAAACATGGGTGCTTCCCTTGTAAAGGAAGTTGCAACCAAAACAAATGATGCCGCCGGCGACGGCACCACAACAGCCACTCTGCTGGCACAGGCATTTGTCCGTGAGGGCATGAAGAACGTGACGGCCGGTGCAAATCCCATGGTCCTGCGCAAGGGCATGAAGAAGGCAGTGGATGCCGCCGTTGCATCGTTGGTCAACAACTCCAAGAAAGTCAACGGTAAGGAGGACATTACCCGTGTCGGCACTATCTCCGCGGGCGATGAAGTTATCGGTGAGCTGATTGCGGACGCAATGGAGAAGGTTACGGCTGACGGAGTTATCACGGTTGAGGAGTCCAAGACCGCCGAGACATATTCCGAGGTTGTTGAGGGTATGCAGTTTGACCGCGGTTATCTGTCTCCCTACATGGTAACGGATTCCGACAAGATGGAAGCCGTCATTGACGATGCTCTGGTGCTGATTACCGATAAAAAGATTTCCAATATTCAGGAGATTCTGCCGCTGCTTGAGCAGCTGGTTCAGTCCGGCAAGAAACTGCTGATCATTGCCGAGGATGTCGAGGGAGAGGCACTGACGACGTTGGTGCTGAACAAGCTGCGCGGAACATTCACCTGCGTTGCCGTTAAGGCTCCCGGATTCGGCGATCGCCGCAAGGAGATGCTGCAGGATATCGCAATTCTGACCGGCGGGGAGGTTATTTCCTCCGAGCTCGGACTTGAGCTGAAGGATGTAGAGGTTTCTCAGCTCGGCCAGGCACGTCAGGTCAAGGTCACCAAGGAGAACACAATCATCGTCGGCGGTCACGGCGACAGCGAAGCCATCAAGGCTCGTGTGTCTCAGATCCGTTCTGCCATTGAGACGACAACCTCCGACTTCGACCGTGAGAAGCTGCAGGAGCGTCTTGCAAAGCTTGCAGGCGGCGTAGCCGTCATCAAGGTCGGTGCCGCTACCGAGGCCGAGATGAAGGAAAAGAAGCTCCGCATCGAGGATGCACTCAACGCAACCCGCGCTGCAGTGGAAGAGGGCATCGTTCCCGGCGGCGGAACGGCTTATCTGAATGTCATTCCGGATGTCGCAAAGGTATTGGATACTGTTGAGGGCGACGAGAAGACCGGCGTAAAGATCGTGCTGAAGGCTCTGGAGGAGCCGGTACGTCAGATTGCGGCAAATGCAGGCTTTGACGGCGGCGTTGTGGTCGATAAGATCATGAACTCCGGCAAGGTCGGATACGGCTTTGACGCCTACAAGGAAGACTATGTCGACATGATGGCTGCCGGCATTGTCGACCCGACGAAGGTTACGCGTTCTGCCCTGCAGAATGCAGCTTCCATCGCCTCCGTCATTCTGACAACCGAGTCCGTAGTTGCCGATAAGCCGGAGCCGAAGGCAGACAACGCCGCTGCCGGTGCCGGCATGGGCGGCGGTATGGGCGGCATGTACTAAGCCCCGTATATTCCCGTTTTGATTGAAAACAGCCTGTGCGCTGTGGGTGCATAAAAGCACCTGCGACGCGCAGGCTTTATTCGTTTTTCTTTCAGGAAAAGCACAGTTCGAAATGCCGATTCCTTCACCGACATTGCTCTTGAAAAAAGGGGCGGAATATGGTACAATATATGCGCAGCGGCGGACGGAACTCACCGCCGGAGAAAGGAGTAACCACCATACATGAACATAACTGTATATCTGGGCGCAATGAGCGGAGCGGATCCCGATCTGAAGCGGGCTGTCTGTGAACTGGGTACATGGATCGGCGAGAGTGGAAACACGCTGATCTACGGAGGATCAAAGAGCGGTCTCATGGGAGAAATTGCAGACAGCGTCCTGAAAGCAGGCGGAGGAGTAATCGGCGTTGAACCGCAATTTTTCATAGAAGAGGAACTCCAGCACGACGGGCTGACATCCCTGATAATCACAAAGGACATGAGCGAACGCAAAGCCAAAATGATCGAGTTGGGGGATGCGTTCATAGCATTTCCGGGCGGAACGGGAACACTGGAGGAGATTACGGAGATAATGTCGAAGGTGTCCCTGAAGCATTTGGACGCTCCCTGCATTCTTTATAACCTGAACGGGTTTTATAACGGACTGAAGCAGCTTCTCGATCACATGATCGAAATGGGGCTGTCCACGAAGGAACGGCAGACGGGTATTTGTTTCGCTGACAGCCTGCCGGAAATTCAGCGGATTATTCTGCGCAAAGCGTAATACCGGGCATGCATTTTGCAAGTCTGCAAGCATTCCCTTGCAGCGAATTTCATACAAATTGACCGATTTCCTGTTGACACAAATCTAACCCTGTGTTATAATGAGCGTGTTTCCAAAGCAAAGCGCTTTGGCAGTGCCGCAAGGCCCTGCCCATACCACAGGAGGATTGTTCAATGAAGCTCTCTCGTTTTCGTACCTCATGCATTTCCCTTCTGCTTGCAGCCGCCATGCTGGCGGTGTCTTTCTGTTCCTGCGCAGAAAGCGCAGAGAATGCCACAACGACCGAAACCGCCTCCGGGCAGGAAACGGAATCAGCCTCCGATGTCAGTGAATCCGAGGCCGAGACAACGCCGGAATGTTCTCTTCCGGAGATGGATTTAAACGGGGAAGAAATAGTCATTCTCAGCCGCTACCGTGAAGGCTGGACTTCCGGTGAGATTGCCGTGGAAGGTCTCTTGCAGGAACCTGTCAATGACGCAGTCTACGAACGCAATCAGATTGTCGAAAAACAGCTTAACATCAAGATAAACAGTATTGAGATAAACTGCGAGAATCCCAGTGAAGTCATCACAAAGGTGAACACGTCAACAGCCGGCGGAACGCACGAATACGACATCGTCGCCGTCGCCTGCTATGTTGCGCTGACCAGCACGCTGGACGGAAACTACCGCGACCTGCGCAAGACGGAGTATCTCGATTTTGATAAGCCGTGGTGGTCGCAAGGCTTCAACGAAGCGATTGAGTACAAGGGCATGCAGTTTGCCATAACGGGATCGGCCGTGCTCTCCATGTATCGCTTTGCCTTCGCAACACTGTTCAACAAACGTCTCTTCACCGAGGCAAAGGTCGATTACCTGTATGACGCCGTGCGCAACGGAACATGGACACTTGATTATCAGAACAGCATTGTGGAAACCTTCTACCGCGACAACGGAAACGGCGTTCAGGACGAAACCGGTGATGTCTACGGATTTGTGTCCAACGACTATATCGGCGTTGACCCGTATTGGAGCGCGTGCAATGTGCGCATTTTGGGGCGGGATGAGAACGGCGACTACACACTTGAGGATTTTGATTCGCAAAAGCTGCAGAACGTAGCGGAGAAGGTACTGGAACTGTTTTACGGTCACGGCAACGCGTCCTACGACTACAAGCATAAATCATACGACAACGAGCAGGATGATATTCGAAATATGTTTGCGGACGGAAATGCCGCCATGGCAACCCTGCGTATTATGGCACTTGAATCCTCCGTCATGCGTGACATGAAAGACGAGTACGGTGTTGTCCCGATGCCCAAATATGACGAACAGCAGGAGAATTACGGCACCTTGCTGCACGACCAGTTTACCGTGCTGTGCATTCCCAAGACTGCGCTTGACGACAGACGGGATATGATCAGCGCCGTGCTGGAAGCACTGTGCTATACAAGCTACAACACGGTCAGACCCGCCTACTACAATGTGGCGCTGCGATCAAAACTGGTTTCCGACCCCGATTCCGCCGAAATGCTGGATCTGCTGTACGACAATGTGTACATCGATGCCGGCGTTATTTACACGTCAGCACTCTCCAGTTTCCATGATCAGTTCCGTCAGCTTATGGGGAGCAAGAGCAGCCGTGTTGCTTCCACATACAAGGCAACGGTCAGAAAAGCCAAAGCAATGCTGAAGAAGAACATCGTTGCGAAACTTCAAAAGATGTATGACTCAGGAAACGCCTGAAGGACGGTGCGGATATGAACAATGCCAACGTCAGAAATGATTCGAAAAAGCAGATGAGACAGCGGAGACTTCGCATTTCATGCGTTTCCGCACTGCTTGCAACCGCCATTCTTGCAGCATCGCTCTGTGCCTGTGCGGAGACCGCGGAAACCGCGACAGCAACCGAAACCGCTACCGAGCAGGAAACGTTTTTCTCCTCCGATGTCAGCGAATCAAAAGCCGAAACAACGCCGGAGTGTTCCCTTCCGGAGTTGGACTTTGGAGGAAAAGAAATTGTCATTCTCAGCCGCTACCTTGAGGGCTGGACATCGGGAGAAATCGCTGTAGAGGGTCTCCTGCAAGAGCCAGTCAACGACGCAGTTTACGAACGCAACCAGATTGTCGAAAAGCAGTTGAACATCAAGATAAACAGCCTGGAAATCAGCTGCGAAGACGCATCCGAAATCACTACAAGGGTAGCCACATCCATTTCCGGCGGAGTCCACGAGTA
>CAVDLN010000066.1:0-9699 GCA_963609805.1 Erysipelotrichaceae bacterium | reverse complement strand
TGTTACAACGCAGAAACTGGACAGGCTCATGGCGGCGGCTCCGAACATGGGATCAAGGGTTATGCCGAGTGGCGTGAGTGCTCCTGCCGCAACCGGGATGCATATTATGTTGTAGAAGAATGCCCAGAACAGATTTTCGCGGATATTGCGCAGCGTGGCATGGCCCAGACGCACGGCCGCCGGAATGTCCGAGAGACGGCTGTTTACCAGAACCACATCGGCAGCGTCAATGGCAACATCCGTTCCCGCACCGATCGCTATGCCGAGATCGGCCCGCGTCAGCGCGGGGGCGTCGTTGATTCCGTCGCCGACCATAGCGACCTTTCCGTGACGCGCCATATCCCGTACGACCTGCTCTTTGCCGTCCGGCAGAACTCCGGCGATGATATGCGACTCATCCAGCCCTGCCTGCTTTCCGACGGCGTGTGCCGTGCGCGGATTGTCTCCTGTCAGCATGACTACTTCCAGCCCCATGCTCTGCAGATCCCGGATGGCTGCGGAGCTGTCCGGCTTCAGTTCGTCCGCTACGGCGATGATTCCGAGAAGACGGCACCCGCGCGCAAAGAACAGCGGCGTTTTACCCTCATCCGACAGTGCTTCGGCGCGCGATGCGATTTCAGCCCATTCGTCGGCTGTCAGAGCGTCGCCGAGCTGCTCCCGCATGAGCCCGAGATTGCCGCCCAGCAGTACGGCTCCGTTCGGATCGACGGCTGTCAGACCGTGACCGGGCAGGGCATGAAAATTCTCCGGAACGGGAGCTGTCAGACCTCTTCTGTCCGCTTCCTCGCATACCGCACGGGCGAGCGGATGCTCACTGCCGCGTTCCAGCGACAGTGCGGCTGCCAGCAGTTCCTTCTCCCCGATGCCGAACGGCAGGATATCCGTGACGCGCGGAGTGCCCTTGGTGACGGTTCCGGTTTTATCCAGAACAACCGCTTTAATCCTGCCGGCCTCCTCCAGCGCGGCGGCGCTTTTGAACAGAATTCCGTTGCGTGCGCCGACGCCGTTTCCAACCATGATAGCGACCGGGGTTGCCAATCCGAGCGCACAGGGGCAGCTGATAACCAGTACGGAAATGCCGCGCGCCAGTGCAAAGCCGGCATCCTGCCGGATTAGCATCCAGACAACGAAGGTCAGGAGAGAAATGCACATGACCGCAGGCACGAATATTCCGGATACCCTGTCGGCCGTTTTGGCAATGGGAGCCTTGGTCGCGGCGGCATCGCTGACCATGCGGATGATCTGGGCAAGCGTGGTGTCCTGCCCGACTCGGGTCGCACGGCAGGTCAGAAAGCCGGACTGGTTGACCGTTCCGGCCGATACGCCGTCTCCGGCCGCTTTATCGACCGGCAGGCTCTCGCCGGTCAGCGCCGCCTCGTTGACGGCGCCGGAACCGGATTCAACGACGCCGTCCACGGGGATGTTTTCACCGGGACGTACGACAAATATATCGCCTGCGGCAACCTGTTCTACGGATACGGTTGTTTCCTTCCCGTCACGCAGGACCGTGGCGGTTTTGGGCGACAGCTTCATAAGACTTCGGAGAGCGTCGGTGGTTTTTCCTTTGGAATGTGCCTCCAGTGTCTTTCCGACGGTAATAAGCGTCAGAATCATGGAGGCGGATTCAAAGTAAAACTGCATCATCCAGCTTTCCATGGCGTCATGGTCGCCGCGCGCCATGGCGTCTGTCATGGCAAAGAGCGCGAATACGCTCCACAGAAATGCGATTGAGGAACCGAGTGCCACCAGCGAATCCATGTTCGGCGCGCGGTGTGCCAGCGCACGGAAGCCGCTGATAAAGAATTTACGGTTTATAAGCATGATGATGACGGTCAGCAGCAGCTGGATAAGCCCAAGCCCTATGTGATTGTCTGCAAGCCGCGCAGGCAGAGGCCAGTTCCACATCATGTGTCCCATGGAAATATACATGAGAATCAGTAAAAAGCCCGCCGACCAGCACAGGCGGCGCGTAAGCCGCGGGGTTTCCCGGTCGGCAAGAGGATCCTCCTCCGCCCAGACGGCATCGACGCGGGGCTTTTCCGATGCTTTCAGGGATGCACCGTAGCCGGCTTTCCGCACGGCGGCTATAACGGTTTCGGGATCGGCACTGCCCCCCACACCCATGGAGTTTGTCAGCAGGCTGACGGCACAGGAAGTGACGCCTGGTACGGCCGACACCGCTTTCTCCACCCGTGCCGAGCAGGCAGCACAGCTCATACCGCTGACGGAATATTGACGAAGACTTTTTTTGTCCATCTTCTCCACGCATACCTCCTTGTGAAGCGCTATTCCTACAAAAGTTATAGGAATATCCGCATGCGATTATATAACGGAAGACCGTTCTTGTCAATAGGAATACGGTTTTTTTATGAAAACACTTGAAATGGCAGGTTGAATATGGTATAATCACCATGGATACGGCTATTTGAAGCATCCGGCCGGAAAAACGGTCGGACGGGCGGAACCATTCTGCTGACGGCTGACGGCAGACGGCAGTCAGCTGACAGCCGACTGCTGTTAGCTGTTAGCTGTTATCTGTTATGCATTTACGCGGGGAAAGGCGCAGGGCGTCCGACCCTCTTTCGGAATCACGCATTTATGCGGCGGTTCCGTAGAAATTCTCTCACAAGGAAGGTGTTAAGTATGCGGAAAAAGAAGCTTTTGTTCGGACGTGACTGCGTCGGAGGGAAGCTGAGCCTCCTGCTCCTCCTGCTGCTGATACTTGCCGCAGGAACGGTTCTTGCATCCTGCAGAAGTTTTTCGAACGGGCAGATAGAGGTGACCCTGCCGCCGGAGAAATCCGAATCCGTTCCCGAGACGGAAACCGAGCCGAGCGGCACGGAGTCGGAGACGCTGTGCAATCACGACATGAAAGAGGTGTCCGGTTCCCGCGTGCCGGCGACCTGCACGGAGAACGGATCCTATATACTCCGGTGTATCTATTGCGGAACCGAGAGGACGATGTCCATACCCGCAACAGGGCATACCGAGGAAATCGATGTGGCTGTGCCCGCTACCTGTGAGGAAAGCGGACTGACGTCCGGTACGCACTGTGCGACCTGCGGGGTAACTCTGCGGGCGCAGGAAACGGTTCCCCCTCTCGGTCATACAGCGGTTTCGGATGAGGCTGTGCTCCCTACCTGCATCGAATCGGGCAAGACCGAGGGCAGTCATTGCTCCGTCTGCGGTAAGGTTCTGGTTGAACAGAAGGAAGTGCCGGCCGCGCATACGGAGGCCGTTGATGCCGCCGTCGCCCCAACATGTGAAAAGGACGGTCTGACCGAAGGAAGACATTGCTCCGTCTGCGGCGCGGTGCTGGTTGAGCAGACTGAAATCCCGGCTAAGGGACACACCGAAATCATTGATGCAGCCGTGTCTCCGACCTGTGAGCAAAGCGGAAGGACGGAGGGCAAGCATTGCTCCGAGTGCGGGAAGGTGTTTGTAGCGCAGACAGATATCCCCGCAACAGGGCATGTTGAGATTGCCGATGCCGAAATTCTCCCCACCTGCGAGACAGCGGGAAAGACGGCCGGCAGCCATTGCCAGACCTGCGGAAAGGTGCTTGTCGCGCAGGAGGTTATCGACGCGACGGGCCATACCGAGGTGATTGATGCCGCTGTTCTCCCGACCTGTGAGAAAGCGGGACTGACAGAAGGAAGACATTGCACCGTATGCGGCAAGGTACTTATCGCTCAGGAGGAACTTCCCGCAGCGGGACACACCGAGGAGAGTATCGCGGGTGCCGCACCCACCTGTGAGCAGCCTGGTCTGACCGATGGCAAGCGCTGCTCGGTCTGCGGCAAGGTTTTGAAAGAACAGAAGACCGTTCCGGCGCTGGGGCATACATGGGTGACGGATGCCGCCGTTGTACCGACCTGCACCGAGAGCGGACTGACGGAAGGCGAGCATTGCTCTGTCTGCCATGCGGTCCGGCTTGAACAGACAGTGATATCCCCGCTGGGTCACGAGCCGGTGGAGGATGCCGCCGTTGCGCCCACCTGTGAACAGCCGGGAAAGACGGCCGGCAGCCATTGCGCGGTTTGCCGTGCGATACTGACCGAGCAGACGGAAGTTTCCGCAACGGGACATAAAATGATTATGCATCCGGCTGTCGCTCCGACCTGTACTTCTGTCGGTGCAACCGAATGGGAGGAGTGCGAAGTCTGCGGATACTGCCCGCATCCGTCCGAGGCGGTGGAGATGCTGCCGCATACGGAGGTCGCAGACCCCGGGCAGGAACCGACCTGCACACGCTCCGGTTGGACTGCCGGATCGCATTGCTCCGCCTGCAACACGGTGATTGTCCGTCAGGTTGTCCTTCCTATGCTGGGACACCTGTCGGAGAATGTGGCGGCGAAGGAGGCAACCTGCGAGGAAGACGGGCATACGGCGGGAGTGCGCTGTGCACGGGAAGGATGCGGAGCCATTCTGTCCGGCATGGAGACGATTCCCGCGAAGGGACACACCTATAATCCGAACGCCTCCTGCACGGAGGATCAGGTCTGCCTTGTGTGCGGAAAAGTTTCTCCGTCCCGCGGCGGACATGTTGAAAAGATACTTGCCGGCCGTGGGGCAACCTGTACGGAGGACGGTTTGACTGAGGGCAGCGTGTGCGCTGTTTGCGGTCAGGTGCTGGTTGCCCAGCAAACGATTCCCTCCGCGGGGCATACGCGTGTAACCGACCCTGCCGTTCCCGCAACCTGCACAAGCACGGGACTTACCGAGGGCGCTCATTGCGGTGTGTGCGGTGAAGTGCTGACGGCGCAGGAAACCGTTCCCGTTGCGGCGCATACGCTGGTTGTTATTCCGCGCGTTGAACCGACCTGCGTTTCCATCGGAATGAGCGAAGGCGTTTACTGTTCCGTCTGCTCAAAGACGTTTGTGTTCCAGCATGCTCTGCCTGCCAAGGGTCACACGGAGGTCGTGGATCCCGGAAGGGCTCCCACCTGCACCGAGGCGGGCTGGAGCGACGGGTCGCACTGCTCGGTCTGCGGTCAGACACTGCAGGCACAGCAGTATATGCCGGCAACGGGACATACCGCTGTGGATGATCCTGCCGTGGCTGCAACCTGTGAAACTGCGGGCAGGACGCAAGGCAGCCATTGCTCCGTGTGCGGCAAGGTACTTACCGAACAAACGGAGGTCAAGGCCAAGGGACATTCCGAGGTAATTGATGCCGCCGTCGCCCCGACCTGCGAGGAGACGGGCCTGACCGAAGGCAAGCATTGTTCCGTGTGCGGCAAGGTGCTTGTCGCGCAGGGGATCATCGATGCGACGGGACATGCGGAGGTGATTGACGCCGCCGCAGCTCCGACCTGCGAGACGACAGGCCTGACCGAAGGCAAACACTGCTCGGTCTGCGGAAAGGTGCTGGTTGCACGGGAGGTCATCGACGCGACGGGACACACCGAGGCGATTGATGCAGCGGTGGCACCGACCTGCGAGCTGCCGGGAAAAACGGAAGGCAGACGATGCACTGTCTGCGGCAAGCAGCTGGCAAAGCAGGAGACGGTCTCGGCACTGGGACACACCGAGGAGACGGATCCGGCGGTTGCCGCCACCTGTACGGAAACAGGCCTGACCGAAGGCAAGCATTGCTCGGTCTGCGGTAAGGTGCTGATTGCGCAGACTGTGATTCAGGCGAACGGACATACGGAAATCACCGATGCCGGATATGACGCAACCTGCGAGGAGGACGGACTGACCGACGGCATACACTGCTATGTCTGCCATGCAATTCTCAAGGAGCAGACGGTTATTCCGGCCAAGGGTCACACCGAGGTGGTTGACGCTGCGGTAGCCCCGACCTGCGAGGAGACGGGACTGACCGAAGGCAAGCACTGCTCCGTGTGCGGCAAGGTGCTTGTTGCGCAGGAAGTCGTCGATGCGACGGGACACACCGAGGTGATTGACCCTGCGGTCGAGGCGACAGCCGAGACGTCTGGCAAAACCGAGGGCAGTCATTGCTCTGTATGCGGAGCGGTTCTCACGGCGCAGTCGGTTACCGGCGGCAGCTGCCTTTCGCTGAACGGGGACGGCACAGCGTATACATTTTACGCGAATGTCGTGACGGACGCCATATACATAACGGACGAGACACTGAACATTCCGAACTCCTTTGACGAGGTTCCCGTCACGGCTGTCGAAATAGAAGGAGTCAGCTCACAGGCCGGTGCGTCCGGGCTCCCGTTCAAAAAGGTGTATATACCCGCCAATGTGACGGACGTTTTCATGGTGATGTGCCAGGATATACAGTCGGTGACGGTCTCTCCCGACAATACGGTCGTGCGGATGGAAAACGGTTGCCTTATGGTCGGATCCGCGGTGGTTTGGGGAGGATATTCTGTATCCGCTGTGCCGGACGGAACAACATCGATTGGCTACAATGCGTTCGCAAAAGAGGGAATAGCGGACTGCATAATACCCGAGACAGTGAACAGTATAGGCTTCTATGCGTTTTATAGGGCTAGAGTTTCCAATCTTTCCCTGCCGGACAATGAGAATCTCCAAATAGACAGCGAGGCGTTTTACCAGATGGATTGTGTTGAAACGCTGTCCTGCCCGTGGTACCATCTTAATAGAGTGTTGAGCTGCAGCTATGTTTCCCAAACGGTTAAAAATATGACCGTACGCGGCGGCACAAAGTCCGGTACCTTCTCCGGCGGGACCTTCACCAAACTTGAAACTCTCACAATAGGGGAGGGGGTAACGGTGGTATCCGCCGTGTACGCCCCCAGCCTTGCTACGGTCTTTCTGCCCGGAAGCCTGACAGAGATTTCCAACCACGCCTTCAGCGCCTGCACAAGCCTGCAGGATATCTACTTTGATGGCACACAGGCGGAGTGGGATGCCGTCACCAAAGGCGAGAGCTGGGAGGGAGGAAGCAGCGCATACACGCTGCACTTCTCCGACAGTCAGCCCTCGGAGGACGGCTCCGGAAGCTGATAACCGCATATAACAGCAGCCAAGAAACAATAAGAACCCCCTGCGGGCAGGATGTCCGCAGGGGGTGCTTTTAACCTGATTTGATTATTGCTTTTCGTAGAACCAGATTACGCCGGAACGGGGCGGAAGCGCATCGCAGAAGCCGTCACGGGCCAGCTGCGTACCGGGGACGGTGAAGCTCCTACGGCCGAGCGGATCGGTGAAGGTGTAGGTGCGGTTCGGATCGATGTGCGGATGCACGGTTACGCTGTCCTCCGTAACACGATTGTTGCGTATGATCTGGATAAAGCCTTCCCTTTTTCCGTCAAACTGCATAGCGTACCAGTCTTCCTGGGATGCGCGGCAGGCGGTCAGCGGATAGTAATCGCAGGAAAGCTCCAGGTCGGCGGCGCGGCGCCAGACGGGAATCATGCGGCGTGCCAGCGCATATTGAGCGGGGCCGTCGTTCCATTCCACCATGCAGGTCATGGCGGGTGCCATGGCGTTCTGGAAAGCGAACTCGTCGAGCGGCAGACTCGTATTTCCGTAGGTTCCGTCCGGCGCATCCCAGTTCATGGTGTGTGCGCGGAAGTACGGAATCCACTCGAACATTTCACGGTGCTGAAGCTGCTTTACGGGATGCTTTCCGTAGCCGACATCGGTATAGTGCAGCGGGACCGCGCGCCGCATGGTTTCCAGATCGTTGCGGCGGCCGCCGGAGGCACAGGAATCCATCCATAGTCCGGGATTGCGTTCCATCAGGGTATCCCAGTAGCGGTAATAGCCCTGAATGTGCAGGTTCTCGCGGATTCCTATGCGGCCCTCCTCAACATTGGTATCCCAGTACATAGCGGGAGCGAAATTGAAGTCCTGCCGATAGATGCTGATGTGCGATTCCTTAATGATGCCGTCCACCAGGTCGATCAGCCAGTCGCAGGCAGCGGGGTTTCCGAGGTCGAACAGGGCGTTGTCATCCCACCAGTTGCTCGGCTCTCCGTGGTAACGGAGCAGAAATTCCGGATGCTCGTTAAACAGCTTGGTACCGCGATAGACGCGTTCCGGCTCGAACCATACCAGCAGCTGGATGCCTTCCTGCTCGCATTTTTTGCCGATCGGCGCAAGTCCGTTCGGAAAATGTTCCGGGTGCGGATACCAGTTCCCGGTTGTCGGCCATGTATTGTCGCAGGGATACCACCCGGCGTCAATCCACCAGATATCGGGGTGAAGGCCGCCTTCAAGATAGGTGTCGATAGCCTTGGTTTGGTTTTCTTCGGTTACGCCGCAGAACTCCGGCAGACCGTCTATCATCCAGGTGTGCAGAACAAGCTTGGAGGGAAGCGGTACACCGTTTTCGCGGGGCAGAATGTGTGCAAAGTAAAAGGAGCGCCACAGATTGCGCGCGCGATCCTCATCGCCCGTGTATGCCTCGTAGGTCATGCGGGGGGTGCGTACGGTTTCGCCGGGCTTGAGGTATGAGGCGAACGCGTACTGTCCTGCCTTGAGCGTGACCGTATCTCCGCTGCGGCAGACGTCTACCCGCCACGAGCCTGTCCAGCCTACGGCAATGTTAATACCCCAGCCGTCGAAACGCAGGCGCATATAGGGGAATGCGCCCTTGCAGGGGGTACCGTCGCGTTCCGGCTGAATGGTCAGCGATCCTCCGTCCTCCGGCACGGTTTCAAACCATGTGTAGCCGTCCTCTCCGCAGGTATCTCCGCTGCCGTGCAGCAGTACGGGCGACTGCCCGCTGTAGGATGTGGTTACATGCCAGTCCGACAGAATGGGGGAATTTTCGCTCCCTTTGTTCGTAACATACATGACCCAGTCCACGACGGGAAAATCGAGAAAAGACTGGCAGACGGCGCGCAATTCCAACCCGTCCGGCGTGTGCGCGGTGACGGTTGTCTCAATCAGGTTTGCGTCCGGTCTGCGCGTTTCGGCAACGGGGTGAAATTCAGCCGGGAAACCGGAGTAATGCTTGCCGCCCAGTGTATATTCTACCGGTATGGCGGCGGGATCGGTATACATATGGAGGGCTGTCTGCCGTTCCATATCCTGCTTTGTGCTTATCATGAGTGTGTCCTTTCGAATGGCGATTTTATACTGCAGCGCCAGTGAGAGTATACCATACAATCGCCTGAAAAGCAAGGGATTTTATGAAAAAAGTCCCCGGCGGAAGTTTTTCGCCTTTTATGAAAAACTGTTGACAGTGTGGTGAAAATGTGGTATACTCAACCGTAAATCGAATAACGAACGAAAGATACGGTTTGAAAAGTTGTACGCTGAGTAGATGAAAAGAAAATCCGGTTCAAACCCGGAACAACCGCCATAGCTGTATCGGATCACGTGGGGCAGCTGTGCGCAGCCGATTGCATTTTTGCAGGATTCGGCTTGCCGCGGGACACTCGGATTCGGATACCGTCGTATCTTTCGGGTTCAACACGTTTCGGGTGGGGAGCGTGCGGCCGAGAATTTTCCTGTCGGAAATCGGGCGTGCGTGCCGGCATGCCCGAGTGACAGCAGTGCTTGACCGTACGTCTTCTTCCTTGAAGGGTTGAAGGCGTTTTTTTCGTGGAAGGAGGGCAAAACGATGTCTATAGTGACAGTGACAGTCAAAGCAGAGAGTGGGTTTCGGGCGGGAAACCGGGCTTTCCGCGTACTTTGTCTCATGGGAACATCGGATGTTCCGCAGAGAGAGATGCTGCAACTTTGAGGAGGAAAAAAGAATGAATTCGAAAATCAGGCGGTTGGCGGCCATGCTGCTGGCTGTTGTAT
>CAVDLN010000065.1:0-9756 GCA_963609805.1 Erysipelotrichaceae bacterium | reverse complement strand
ACGGACGGTATCTGACGATTAAAGTTCGCAAGTCAAACATAGGTCTGTCCGGTGATGATTTCACAGTCAATTTTACATGGACGGACAACGTTCATGATGAGGGTCAGGAAGGAATTTTCTCCGGAGATATCATGGATTTCTACATTTCCGGCGATGTGGCTCCCGGCGGACGATTCAAATACAGCTTTATCAGTACAAAAGAGAACTCCCGCGCCGAAGAAACGGAAACTGTAACGGATGATGAAGCTGCCGCAACGGATACAGTTGCGGAGTCCGAAACATTGGCCGACAGTGAATCCGATGTCGAGAGCGATGATTCCGTTTCCGAGAACACAACGGAAACCGCCTCCGGCGGCTGTAAATCCGGTATGACCGGCATAGGCATCCTGCTTTCCGTAGGAGCTTTTGCCGCAATACTTCCGATACGCCGCAAGCACAGATAAAAACGCAGGGTTCCGCTCGGTTGCAAGGCATTGCGGCGGAGCGGAACCCCTTTTTCAGTTGTAGAAAGGAGGCTTGAATATGCGTTGGTGGGGAAAAATCTTTTCTCGTTTTACGCTGGTAAGCCTGGCCATTCTGGCACAGCTATTTTGGATATTCTTCTTCATCCACCGTCTCAGTGACCATTACATGATTGTTGCTGCTGCCTGCAGCTTTTTATCTTTGATTGCCGTGGTAATAATCATCAACAAGACAGGAAATCCGCTGGTCAAAATGGCATGGATTGTTCCTATCCTGTTGTTCCCGCTGTTTGGCGGAATCCTATACTTTTTGTCAGGCGGCAAAGCACCTAAAAAGAAGCTGCTGAAAGCCCTTGACAAAAGCCGTCAGGAACTGGCGCCGCTTAATATAGGGAATGCATCCTCAGCAGACATAAGGACAGAACAGACGTGCGACCGTGTCGGAGATTCAAATGTGGCATGCCAATGCCGCTACCTCGAAACGCAGGGATTTCCACTGTATAAAAAAACGGATGCTCAGTACTATGCAGACTGTAAAGCCGGCTGGAAGCAATTGCTTGATGACTTGCGGAAAGCGCAGCGTTTCATTTTTTTGGAGTACTTTATAATACGAGAAGGCGTTATGTGGAATGCCGTTCTTGACATACTCTCCGACAAAGCGTCCGCAGGCGTTGATGTACGCATCCTGTATGACGACTTCGGATGTGTTACAAGCCTGCCGCGCAATTACGAAAAGCAAATGGCAGAGCGCGGCATTCGCTGTTCGGCCTTTAACAGATACCGTCCGGTGTACTCAGTTATCATGAATCACCGTGACCATCGCAAAATTCTTGTCATAGACGGAAACATCGGATACACCGGCGGTGCAAACATGTCAGATGAGTATATCGGTGAGTGGGTGCGTTTCGGAACTTGGAAAGACAATTTCGTTCGCCTCGAGGGGGAAGGTGTCAGAAGTCTTACCCTTCTGTTTCTACAAATGTGGAACGCTTTGCATCCGAACGAGAATACGGAAAATGATAACCGCTTCATGCCTCAGCTGGAACAGTCCGCGAAGGTTCAATGCACGGGTTTCGTTCAGCCATACGGGGACTCGCCGATAGATAATGAAATTCTCGCGGAAAATGTCTATTTGAATATCATCACGCAGGCAGTGCGGTATGTTTATATTTTCTCGCCATACTTGATTACAGACTATGAAATGACCCGTGCGCTATGCCTCGCTGCAAAGCGCGGCGTGGATGTTCGTCTCGTCTGCCCGGCTATACCCGATAAAAAAGTTGTGTTCCAACTTACAAAATCACATTATCCGGAACTGATTGAGAACGGCGTTAAGGTTTATTCCTATACGCCCGGTTTCGTCCACAGCAAAACTTTTCTTTCCGACGACCGACTGGCCGTAGTAGGCAGCGTCAATATGGACTACCGTTCCCTGACGCTTCATTTTGAGAACGCCTGCCTGTTTGTCGACCATCCGATGGCAGAACAGGTCAAAGCAGATTTTCTGACTACCTTTGAGGTCAGTCAGCCGGTAACTCCCAGCAAGCGGCAGGAGAATATTCTGTATCGTTTCTGGTTGGGTATACTGCGGCTGTTGTCCCCCTTGATGTAACGGCAGTATTCGGTTGCACTTCAGGATACATCACAGCCTTGAATCAATCAAAAACATAGGAGGACGGGGGCAAGCCACCCCGATCCTCCTATGTTTTTGATTATTGCACGAAGCCTGGTTCCGTTTAGTCCATGCCCATCTCAATATCCTTCTTGAATTCCTCATTCATTTCAGGATAAGCAGACAGCATCGGTTCGACATTCTTTCCTTTTTTTCTGTCATAGTAATTCTTCGTGATTTTTGCAACCTTCCCGGACAGCAGTACCAATGCAATAAGGTTGGGGAACGCCATAAGTCCGTTGAACGTATCATCCAAATCCCAAACCAGTGTACCGCTGATAATTGCTGCCGCCACAATGAACAGAATGTAGAGAATCTTAAAGGTCATGACGCAGGCTTTGCGTGCTTTTTCGGACTTAACCCATTTGAAGCAGAACTCACACGCTTTCTCCCCATAGTACGACCATGCCATAATCGTAGTAAAAGCAAACAGGGGAAGAATAATGCAATAGCAAACCGTTCCGAATACTCCGAAATTGGAAGAAAACATATTGAGCGCCATTGTGCTGTCATTAAGTGTTGAAAGCTCCTCTACAGTCTTGCTTGTGAGGGCATCATAGTTAGTCGTGATAAACATGAGCGCTGTCAGCGTGCAGATGACAAACGAGTCAAAAAACACCTCAAAAATACCCCAAAGTCCCTGCTTCACCGGCTCGCGGGTTTCGGAAGCAGAATGTGCAATGACAGAGGAACCGAGTCCTGCCTCATTTGAAAATACTCCTCTTGCCATTCCCTTCTGTATGCAAACGGCAAAAGCATAGCCGAGAACACCGCTTCCGGCTGACTTGAAATTAAAAGCATTATTGAAAATAAGCGCAAATGCCTTTCCGACATTGGAGATTTTCCCGAAAATAACAATGAGAGCCAGAGCCATAAACAAAAGGCTCATAAACGGAACCAGTTTGGAGGCAACCTTGCCGACGCGCTTAATCCCGCCGATGATAATAACGGCAGCCACAAGTGCGACAATTATACCGATCAGCAGTTTGACAAGTGTTTCGGCATCTGAACCGCTCTCGACACCGAACGCCGTCCCCAAAGAAGCAGACAGTGTATTGGAAATCTTATTGGTTTGAACTCCGGACATACCGACCGCGGCAAAAAGGCAAACAATTGCTGCCATGTATGCAAGGAACTTGACAATTATATTTCCAAAGCCCTTGCATTTAAGCCCGTTTTCAATATAGTAGAACGAGCCGCCGGAGAAGTTCCCTTCCCGATCCTTTTTCCGGTAATATAGACCGAGAACATTTTCAGAATAGTTTGTAACCATTCCTACGAAAGCGGAAACCCACATCCAGAATACCGCTCCGGGTCCGCCTGTCAGGATAGCAGCCGTAACGCCGACTATATTTCCGGTCCCGACGGTTCCGGAAATTGCCGCAGAGAAGGCCTCAAACTGAGACACACCCTTTGAATCGGACGATTTCTTCTTTCCCATGCTTTTTACGGTAGGAACAATGGTGGAACCCAGTGAATCGCCGAATTTGCGCACCTGTAGAAATTTAGTACGTATCGTAAGCAGAAGGCCTGTTCCAAGGATGAGGATGATCATCGGCCATCCCCAGACTACACCGTTAACCGCGGAATTGATTTTCTCAACTGCACCCAAAAAAGAATCCATTTTGCTTTCCTCCGTCATTTTTAATGAATACAAAAAAGAGCGAGCACGAGCCCACTCCGCAGAAAAAAAACAAACAATCCTTTTCGAGAAACGAAAAGTCAACATCTGCTCCGTCCTTTTGCCTGAGAGATTTACAGATTCGAAGCCGACAAAATTCCTGTCGTCTCCCTGCATCCGCATTGCCCCTTCGGCATCCTTTGTGAGGACTTCTCCGGAGTGCTATCCGCCAGCAGTTCCTATCCGGATATCCGGACACCTGAGAGTGTTACTCCTTCGGTTGCCTTGCGGCATCTCCTGCTGACTTCCAATAGCGCAACTTTTATTCATTTGCCCGTATTATATCACCGTCTGTTTGAATTGTCAATAGATATCTGAATTTAAACAGAATATTTTTGCAGGAAGCCGTCACACTTCCTGCAAAAAAAGCGGTTGCAGAGTTCTTTTATTGCGATATGTTTTCCAATTTCACCTCTACTGCCTCGCCCAACGACACAGAATATATGAAAATATGCTCCGGATCTTTTCCGTATATCTCGCGGACGGCAGCAGCATATTGCTCCAATTGTGAGCCGTACGTGCCAGCCAGACGTACTGCCAGCAAGGCAGAATTCTCCCTCTCCTCCGCGCTTATGCGGTCGGTTTTATAGTCGGCAATCATTATGCCGCCGTCCGAGTACTCACACAGAATATCCACGGATCCCTGCACATACAATGTGCGGTTTTCCAGTGCCTCTTTCAGCGTTTGATTCTGCGTTAACGATGAAAAAGGGACAAATCTTGCGAACCGAAATTCGCGCCGCACATTTGAAGCCTTGCGCACCTCCGAAAAAAATCTGCTTTTGAAAAAACGCTGAATTGCGCCGCGGTCAAGAATGTCCACCGTTCGTGCGTTCAGGTATCCTTCTCTCAGAAGCCTCGTCAATTCCTCGTCCAATCCGTTTTCGCATACTCGCTCATAGTCGCAAAACTGCAAAAAGAGATGCATGGCCGTTCCACGTTCTGCAGCCGTCGGTCTGCTGTTCTCCGCAAGCAGTATTTCAAATTCCTCCGCATCGTTATCGGCCCGGAGCATTCGGATAGATTCCCGAACCGCTTCAATCGTACGTGGGTCGCAACCGCCGAAGCCGCACTCGGAATCCGGAAGCTGATCCTCATCCCCAACGAGCAGATCCGAAGAAAAGTAGACGCACTTGTCCACCATATTTGCAACCATTCTGGAGGCAGGTACTTTTGTCGGCAGACTACGCAGCAATGCCTCCGTGGGTGTCGGTACAGGCATTTTCTCTGCAAGGCTGCGGTAATAGGCCTGTGTTGCACGAAGCTCCTCATCTGCCGCAGCCGCTTCCGTTGCTGAACGTGCAAGCGGCTGCACAGGCCGGATGGACATCGCAGGCAGCAGATTCAAGTCGCAATAGGCTGCCAATTCCGGATGTTCCTGCCATGCGGCGGCAATCCAGCCCATAAAACTTCCGCAGGACAAAGCCGCATAGCGATCTCCCTCCTTGAAAGACGGCGGGAGCGTCTGCTTGCCGGTCCCAGTAATATAAAGCCGTTCCCGTGCACGCGTCATGGCAACATACAGCACCCGCATATCATCCTCCCGCTCCCGTCTTGAAACCGCGAGAGATACCGTACGGAATGGCAGCGTCGTGTATTTTCTCTGGCCTGCGCGGGAAAACAGCTTCATACCAAATCCGCAGAATGAGTCGAATACCATATCTTCTGTTTTACGGCCGCTGTTCATCCTTGCACCGCAATTTGAAACGAAAACAATCGGGAATTCCAATCCTTTCGACTTATGAATCGACATAATTGAAACATAGTCGTCAGTTTTTCCGCTTCCACCGGGCATTATAGACATGGATGTTTCTAATTTTTGCTCAAAATATCTGATAAAATCATATACACCCGTAAAGCTTCCGGAACGCATGTTGCGCGCAGTGTCATACAGGTAGAGAAACGCCTGCCCGGTTCGCGCCGCAACATGCCGATCCTGGCGAAGCATACGCAGGATGCCCTCAGCAGAAAGAGTAAAGCACAGAGTTCGATAACCCTCCAACCAGCGAAGAAAATCTGCCGCACGCTGCGGAAGTTTTTCCTTCTCCGCACTCTCGTCGTCCGATGCCGCCATTATGCACAACCCATTGTAAAGCGAACCTTCCCCTGCTACGCGAATGTTTATTAAATCTTCAAGCGAAAAGCCCGGATAAGGGGCACGCAATACTTCCGCCAATGGCACATCCCGGTTCGGGTTATCCAGTACACGCAGCAGGTTAAGCAAGTAACTCATATCCGTTCCGTGCAAAAGATCCTGTCCTGCATCTGCTGCTTCAAGCTCCTGGCACCCCACGGGAATGCCAGCATTGGCAAGTGCCGCTGTCAGCTCGCGGAAGTGTGTTTTCGAGCGCATGAGGATTGCAATATCCCCCGGTTTTACGGGCTCTCCGTTTTCCAAGCGAGTCCCGCTCCGAAGAAGCTCGGCAATACAGTTGGCAATATGGACAAATTCAGGATTCGGCGAATCATCCCCGTCGGACTGCGTCTGCTGTTCCGCCTGCTCGTACTCTGACGGTTCGTCTTTGTCACTATATATGATATCAATTTGAACATGCGTGGAATCGTATCCGTCCTGTACCTGTTTTGAAAAATTCAGGTCATCCTCATCCCGATATCCTATACTCTCCGGGCAGGCCCGAAACAGATGTCCGCAAATACCGTTGGTGACACGTATTACGGGTTCGTCACACCGAAAATTGTCTGACATAAATATACTGCGCCCATGGCTGTCGTTTAAAGATTCGGCAGCTGACTCTACTGCTGTCAACGGCTGCAGCGTGCTGCGATAAGCGGCAAAAACAGACGGATCGGCACCCCGGAACGCATAGATGCTCTGCTTGATATCACCGACCATAAACCGGTGATCGCCTCCTATGAGACTGAAAATGGCATCCTGTACAGCATCCACGTCCTGGTACTCATCGATATATACTTCGTCAAAGTTCTCACGGTACTCAACGGCAACGGAACTGGGAGAACCGTCCGGATTGCTTAAAAGACGAAGCAGATTCCGTCTGTTATCCGTAAAGTTGCAAATTCCGCGCCGATGTTTTTCGGCAGTGATGTCCCGGTCATATTGCGTCAGAAAGTCGTATAAAACTTCACACATGCGCGCCGTCCGCAGCATGTCGTCCGAGACAGTCTCAGGCGTAGCGGAAAACCATTTGTCCCGTAGGTTTTTCTTTATTTCATCGACATATTTTGCACGACGTTCCTTACATATCATCTGTTCCGGCGATTGTCCTTTGAGAGTGCCCAACCGCAGAGGGCTGAAGTTGCGCAGGCAGCACTGTACGTCGTCATAGGTGACGGCCGCAGACAATTTGTCAATAAAGTCCGCCTCGTACGCGAAGGCAGCTCCCCATGCCTTTTTCGCTTTCTCGTCATCGGAAAAACCGTTCAGTGCGTTATGATAGAAGCCTCCTGCTGAATTGCAGAATTCTTCCTTGTATGACCGCAGAACGGAGCCTGTCCGTGTTGCCAAAAAGTCCATTTGACTTCCACTCCGCAATTCTGCGGCTTCTGTTTTCAGCCGCTCCAGACCGTCGGGATAGGTGAGGAGTTTTTCATATAATTTTCGCAGCGAGTCCGGCAGTTTGTCATCATGACGTACCGGCGTCAATGCGTCGCACAGATCCGCAAAATCGTTCCCGTTCAGCATGGAAAAGGCGGTATACTCGGGTTGACGGTCCGGCGCATACTTTTGATAAAAAGTATCAATCAAATCATCCATCACCCTTTTGCACAGCGGTGCAAGTTCCGCTTCGTCTGTAATCCGAAAAGAAGCAGGCAATCCCGCCTCGGAAAAATGAGCCTTCAATGGCTCCATGCAAAAAGCATCGATAGTGCAAATGTGCGCAGCACCGAGGTGCAGCAGCTGGCTCTGGAGGTGACGGTTATCCGGCTGCGCGGCAATTGCCTTGTTCAACGCGTCTGAAATACGTTCCCGCAATTCGGCAGCTGCAGCGCGCGTGAAGGTGACAATCAACATCCTTGTTATGTCGCCCGGATTGTCCGGATCTGTCAGACGGCGAATTATACGCTCGGTCAACGTTGCCGTTTTTCCCGAACCGGCAGCAGCCGATATAAGGAGCGTCCTTCCTCTTGTATTCATGGCAGCAAGTTGTGCTGCTGTCCAATGCCTGGTCATCTCAGAACGTTCCTCCTTCAGCTGTTTTCGATTCTTCTCGCCATAGGGCATCCGTCGCGCATAATGCAAAAACGGCATGCTTCCTCCCCGGGGGTACGGGATGCCTTTCCGTCATATATAGCCTCACCAATTTGCCGGATAAGTGATCTGACCTTCTCATCCAGTTCCTCGAAATGCTCGGACGAGCATAAGGCAGAACCAACCAGTGTGCCTTCCTTGCCTGTCTTCAGGCCCGGTAAATAGTCGAGGGAAAGATCGGCACTTGCCGCGTGAAGAACTTCGTCACTGTTCAGAATAATTCCGGAACGGCACGGAGAAAAGCTTCCGTCGTCCTCCTCGGTCGGACTTAAATAGAGTGCCTCGGCAGGAAGGACTGCATCAGGCAGCTTTCCGTCTGAATCGGTAAAAAGCCAGCGGTTGCGGGGTGAGCACAGAGTAAACAAATAAATCAGAAGCTGGATATTCATTTCCTTCCATGCCTGCTTTTCGGAGAAAACATGCCGCGATGATTTGTAGTCGATTACGCGGACATATACGATATTTCCGTCTCTGAATATATCCACACGATCAATTTTTCCGCCCATCAGTATGCTCACTGTCGAGGAAGTCGGGAACACATTATCACTTCCTGACGCTGTCGGCAGCTCCAGGGAAACCTCAAGCGGTGACGGGTCTCCTTCACGCCTGCCGTGCGTATCCCACTCAAGGCCGGATACCGTAAAAGTACCTTGCTCCAATTCCGCCTGCACTGTCCTAAGCAGCATTAAAGCGACGGTTCTCAGACGCGCAAACAGGTGAAGCAGGCGCCCATTCCCGGTTATATCGCCGCACAGTTCGGCAATGTAGTTCTGTATGATACGGTCTGCCGCAGCAGTGGTTTCCTCCTCGGTCAAATGTTTGATTCTTTTATTTTGATCCAATGCTGTTCGCAAAAAAACTTCCAGTACATGGTGAAGAAAGACGCCTGCGTTCACGGCATCCATGCGAGCCTCTGCAGGAGCACGCAGCCGCAGCACACGCGAACCGAAAAAGCTGTACGGACATCTGGCATAGTTTTGCAATGCCGTATGGGACAGCCAGATCTGTTCCCCCAATACCTTATGTACAGCAGCAGGAGTGAGCGTATCGGAAGCAGGCGGACGATAGGAAATCGCGCCCATCTCAAGTGAATTCTCCGGGAAGGCAATTACATTCAAATACGGAAGAAGATACCTTACTCGATTGAATGCAAGAGAGGGAGCTTTGGCAGATCCGTCCGCCGTGGTTGAATGGGTAAAAAGCAAAAGCTGTTTCGTCGGCTTGGTAACTGCACGCCAAATATAAAGTAATTCCTCTGTGGCCAAGCGGGAGGCGCGGCTGTCAAACGTAATCCCGAAAGTCTCCAACGTCTTCTTATCCTGCTCGGTCAAAAGTCCCGTATCGGTAACCGCCTGCGGAAATTCACCGTCGCACAGTCCGAGTATAAGCACCGCCTCCATATTTTCAAGACGCAGGGTGGATGCAGATCCGACTGTCACGCAATCGTGCCGTGCCGGGACAGCTCCCATATCGGTTTCCTCAAAATACAATTCCAATGCGGCTGACAAGGCATCAATGGACAGCGCACCGTCGTCATCCGGAAGCAATGCGGCGATATCCGTCAAAGCACCGGTCAATACGCTCCACAGTCTGACCGTCTCTCCCGCTTCACGCACTTTTCCGAGCAAAAGCATTGTTTCGGCAGACTCTGCCAGACGATCTTTGACGCCTAACTCACACAGGTATCCGAACAAAGCCCTGCATTGTTCTTTAG
>CAVDLN010000064.1:8923-9901 GCA_963609805.1 Erysipelotrichaceae bacterium | reverse complement strand
GTATAAGCTGATTTTCACATCAGCTCAGGACAGTAACATCATTAAAAGCTCACCATGTGCAAAGCTGTCAGCCAAAGGAGGAAAAACACCAAAGCCCAAGCAGGCATTAACGGATGAGCAGGTAGAAAAACTTCTGTCAGCCATCAAAGGACTGCCGCCGTATATATTTGTTATGATAGGTCTTTATTGCGGCTTGCGTCGAGAAGAAATTCTTGCACTTCAATGGGACTGCGTATTTTTGGAGGAAAAGTCGCCGTATTTGACCGTTCAAAGAGCTTGGCACACAGAGCATAATCGACCTGTTATTCTCGATGAGTTAAAAACAAAGGCCGCAAGAAGAGACATACCGCTTCCGCCACCATTAGTCGATTGTCTGAGAGAGGCAAAAGCAAACAGCAAATCGAGTTTTGTGGTTGCAAACAGGAACGGCGAAGCACTGTCATATACACAATTTCAAAGAGTTTGGAAGTATATCGAAACGCGAAGTACTAAGGAACGAACTTATGTGAGGTACGTAAACGGTCAAAAAATCACGCATACCATAACGCCGGTCCTCGGAGAGAAAGCTTCCCACAACAGTAATGTTGTGTACAGCCTGGACTTTCAGGTAACTCCTCATCAGCTGCGACACACATATATTACAAACCTGATTTATGCGGGTGTTGATCCGAAAACAGTGCAGTACTTAGCCGGACATGAAAACAGCAAAATCACAATGGATATATACGCTAAGGTTAAATACAATAGCCCGGATGCATTATCATCTATTGTGAATCAAACATTCCGCACAATGTATGTGAACGCTGAGTAACACCGACAAGTTAAGAAGTCTGATGATTATCGTCGTCAGACTCTTTTCTATTGCGATTTCAATGAAAAAGGCTTATGATATTTTAAGAAGGATGCATAGAAAACCGCGATTTACTCGGGGACAACCAAGGGGACAACCGTTAACAAGAACCCCTGAAAACCCAGTAG
>CAVDLN010000064.1:0-8890 GCA_963609805.1 Erysipelotrichaceae bacterium | reverse complement strand
ATGTTATACCGCGGACCGAAAGAATCACAAACCGACAGGATAAAGAAACGGAGAAAAAGATTAATTTCGGGAAAGCTCTTGACTTAAAGTCCGGTTTAAGGTTTATAGTTAGGGTGAAAATACCCTTTGGGAGGAATATGCAATGAGCAAACCCTATATTATCTGCCACATGATGACAGCCGTAGACGGACGGATAGACTGTGCCATGACCGAGAGCCTGCCGGGCGTGCAGGAATATTACAGCACCCTGAATGCGCTGGATGTGCCGACGCATGTCAGCGGACGCGTCACGGCTGAGCTCGAGATGGCTCTGCCTGGAAAGTTCTCGTGCGGAACGGCCACACCGCTCGGCAGGAAGGCGTACTTTAAGGCGGCAGACGCGGATGGCTATGAGGTCATAGTTGACACACACGGAACACTGCTCTGGAGCGATCAGTCCGGTGAGGAGAATCCCGTTCTGATACTGACCTGCCCGCTGGTCAGCCGGGAATATCTGGAGTATCTCGAGAAAATGCATATTTCCTGGATCGCCTGCGGCGGGGAGAGCGTTGATTTGCCGCGCGCCTGCGAAATCCTTGCGGATGCCTTCGGCGTCCGGAGAATGGCAGTTGTCGGCGGCGGCCATATCAACGCGGGATTTCTTGCGGCGGGTCTTCTGGACGAGATCAGCATTCTCATCGGGGCGGGCATCGACGGACGCGGCGGCATGAGTGCCGTATTCGACGGACTGCCCGCAGACAGGGCGGTCACGCCGCTGAAACTCACGGATGTGCAGTCCTTTGAAAGCGGTGCCGTCTGGATCCGGTATGCAACAGTCTGAAAGTTTTGAAAAACATGAAAAAGGAGACGTTACCGTGAAATACGAAAAACAGAGTGAATTTGAAAAGAACAACCCCTTCGGGACCGGCGCGGCGAACACGGCCTACGCAAAATATTTTATCGGAAACTCGTTTCTGAATCCCCTCACAGATCCGCACAGCGGGCTTTTTGCCGCGAACGTGACCTTTGAGCCGGGATGCCGGAACAACTGGCACATTCATCACGCTGCACGCGGCGGCGGGCAGCTGCTTCTCTGCACGGCCGGAGAGGGCTGGTATCAGGAGGAAGGAAAGGAGGCCGTCAGTCTGCATGAGGGAAGTGTGATACGGATTCCCGCAAATGTCAAACACTGGCACGGTGCCAAGAAGGACAGCTGGTTTTCCCATATTGCCGTGGAAGTGCCGGGAGAGGAGTGCCGCAACGAGTGGTGCGAGCCGGTATCCGATGCGGAATACGCAGCCCTTGCGGAAAAGGGCTGACGCCAAATCAAAAAAGAAAGCGGGAAATTTTATTTTTCCCGCTTTCCGTGTTTCACCAGTCCGCAATACGCATAGGAAAGGAAAACATGAATCGACTTCCCGAGCGGAAGCCCTTCGATTTTCCGGTATACTCTCCACCTCTGCCGTGCGGAGCGGATTTTGTTTCCGGAGCGTGATCCCTTCACGACCCTGTAATCGACCAGAACCTCCCGGCACGCAGCCGCCTTGTATCCGTTTCTCAGCAGCATGAGCCAATAGGCATAATCCTCATGATAGCAATTCACGGGAAACCGGCAGGAATCGGCAATGCGGCGGGACAGCATCACGGTCGAGCAGCTCAGAACATTTTTCCTCAGCATGGCCTCGTATGATGTCGTTTCCGGGACAATGTAATCCGACCGGTGCACCCCGTTTCTGTCCGTCATGGCGTAGGAGCAGTAGAGGATATCCGCCTCGGCCTTTTCCGACAGCGCCAGCTGCTTTTCCAGTTTCCCGCTGTGCCACACATCGTCGCCGTCCAGCAGCGCAACCCATGCGCCGCGCGCCATATCCAGCCCCTTGTTTCTCGTGTACGCCACACCCATGTTCTGCCGGTTGCGGATCAGCCGCACGCGGGAATCGGCTTTTGCAAAGTCCTCCGCTATCGCTGCCGTGCGGTCGGTTGAGGCGTCGTCTATAATCAAAAGTTCCCACTCCCCGTATGTCTGCGCAAGAACGGAGCGGACAGCCTCCGCCACATACCGCTCCGCGTTATACACGGGCATGATTACCGTTACCGTCACCGGTACAAGTGAATTTTCGTTGCCGACTGTCATGTACGATTTCCCTTTCAAACCCCACACAGCCAGTGCAGACAAACCGTACTCCGTATCACATGCGGGTCTTTTTCCGGACAGAATTCTAACATACGGCGCCTTTTTTGTCAAGAAAAAAAGCGGAATTCTCCGCAAATTTTACATTTTTTGTCTGCAGGTGTTCACATATGTGGTTTTCATTTCTTCAAATTTACGAAATCTCTTGACAAAACGTACACTTTCATGTACAATAAAGACAATTATGGGGGAATGCCTCCGAATACGAAACCGAGAAAGGAAAAACTATGAAAAAAATACTGTGTGCTCTGCTGGCTCTTTTGATGCTGCTCAGCCTTGCCGCCTGCGGAACAGGGGACAGCGGCGAGAGCACGGAAAGCGAATCGGCCACCCAATCGGAGGAGACCGAAACGGAAGCCAACATTGATACCTCACTGGTCTGCGACCTGCCGAGCAATCTGAACTACAAAGATGATGAGGTGACGATTATCTATGCCAAGGCGTCCGGACGCGAGGATGAGCTTGTAAGCGAGGGCCTCGGAAACGGCACCGTGTCGGATGCCGTATATGAGCGGAACCAGCTGGTTGAGTCGCAGCTGCACGTGAAGCTCAATCTGATCGGCGAAGACGGATCAAACGTTGCAACCAAGGTAAAGACGGATATCAGTACCTCCAACGGAACCCCGGAGTACGATCTCGTCTCCAACGGCACCTATGTGGCCATCACGCCCGCCATTGAGGGTCAGTACAAGAACCTGTCCGTGCTCGACAATATCGATACGAGCAAGAGCTACTGGACACAGGGCTACAACAACCTGACGACCTTTACATCCGAGAAGCGTCAGTATCTGGCATCCGGCCCTATTGCCATTTCCATGTTCCGTCTCATGTTCCTGACGATCTATAACCGTACCGTCATGGAGAACAATAAGATGGAGGATCTGTACGATGTCGTCATGCGCGGAGACTGGACTCTGGACTACCAGTACAGCCTGATCAGCGGCATGTATGTCGATCTGTCCGGCGACAGCAAGCGCACGGACGATGATGCCTACGGATTTATCACGGGCAATATCGTCAGTGTTGACCCGTACATGGTTTCCGGCGGTGTTGCGCTGATTACCAAGGATCCCGAAACAATGGAGCTGACATTCAACTCCGACGCGCAGGCACAGCTCACCGAGCTTGTGGATGCCGTACAGAAGCTGCTGCAGGATTCCGGAACCTATATGTACTCCGGTTCCGACATGGACGATGTCGGAAAGTCAAACATTGTGGATACCTTCGGCAAGGGCAACTCCCTGATGGCAACCCTGATGTTCTGGAACATGGAAACCAACATTGACCAGCTCTCCGCACTGTCCTACGGTATCGCTCCGATTCCGAAATACAGCACAACGCAGGAGTACCGCTCCTACGTGCAGGATCAGGTCAGCTCCTTCGGTATCTCCGCCGGCGTAAGAGGCGAGGACCGCACCGAGGAACTGGCAGCCGTACTGGAGTCTATGGCCTACCACAGCTACAATGTTGTGCGTCCCGCCTACTACACCAACACGCTGTCGACCCGGTATATGCAGGACCCGCAGTCCGAGCAGATTCTGAACCTTATTTTCAAGTCGCTCTACTTTGACTTCTCGCAGACCTGCTCCAACATTCTGACCGGCAGCTGCCTGCGCGACCTTATGCGCCCGATCATGAGCGGAAAGAAAAACACGGTTTCCTCGCAGATGAGAAGCTGGAACCGCTCCATACCGAAGCGCCTGACAAAGATCAACGACAGCCTTGATAAACTCGGAGAAACGGAAGAGTAAAAAAACAGCTGTGCGGACGGATTTCCGTTCCGTGTCATAGAAAAGCAAGACGCATTCCGGGGCGGCATATCATGCCGCCCCGGAATGCGTTTCTGGAGGGAACGTATGAGAAAGGAAAACGGATTCGGAAAGCGACGCAAGCCGGGCGTGCTCCGGCGGGCAGTCATTGCGTCGGCAGTGACTGCCGCATTGGCTGCCGCGGCCGCGGCATACGCCGTTCTTGCTCTGCGGCGCGGCGGGGGACTTCCCTGCCCCCTCCGCGCTCTTACCGGGCTTTTATGCCCCGGCTGCGGCATGACGCACGCCGCCGCGGATCTGCTCCGGCTGAACATCCGGGATGCTTTTTCCGACAATATGCTGTTTCCGCTGTATATTGCCTATTTCGGCTGGCTGATTGCAGCGGTTATACGGTGTTACATCCGAACAGGGGAAGTTTCCTTTCCCATGCGTCCGTTCGCCGTGCATGCCGTGACGCTGACGCTTGCGCTGGGCTACGGCATACTGCGGAATATCCTGTGAGAATGTACTTACTTTGAAATCAGCCCGATAAAGCTGTCGATTTCGCTGTCAGACATACCGCCGATCCTCAGGTATTCCCGAGCCCCCGCCTCAATGTCCTCCTGCCGGAATCCGTCCGTATTCGCCGTGCCCGTGAGGCACTCCATAAAGGAATCGAAGTACAGGGAAACAATCGCGTTATACTTTTCCGGCATGCTGTCCTCGAAAATCTTGTAGTAATTCTCGTAGGTTTTCATATAATCCGCACGCATCTCGTCATAGTCCGCCCCTGCCAGTGCCTCCAGCAGGCAGCAGACAAATCCGGTGCGATCCTTCCCTTCCATGCAGTGAATGTAGTACGGTCCGCCCGTCGTCAGCATATAGCGGAACGCGCTGACAACGCTCTGCCTGTACGAATCCGAAGCGTAGCTCGAACCCATGGACAGGGTGATGACCTTCCCGTTCTCATAAAGAGCCTTGGTGTATGCGGATGAGAATCCTTCCTCTACGAAATACCCCTTCATGTCGTCGTCCGAATCAGCAAGATCGATAACGGCTGCGATTCCGTATTTCCGGAGCAGTCCGTCCGTGCAGGCCGCGCGCTTGCGGCTGTTGTCCACCGGACTGGCACCCCGATATACAAGCCCGTCCTTCAGATTTCCGCCGGACAGTGACCGGAAATTGGAAAATTCCTCGTCATCGCCATAGTCCTCCCGCTTCAGCGAATAGCTCTGGCCCAGGGCTTCCTGCGTGGCGAGATATTTTTTTGCCGTGTTCAGCGTGATGGTGACGGTGCAGTCGGATGTCAGACCGGCCGTATCCCATATGCCGACGTTATTCAGCGTGATGCTCAGATACTGACTGGACGGATAGGCAACAATGACCGGAGCGCCGTTTTTGACGTAATAGCCGTCAAAATACGGGACATCCGTCAGCGTATAGCCGTTGCTGAAGGAAATGTCGCAGCTGTCCCCCAGCGCAAAGCCGAGCTCATTGAATCCGTCGATGGAAATATCCACCGTAGCGGCTTTGAATTTCGTATCCTCCGAAATATTCGCCCGTGAAAGCACGGGGGCATTGTCCGCAGTGCGGCAGGACGAAAATGCCAAAAAGCAGAATACAACAGCCAGAACGGCCGCAAGTGTCCGTCCCGGATTTATCGTGCGTGTTTCCATGCGGTCTCCTTCCCCTTACGGATGTGCGCCTTTACTTATGCTCGTCCCGGAGCTTGACTTCCGTCCCCATGTCCTTGCTCCAGGTGGCTGTTCCCTTGAAATGAAGATTGGTAATCGTGGATGTGCCGGTGGAGCTGAGGGATATTTCCGTAGTTGTAATCTCACCGGCCAGCGTTTCCTGATCCGGCTGCAGGAAGCAGAGATACCAATGGCCGAGGTTAATCTTTTTGGTGTACTCGGGGTTGGACGGGTTCCACCAGGATCTGGATATCTGAACAATGGAATGCTGCACCATGTCGAGACTCTGCGTTTTGAAGCTTTCAAACGCGGTCACAAGGGAATTGTAAGAGGTTGTCGAATCGGTAGACCCGGTGATATCCACCGTGCCGATATAAAATCCTTCGCTCTTGGTGAAGTAGTCCTTCTCACTGTCCCTGCACGTAAAGCCGATCGTTGCAAGGTAATCCTTCATGGTGAAATCCGTGTAGTTGCTGTACCCGAGCGACTTGGCATATTTTCTGTATTCGTCAAACAGCGTCTCATACAGCTCATATATCTTCGCACAGCTGAGCGTATAGATATAGTGGTGATAGCATCCGCCGGCGCCGACACCGGACCCGTCCTTGATAAAGGACGCTCCTTCATCGTGGTTGTATGCGGCATAGTTATAATCTGAATTGCCGTTGTTTATCGGCAGGATTCTTGTCGACAGGGACATTCCTTCCGTGATGACAATATTGCCTTCCGAATCCGTGCTGCGGTCACGGTGCGTGATGATGTGCTCCTCGTCATGCCGCTTCTGAATTTCCTCGAGTTTCAGCAGCTCCTCCTGGAACAGTTCGTTCATTTTGTTGACCTCGAGAGCCATCGTGTTAACGCCGCCCGTGATGGTAAGCCGATTGGAATCTCCCTCGGGCAGCAGGCTCAACTCATAATCAGCGGCGATTTTGGACAGCTGCGCCAGTCCGTTGACAAGGAACGCCAGATAGCAGATGAACTCCGTCCGGGGCTTCACGGTCATGTAATCCCAGCTTTCCAAAGCACCGAAGGTGTCCTCGTACAGACTCCACAGTGTGATCGAAGAGTTGGACTTGCTCGGTGACATGACAGAGGTCGCAAGCATACGCGCCGAATACCATGCCGTATTGGACGAAAGCGTGGAGAATTTGAGGCTGTCGCAGTTTTTGGCAAACGTCAGGCGCTGCTGCTCCAATTCCTCGTCGGTGTACTGGCCGCTTGCCTCTTTCTCCGCAATGTCATTCAGCGTGCGCATCAGAACTATAACCGGATCCTGTACCTCGTCAAACTTGCTGAGAAGTTCGTCCATCACGGTTTCGTTGTAGATCTGCACCTGCTTCCGCATAACATTCTGGAAGCCCTGCGTGACGGAGTTCTGCAGGTCCTGCAGTTCCTCGTCAATCTTGTCCAGCTTTTTCTGTTCGATACTCCGCATGTCAAAGCCGAGATCCGTCAGCAGCGAGGACACGCCGCTTGAGACAAAACTTGATATCGTTGAGCTGATGAGGGTTTTTCCGGACAGCTTCAGCGCATCGGCAAAGTAATCCCAGATGCCGGACCCCGAGCCGGAATCCGTCAGCAGTTTCGGTGCATCGTAAAACGGCTGCGTGATGTTCAGAGCATCGTCGTTGGCCGTAAATTCTTCCTCTCCCGTCTCTCCCGATCCGCTGCAGCCGGAAAAGAAGGCGGCGAGCATGGCCAGTGACAATACAAGAGCTATCAGTTTTCTGATCTTCATGGGTTGTTCTCCTCGGTCAATTATTTCCCGGACTCTCCCGCTCGCGGAAAAGTCCGGGATGCGCACACATTATACCCCATTTGTAAGGAAATTGCAATACTTTTTCTCCGCGCCGGCCGAAAACGACGCTGCAGACCGGTGCGTCCGCGGTGCAATGTTGACTGTTTGTAAATTATCCATAAAATCCATTGACAAACACGCCTCTTTCGTGTATAATTGTCGTGACGGAGGGGGAAAGAACGGAATCATCCTCACCCTCTCGTGAAAGGAAGGCCCCGCGTATGGACGAAAACAAGGATTTGGATGGCGAGTTTTACACGCTGACAGACGAGGAAGGCAACGAAATTCAGTTTGAGGTGATTGCGTCGGCTGTGCTGAACGATAAAACCTACTTTGCCATGGTTCCGACGGACGATCAGCCCGAGGAGGAGGACATATGCGAGTATGTCATTCTTCGTGCAGACAAGGACGACGACGGCGAGGATATTCTGGTTACGGTAGACGATGACGATGAGTTTGACGACGTGGCCGATTATTTTGACGACATGCTGTCGGACGAGGCTGATTACGACATCAATCCGGCACAGGAACAGCCCGGAAAGAAAAAGTGACTTTTTTCCTGCGGGGTGCGTGATACGCAGGTATTGTGACCCACATCAGATTAAAGGAGATTGACTCGCGCTGCGGTTTGCAGACCTCCCGTCCTTCGATCGGTTGACTTGTCCCGTCGGAGAGCGGATGCTGGGAGCAGTAAAACAGCGGATAGATCGCCGCCCTGGACAAAACAGGGTTCCGAGGTCTGTGTACACGGCTCGGCGGGACTGCCTTTGTTTCCCTTTTTGGGGGCAAGAGTGCGGAGCCGCACGGCTCATAGCCATACGGTTCAGGCGGGGATTTCCTTCCGGATTTCCCCGCTTCTGTTTTTCCGCAGAGTATCACGGTCAGAGAATTATAAGCAGGAGAGATTAGAAGCCATGAACAGAAAACGTCTTCGGGACTGGGGCATTTCCGTCGGTGAAATGCCGACCGGTTCCCTGAATAAAATCACGGATGTGACCGGCGTTCTGGTCGGGCACGCGACAACGGCAGACGATGGGCACAATACGGGTGTCACCGTCATTCTGCCCGCTCCCGGCAACCTTTACGCAGACAAGCTGACCGCCGCCTTCCATGTTATCAACGGGTACGGAAAGACGGCAGGCAGCATACAGATAGATGAGCTGGGCACACTGGAGACGCCTATCGCGCTGACAGGTACGCTCAATGTAGGAAAAGTATCCGAGGCACTGGTGGCGCATACGCTGCGGGAGTGCGCCCGCGACGGCATTGAATGCCGCTCCGTCAACCCCGTTGTCGGTGAGACCAACGACGCCGTGCTGAATCGGCTGGCAGACCGCCCGATCGGTGCGGCCGAACTGGAGGCCGCGGTAGCCTCCGCCTGTGCCGACTTTGACGAGGGTGATGTGGGCGCTGGCCGCGGCACCATGTGTATGGGGCTGAAGGGCGGGGTCGGCTCCGCCTCCCGCCTTCTGGATATCGA
>CAVDLN010000063.1:6018-10073 GCA_963609805.1 Erysipelotrichaceae bacterium | reverse complement strand
GAGCCATGTGGGCACGTCCTGCTTACAGAAAGCCTTGCTCAACTTGACCAGTCCTATGAAATCAAAAATGATTCCCGGGACAAACCACAGAAAGATAAACGCATAAGTGACCCCCACAGCAAGTCCTGCAATCGTGTAATCCGTTACAAGAACACCGAACGAAGTTCCGAATGCGGCTGCGCACAACATAATCAAAGCGTATGGTATTCGCCACACAAGATTGAGAATCAAAAATACTTTGGATGCTGTTTTCATATAGCTTTCTCCTTCAAAAAATAATTTGACATTGACGTTTGTTGATAATAACTCGATATATCATGACCCCACCACTGCCCAAAAGTCATCCCATGTTAGCGCAATTGACAACAGTTCCTCATCTGTGCAATGTTCGTTAATTCTGTCAAGTGTCTTGCTCGTTTGAATTATCCGAGCATTTTCTGCTGAATTTCGAACGGTATAATACAGTTTTTCAGCCAATTCATCATCCAAAGAATTCAAATACGTTGTTCCTGTTCCGGCACTGAGATCTACAATTGCGCCCGTATAACTCATAACCTTTTTGGTTTCGCCCCTATTCAAAGTCTTATACTGACACATAACAGTCATATAATTTTCTACAATCGCCACATAAGCACCAACAACCTCAAGTGACGAAGGATAGTAAAGGTTATCTGCTTTTTCAGATAAAACTGCGATTATCATGAATTCAGTCAATATCCAACCTTTTTTCGTTGAATCTGTTGCAATCCGATAAGCCGTCACATAATCCCCCTGTTCCATCAGATAATCCGGTGCTTTCAGGTACAGCGGAAATCCTATTCCCGCCAAGGTGAGACTCCAAGCAAGTACAACGGCTATAATGGTCAATACAAGCCGCCCTCCGTTCAGTCTTTTCTTTTTTGTCTGTGTTTCCGGTCCCGCTGCGTACTCCATGCTTAAACCTCCTGTCAAATAGTCAAATAGAATAAAAAGTGATTGAATTTGCCTCCGTTATTTACATTATAACCTGTTTCAGGTTAAAAGTCAATACTCTGAAACAGATTAATTTATGATAATGGTCAATAAATGCAAAAGGAGCCGACCGATGTATCCGAGAATCCGCGACCTGCGGGAGGACCGTGACCTGACGCAGACACAGATAGCCAGAATGCTTTCCATGTCACAGACAGGCTACTCCAAATACGAGACGGGGGAAAACGACATCCCGACTGCCGTCCTGATTAAGCTGGCACGCTTTTACGGCACCAGCATCGACTATCTTCTCGGTGAGACGGAGGACCCGCACCGCTATCCGAAAATACAGAGCACCGATAAATAAACGCTCTGCGCGTATGCGCTCTGACAAGAACAGCCCTCCTCGGATTTTTCCCGAGGAGGGCTTCTGTCTATAGCTTTATGAAATTGCGGTTATGCGCCGACACCGCTTTCCGCAAGGCATTCCTCCAGCCATGCCAGCGCCTGCTCCAGCCCCGCCTGCGTTCCGGGAAAGGTTTTCTCCCGCCTGTCCGTCCATGCGGCGCCGTCCGGCCACGGACGGCGTACCCCGCAGGACACCTGCAGCGTAACGGTCTGCTGCTTCTTTCCGTCCGCGTCCTTCTGTTCGGTGCGGAGCATGACGGCATTGTACTCAAACAGCGTTCTCCCCAGACTCCCCGTGCTCCCGTCCGTGCCGACGGAACCGGAGTACCGGTTGCCCAGTCCGGTTTTGAAATCGAAGTCCGCCGTAAACCAATCGTAAATAGGCAATGTAATGCTGCCCGTGCCAATCATCGGCTTATCCTTTCCTTACTGCGCATCCGCTGCCCCGTCCAGCAGATTGCCGACGGCGGTGCGCAGGGTTGTGAACAGCTCCTCGTCGGTGCTGTACTGGGAAATGGAAGTCGTCAGGCGGCTGATGAGCGCATTGACGGTCTCGGTTCCGTACAACTCCGCCAGCATGGTCAGGTACTCATAGTCCTCAATGCCGTCCCGCACGCACTCCAGACGCAGCGAGCCGACCGGTCCGTCCTCGCCGAACGACGCGCCGCAGTACAGCAGAACACCGTTTCCGTACACGTCGTAGGGATAGGATGCGTTGACCTCATGCTTGCTGTTAAGTCCGCGGTTGACGGAGATATCCGTCCAGTCATTGACCATGTAGTAGAGGAACCCGTCCACGCCGTACAGCTTCTGCTGCCAGAACAGGATACGGTAGCGCACCGCCTGCGTCTCCATCAAAAGCGTAATTTCGGGCGATTCCGGGTTGCGGGTGACATACCACCACAGCTCGTCGCCGCCTGCCTGCTCCGCCTTCATGCGATCGGTAAAGCTGCCGAGATTCTTTTCCAGCAGCGGCGTATTCCAATAGGTCAGCGCCTTTTCCTCCGCGTAGAGGGAGTAGCGGTACGCCGCGAAATCGGTATGGAAGTACGGTTTGTAGCACCAGACATTGATGCTGTTCCGCACGGCCGAGAAATAATCCGCCGTCGAATCCTTGTTGAGCGCGTAGTTGACGTGCTCCGGCGCCATCATCTTGTAGCCGGGGAAATTCTCCTTCAGAATCTCGCCAACCTCGTTAATGCGATCCAGTGCCGCCTGACTCGTAGGCTCGTCCACAACGTAGAAGTATGCTTTCTCCAGCCATGTGGGGTTCTGCGATAGGAACCTGTACGATGCGCGCACGCGGTCGGCATCCGCTTCCTGCTTCCACCCGATGGGGTTGAATGCCACGACGCGCGGGTTGTTCAGGTATTCCGTAATGCGCTCATCCGTGTAGTAGCCCTGCGTATCGTAAGGCAGCGTGTAGGCACAGATGCGGTTTTCAAGCAGGTAGTCGTAGTATTTCTTATACAGCAGACCGCCGTCGCCCTCATAGCATTCATGCGCCGCATAGATATTCCACGAACTCAGATCCATCTGGGTCTTGAGCGTCGTACTCTCCGGCAAAGCGAAGTTCCAGACATACGCCGACACGTTGGCGCGCTTGACCTCCCTGCCGGAGGCATCCTTCACGATCACGACTGCCTCGTACAGCCCCGCGGGACTGTCTGCAGCCGAATGCACTTTGATAATGAATATCCGGCTTCTGCCCGCCTGCAGGTCAAAGGTCATACCCTCCGTCACCCGCGGGGTCGGGTCGGGGATGGTCTGCCCGTCCACATCGTCGAAGTAGTAGGCATACAGCAGATCGGCCGTCAGCGTGTCTCCGTTTCCGTTTGTGAAATCCGACACGGATACCGTAAGTCCCGTCCGCCCGTCGGCAGCCGCCAGCAGCAGGTGGCAGTCCTCGATCTCGTTTTTCGCCAGCCGCATCATGTAAGTATTGCGACCCGTGGAGGTTGTGTCCTCCGCAGCCGTCTTGGTGTAGGAGTGGTTAAACCACAGGGAAATGCCGGCATCCTCCGCCTCCGCCTGCACGGGTGTGTTGTCCGGCTCCGCAGCGGGATCAGTCACCTCCAGCATGCTGTCCACGGCGGGTTCCAGCGCGGGGTCCGTCGCAACCTTGCGGGGGTCCTCCGGATTTCCGATGGCGGCAAGCACGCCGTCCAGCGTTTTCGCAAACACAACAGAGGAAAAATACATGGTTTCCCCTTCGCCCGCAGCCGTGAGCTCATAGTCAAAGCGCAGGGAATTCAGGACACCCGTCCATCCGCTGCTGCCGCTCATGTTGAACACAATGTACTGCCAGCCATCATCCGCATTGTCAAACACGACGGTCGTTCTGCATCGGCTGCTCACGGTTGTATTGCTGCCCGATGCCCAAAACAGCTCGAATGTCGAATTGGTGCATCCCTCGCACTTGACCTTGAGAATCAGGTAAGGGTACTCGGACAGGTCCACCTCGTCCCCCAGCTTCCGCCGCGCCGCCTGCTTGTAGGACAGCTCCACATTGGGGTCGTTGAAGGCTTTGCCGGACGTATACACCTTCAGAACCGTTCCTTCCGTCGGGTCATCCGCCATGACAGCCGTGCACTGGCTGTTTGCCTTTACGTATTTCAGCACCGCCTTGTCATGCAGCAGCATGCCGGCGCCTGTCTCCGTCTCCGTCCCCGTCCCGTTATCGGTTGTCGTTTCGG
>CAVDLN010000063.1:0-5955 GCA_963609805.1 Erysipelotrichaceae bacterium | reverse complement strand
TTCCGTCTCCGTTTCGACCGCGGAACCGGATTCCGTTTCGGTTTCCGTTTCGGTGCCGGGATCCGTTTCCGATGCCGTACCGCCGGCCGTATCGGCGGAGGACGTACCGGATTCCGTTTCCGTGGCATCCCCGCCGCTGCCCGTGCAGGCAGCCGCCGTCACCAGCAGAATCAAAAGCAAAAGCACGGCAGCCGCAGCCGTATGCCAACCTGCTTTTTTTATTTTCAGCATAGTATAGAAAACTCCTTTACAGCAAGATACCGTAAGTATACAACGGCCGGACTGCGCCTGTCAAGTCCCTCCGGCAAAGACAGGCCGCCCTTTTTCACGCCTCGAACTGGCTGTTGTACAGCTTCGCGTAAAAGCCGCCGCGCGCCAGCAGCTCCTCGTGATTGCCCTGCTCCACAATGTGTCCGTCCCGCATGACAAGAATGATGTCCGCCTCCTTGATGGTGGACAGGCGGTGTGCAACGATAAAGGAAGTGCGCCCCTTCATCAGCTTGGCGAAAGCGTTCTGAATTTTCATCTCGGTGCGTGTATCGATGGAAGACGTCGCCTCGTCCAGAATCAGCATGGGCGGCAGGCACAGGAAAAGCCTGGCAATGCACAGCAGCTGCTTCTGCCCCTGGGACAGCGATCCGCCGTCATCCCCGATTACCGTGCCGTAGCCGTCCGGCAGGCGACGGATAAAGCTGTCGGCATGCGCGGCACGGGCAGCGGCCACGACCTCCTCATCGGTGGCGTCCGGCCTTCCGAATGCGATATTCTCCCGCACCGTTCCGCCGCTGAGCCATGTCTCCTGCAGAACCATACCCCACGCTCCGCGCAGCGAATGCCGTGTCAGATTGCGGATGTCATGCCCGCTGACGGACACCGACCCGCTGTTCACATCATAGAACCGCATGAGCAGATTGATAACGGTGGTTTTCCCGCATCCGGTCGGTCCGACAATAGCTACGCGCTGTCCGTTCTTTACCGACAGGGTCAGATCGCGGATCAGCTCCCGCTCCGGCGTGTAGGAAAAAGCCACACCGTCAAGCTCCACGCTGCCGTTGACATCGGCGGGGGACAGGCTGACCGCATCCGGTGCGTCCGGAATCTCCGCCTGCGCCTCAATCAGCTCGAACAGGCGGGCAGCACATGCCAGCGCGTTCTGCAGTTCGGTGATGACGCTGGATATTTCATTGAACGGCTTGGTGTACTGGCTGGCGTAGGAGAGAAAACTGGACAGCATTCCCACACTCAGCGTAAGGCTGCCGACCGGGTGCAGGCACACGAGCGCGCCGAACAGCGCGGCACCGGCATACACCAGATTGTTGACAAACCGGGTGAAAGGATTGGTCAGGGAGGAGTAGAAGGTTGCGCGGCGGGAAACGGTCTCCAGCCGTCCGTTTACCGCGTCAAAATCCGACACGGCCTCATCCTCGTGCGAAAAAGCCGTAACCACCTTGTGACTGCCGATCAGCTCGTCCACAAGGGCGGTCTGCTCCGCGCGGATGCGGGACTGCTGCGTGAAAAGCGCACTGGTGCGCCGCGCCACAAAAGCCGCGGCGAACAGCGACAGAGGCGTTATCAGCACGACCCACGCCGTCACGAGCGGATTGATAAGCAGCATGAATACCAGCGTTCCGAGAATGGTCAGAACGCCCGTGAAGAGCTGCGTGAATCCGATAAGGAGTCCGTCCGTGACCTGGTCCGCATCGGTAATGACACGGCTGACAATATCCCCGACCGGGTGTCTGTCAAGGTAGGACAGCGGAAGCCTCTGCAGATGCACAAAGGCATCCTGCCGCAGGCGTCTCACCACCCCGAACGTGATATGATTGTTTACAATATTCATCAGCCACTGGCAAACCGCAGTCGCCAGAATGACGACGCCGGCAGTCAGCAGGATGCCGGAGAGCTTCCCGTCCGGATCGACCTCCCCCGCACCGATCAACAGATCAACCGCCCGTCCCGTAAGAATCGGCAGATACAGCGTCAGCACCACAACGGCAGCCGCGAGCAGCAGCGACAGGGCGAACAGCACCCGGTAGGCCGCCAGGTAACGCAGAACCTTTTTCATGGTGGCCAGAGACTCTCCCCTGTTCAGCTTCCGCGCCTTTCCGTTTTCCTTGCTCATTGTGCCTCACCTCCCTTGAACTGGGACTCATGGATCTCGCGGTACAGCGGACAGGTTTCCAACAGCTCCGCGTGCGTGCCCATGCCCGCCACATGACCGTCCTCCATGACAAGTATCAGATCGCAGGCATGAATGGACGAGGTGCGCTGCGAGATAATAAAGACAGTCGGTCTGCCGGGCAGCTCGCGCAGGGCCCGGCGCAGTGCCGCGTCGGTGGCAAAATCCAGCGCCGAGGCGCTGTCGTCCAGAATCAGAATGTCGGGGCTGCCGACCAGTGCCCGCGCAATCGTCAGGCGCTGCTTCTGTCCGCCGGAAAAGTTGCGTCCCTTCTGTTCAACGGGCGCATCCAGTCCACCCTGCTTTTCACGGACGAAATCGGCTGCCTGCGCCGCCTCCAGCGCTGCCCACAGCGCGGCGTCATCCGCCTGCCCGTCCGCTGTTCCCCAGAGCAGGTTGCTTCGGATGGTTCCGCGGAACAGCTCCGCCTTCTGCGGCACGATCCCGATGTGCGCCCGCAGGGCCTCCGGGTCAAGCTCCCTGACATCGCGTCCGAACACACGGACGCTGCCTCCGGTTGCTTCGTAGAAGCGCGGAATCAGGTTGACCAGCGAGGTTTTTCCGGAGCCTGTCCCGCCGATAATGCCGATCGTCTGTCCCGGCATTGCCGTAAACGTTATATCCGTCAGCGACGGTGCGCCGCCCCCGGGATATGTCAGCTCAACATGCTCAAAGGCAACCGCCGGAGCGTCCCCCGTCTCCCCCTGCGGCACGTCCGCCCCCGGCAGAATATCCATGCCGGCGGGCATATCCAGTATTGCCGCCACGCGGTTTCCGCAGGCGACACCCTTGGTGATGAGAAATATCGTATTCGCCAGCTTGACAAGCTCCACAAGAATCTGCGCCATGTAGTTGACAAGTGCGACCACCTGCCCCTGCGTCAGCGTCCCCGCGTCCACGGGAGCACTGCTCTGCCGGATGATCAGCACAACCGCCAGATTGACAATCACGTAAGTCAGCGGGTTCATGAGGGCAGACAGCCTGCCCGCCCGGTTCTGCAGGGAGGTCTGCTCCCGATTCACCTTCCCGAACTTCTCGATCTCCTGCTCCTCTTTGCGGAAAGCACGGATTACACGCACGCCCTCAAGGTTCTCGCGCGTAGCGGCCGTCACACCGTCCAGCTTGCCCTGCACCCGCCTGTACAGCGGAATGCCCCCCAGCATGACGCCGAACACCACCAGCGCCAGAAGCGGAATGGCGGCGGCAAAAATCAGCGCGAGATGCGCATCGATGGTAAACGCCATGATCATGGCGCCGAACACAATGATCGGCGAGCGCAGCGTGAGCCGCAGCGTCATGTTGATGCCGGACTGAATCTGGTTGATGTCGCTGGTCATGCGTGTAATCATGGTTGCGGTACCGACGCGGTCCGTCTGAGCATAGGTAAATGTCTGCATGTGCGCGAACAGATCATGCCGCAGCTTGGTTGCCGTTCCCACCGCCGCCTTCGCGGAGAAGTACTGCGCGACAACCGTGCAGGTCAGGCCGACAACGGCAAGCAGCACCAGCATGCCGGCGCGGCGCAGAATATAGGCGTCCCCCTTCCCTCCGCGGATGCCGCCGTCGATAATCTGCGCCACCACAATCGGCACGAACAGATCAAAACACGCCTCCAGCAGTTTGAAAAGCGGCGCCAGGACGCTTTCCCTCGGATAGTCCCGGAAAAATCGAAAAAAAACCTTCATGTCAATGTCTCCTGTACGGGAATATTTTGGGAATCACCGATTTATTCGGCGCTTCCTCTACGCAGAAAAGCACCCCGGACGGAGTGCTTCCCGCGAAAAAGTATCAGAGTGCGTTCCGGATGGCGGCCAGCAGATCCCCGAACTCCTCATAGGCCGGCAGATCGGGATTGTCCGCCTTGATTTTATCGGTGGATTTGAACAGGAATCCCGCCTTGGATGCGCGGATCATGCCGAGATCGTTGTAGCTGTCCCCGGCGGCGATCGTTTCAAATCCGATGGACTGCAGCGCCCGCACCGTCGTCAGCTTGGACTGCGCGATCCGCATGGTAAAGCCCGTAATCTCGCCGGAGGGAGCTACCTGCAGCGTGTTGCAGAACAGCGTCGGCATTCCAAGCTTCACCATCAGCGGCTTGGCAAACTGCTCAAAGGTATCGCTCAGGATAATCACCTGCGTATCGCCGCGGAGCGCGTCCAGAAACTCCCGCGCGCCCGGCAGCGGATCGATCGTCGCTATCACGCGCTGTATCTCGGTAAGACCCAGTCCGTGCTCGCGCAGAATGCCGAGCCGCCACTGCATCAGTTTGTTGTAATCCGGCTCGTCGCGCGTGGTGCGGCGCAGCTCGGGGATGCCGCTCGCCTCGGCGAACGCAATCCAGATTTCGGGTACAAGCACCCCTTCCATGTCAAGACATACGATGTTCATTGCTTATTCCTTTCCTTGTATCGCCCTGCGGCGCTCAATCGTACAAAAATTCCCGTATCTTCTGCTCCGTGTACCCGAAATCCACCTCTTTCGACGTGCTGTCCGGGTTTATAAGCTTCAGAATCGACATTCCCTTGTAGGAGGCGAACCGATACTCACTGCCCTGCCGGCTGCGGTTCGGCACGCTCATGGTCTCAACGCCGGAGGAGAGATTGGTAACCATCGACAGCCCGACCGACAGGAAATCCGCCGCCTTGATGTTGGTGCGGATGATGTCCAGCACGAAATCCAGCGTGCCGTCCATCTGGCTGATGCTCTGCCCCAGCACCCGGTTCAGCATGGCGACCATCACATCGCGCTGCCTGCGCGTACGCTCGAAATCCGTTCCGAGCGTGCGGTTGCGGAGATGCAGCAGCGCCTGATCGCCGTTCATATGGACGACGCCCGCGGTCAGACTGCCGCCGAACTCCTTGGCGGCGTTCTTGTTGTAGTACTCCGCCTCCGCGGCGGTCAGCGTAATGTCCACGCCGCCCAGATACTCAATCAAGTCCACAACGCCGTTGAAGTCCACCACGATAAATTCCTGAATATCCAGTCCGAACGCCTCGTTGACCGTGTTCACGGCAAGTCCCGCTCCCTCCAGCCGATAGGCGGCGTTGACGCGGTTCCAGTCATACCCCTCAATGGGCACCAGCACGTCCCGCAGGATGGAAATCATCTTGACCTCTTTGGTCTTTTTGTTGATCGACAGTACGATCATGACGTCGCTGTTTCCGCGCTCCTTGCTCACGTTGCGGGAATCCGTCCCCAGAAGCAGGATGTTCCGCACGTTGGAATCCCGCTGCTCCACCTTATAAATCGGAACGTTTCCGTACACGTCCACCTCGTCCGTGCTGTTGTGGAAGCTGTTGAGGCTCTGCTCGCTGCCGGACCGGCGCGTGATGCTGCCGTCCGAGGCGAACACGTAGTAGCCGGGCGCAAGCAGGTTTCCTCCGTCCTCTACGTAGTAGGTGGTATTCCGCACCGCCTCACCGGACGGCTTGATGAAATAGTACTTCCCGTCAAGGCATATAAGCCCCGCCCCGACCTTTTCCCCGTTCTCGTAGTAGACGAGTACGCCGTCCTCCTTCACGATGCCGTTTTTGACAGCCTCCGTTTCGGTTTCCGTCACGGGCGGCTCGGTCGCTTTTTCCGTCTCGGTTGCGGGCGGCTCGGTCTCGGACTTCGGCTCCTCCGGCTTTTCCGTCGGCTCCGACCTGTCCGTCGGCTCCTCCGGCTTTTTCGTAGGTTCCGACCTGTCCGTCGGCTCCTCGGTCTTTTCCGTCGGCTCCGGCCTGTCCGTCGGCTCCTCCGGCTTTTTCGTAGGTTCCGACCTGTCCGTCGGCTCC
>CAVDLN010000062.1:8649-10382 GCA_963609805.1 Erysipelotrichaceae bacterium | reverse complement strand
TCCCTATGTTGTCCTGTCGGTTATGCCGCGGTTCAAGACGCTGGACAGGTCGCTTTCCGAGGCGGCGCAGGATCTCGGCTGTACGCCTTCCCGCGCATTTTTCGCGGTAGAGCTGCCCGAAATCGTACCCGGCATTGTGTCCGGGCTCATGATGTCCTTCACCCTGTCGCTGGATGACTTTGTCATTTCCCACTTTGTCAGCTCCCCCGATTTTCAGACGCTGCCGCTGTATGTATACAACCAGACGGCGCACAATGTCAAGTTCAGCATGTACGCACTCTGCGCGCTGATTGTGGTAATCATCCTGGCGGTGCTGCTGGCGGTTAATTTCGCCGGCTCCTTCCGGACTGCGCGCGCAAAGCATCGGGAAGGGGGTGTCCGTGCATGAGCCATTCAAATCAAATGAAAATCCCCGCTGCCCGGCGCGCGGCGGCTCTGCTTTTGACGGCGGTGTGCCTGAGCCTGTATGCCCTGCCGCTGCTTACCTCCTGCGGGGGGGAGACAGTCAAAACGACGACGTTGTATGTGTACAACTGGGGCGAGTATATATCCGACGGTTCCGAGGACACGCTGGACTCCAACGCGGCGTTTGAGGAATGGTACTACGAGACGTACGGAGAGAGGGTAAAGGTTAATTATTCCACCTTTTCCAGCAACGAGGATATGTATGCCAAGCTGTCCTCCGGGTCGGTGTCCTATGATGTGGTCATCCCGTCGGATTATATGATTCAGCGGCTGATTGCCGAGGGACTGGTGCAGAAGCTTGATCATGAGAATATCCCGAATCTTGTCAATCTGCATGAGGATTTTTACGGCGAGAACGCGAAGTACGATTACTACGACAAGGGATGCGAGTATTCCGTACCGTATATGTTCGGCATGGTCGGTGTTATCTACAACACCACAATGGTAGACCCCGATGACCCCAACATCGGCAGCTGGAGCCTGCTCTGGGATGAGCGCAATGCCGGAAATATTCTCCAGTTCAACAATTCACGCGATGCATTCGGATCGGCGCAGTACCTGCTGGGACTGGACGTCAATTCGGACAGCGAGGAGGATTGGAGACAGGCACTGGAGAAGCTCAAGGAGCAGAAAAAGGTTGTCCAGGGCTATGTCATGGACGAGATATACAACAAAATGGAGAACGGGTCTGCCGCCATTGCCGCCTACTACGCAGGTGACTTCATGACCATGTATGAGGAGAACGAGGATCTGGAATTCTACTATCCGTCCGAGGGAACCAATCTGTATGTGGACGCCATGTGCATTCCGACTTCCGCCAAAAACAAATTGATAGCGGAGCGCTACATCAATTTCATGCTGACGGAGGAGCCCGCCGTTGCCAATGCCGAATATACCTATTACGGCTCTCCCAACCGGCTTGTGCGGGAGAACGAGGAGTATATAGAGTACATGAACAGCATCAAGGACGGCGGGTTCGACCTCATGTACGATACGGGCGATGTGCAGGCCACGGCCTATGAGAACCTGACTCCCGAAAAGCTGGAGCTTCTGAACCGACTGTGGGAGGAACTGAAATCGGACATCGATATCAGCGCGGGCATATATGTGATATGCGCGGTGATTGTTGCCGTGATGGCCGGCATCGGCGTGTACTTTGCCGTACGGAAGAAACGGCGCAATATCTACTGATATCCCCCAATATATGACCGTTTCCGGGTGTCCCCGAAATTCCGTATCCGCGGAATTTCGGGGACGCCCTTTTTAAA